>DATKQE010000078.1:0-86522 GCA_035532935.1 Allostellaceae bacterium
ATCCCCCACGCCCCCGCCACCCCCGCCGCCGGCGGCCCCGCCCGCGCTGCCCCCGCCGGTGCCGACGCCGGCGGCTCCGCCGCTGCCGATGCCGCCTCCGCCGGCCCCGCCACCGCCGACGCCGAAGAGCCCGACGCAGCAGCCGCACCCGACGAAGAATCCGGCGCCGATGAGCCAGAGCGTGCTCAACACGCTGGCGAAGCTGCGGTCCATGCAGCAGAAGCAGAAGGCGCCGACCGCGCGCTACAACCCCCAGCAGGCCGGGGCGTCGCAGATCGGCGGCAATCCGAAGAGCAACGACACCTCCAAGCTTTCGGCCATGCAGCGCGCGGCCATCGGCAACGAGGTGCGGCGCTGCTGGACCGTGGATGCCGGCGCGCCTAACCTCAGCCAGATGCAGGTGCTGCTGACGGTGCAGACCGATCCTTCGGGCACGGTTCGCCAGGCCGTGGTGGCGCCACCCGATCTGGCGCGTGCCCAGACCGATCCGGTGTTTCGGGCCTTCGCCGAACGGGCGGTGCGGGCCGTGCTCAACGTGAAGTGTGCGACCTTGCCGCTGCCGCCCTCGATGATGGGCAGCCCGCAAGTGCTTACCTTCCACTTCAGTCCCTAGGGCGCGGTCGTTTCAAGCGACCATGCTCTAGCCATGTTTCACGAGCATTTTCATCGGCTTGGAATCACGATTCCATTTTGAGCCGATCATGCTCCAGGCCGCAGAAGAAGAGGTGCCCGCCATGAACGAGAACACGCCGATGGACAGGAATGCCGGTTTCGGCCGGCGCGGATTGCTCGCAACCTCGGTCGCCACGCTGGCGGTTCCGATCGCCGCGCGCGCACAGGCTCCGGCGGCCCCGGCCGCCGCTCCCGCGGCCGGCGGGCAGAGCGCGGTGATCGACGTGAACCGCGCCCGCACGGCGCCCATCCCGGTCGCGATCCCCGCCTTTCCGGGAACCGGCGGGCAGGCGCAGCAACTGGGGCAGAACATCGCCGGGGTGATCACGAACGACCTGGCGCGATGCGGCCTGTTCCGCGCGATCGACCCGGCATCCTTCATCCAGGGGCAGCCGCCGGCCAATGGCACGCCGGACTTCAACAGCTGGAAGATGATCGGCACGCAGGCGCTGGTGACCGGCAAGGTGGCCGATGCCGGGGGCGGGCAGGTGCGCGTGGAATTCCGCCTGTGGGACGTGCTGCCCCAGCAGCAGATCCAAGGCACCGCCTATACCACCGCGGCCAGCAACTGGCGGCGGATCGCGCACATCATCGCCGATGTGATCTATCAGCGCCTGCTGGGCGAGAAGGGCTATTTCGACACGCGGATCGCCTACATCGCCACCACCGGGCCGCAGCGCCACCCGATCAAGCGGCTTGCGATCATGGACCAGGACGGGGCGAACAACCGTTTCCTGACCAGCGGGCGGTGGATGGCGCTCACGCCGCGCTTCCACCCGACGAAGGACGAAATCGCGTTCATGAGCTACGTGAACCGGCATCCGCGGGTGTACCTGTTCGACCTCGGGACCGGCCGGCGCACCCTCCTCGGCGATTTCCAGGGCATGACCTTCTCGCCGCGCTTCAGCCCCGATGGCAGCAAAGTGATCATGGCGGTCTCCCGCGGCGGCGGGTCGGACATCGTCGTGGTGGACCTGGGCAGCGGGCGTTCCACCCGGCTGACCGATTCGGGATCGATCGATGTCAGCCCCTGCTACAGCCCGGACGGGTCCCAGATCGTGTTCAATTCGGATCGCGGGGGAGACCAGCAGCTTTATACAATGAATGCAGATGGTTCCAACGTGAAGCGGATCAGCTATGGCAGCGGGCGTTACGGCAGCCCCGTATGGTCGCCGCGGGGGGACCTGATCGCGTTCATCCGGCTGGGCGGCCAGTTCGCGGTGGGGGTGATGCAGCCGGACGGATCGGGCGAACGCATCCTGTCGGAAAGCTATCTGGTGGACGGCCCGACCTTCTGCCCGAACGGGCGGGTGCTGATGTTCTGGCGCAGCACGCCGGCAAGCAACGCAAGCGGCGCCGGCCACTCATCCTCGCTGGTGACGATCGACATCACCGGCTTCAACGAGCGGGTGCTGCAGACTCCCACCAACGCGTCCGACCCGGATTGGTCGCCGTTGCTGTCATAACAAATCAACCCCGGATTTCTGCCGAGGATTCGTTCTGAACTTCAACTGCGGGATGGAAGATATGTTCCGCAGCACATGGAAGATATGTTACTTTGCAGATGCGAAGTGGCTTGACCCATGGCCGAACGGCGCGGTAAGCGGCGTTTGGTCGAAACGTTTAGTCGTTTCGATTGACGCATGAATTTGCTGCAATTGTGAAGCACCCCAACCAGGGACGTAACCTCAAATGAACATGAAGATTCTGGGCGCTTTCGCCGCGGTCGCCCTGCTCGCGGCGTGCGCCAATACGCCGAAGACCAACACCGCCGCAGCCGGCTCGGGCGCGACTGCCGCCACCTCGGGCCCCGCCCCGGGCAGCGAGCAGGATCTGGTCGCGAGCGTTGGCGACCGCGTGTTCTATGCCTTCGACCGCTCCGGCCTGAGCAGCGAGGCGCAGACGACCCTCGACCGCCAGGCAGCCTGGCTGCAGAAATACCCGCAGGTTCAGGTCATGATCGCCGGCAACTGCGATGCCCGCGGCACCGAGGAATACAACCTCGCCCTCGGCCAGCGCCGTGCCAACACCGCGCGCGACTTCCTGGTGGCCAGGGGCGTGGCGCCGACCCGCGTCCAGACGATCAGCTACGGCAAGGATCGCCCGGTGGCGCTGGGCAGCGATTCGCAGGCTTTTGCCCAGAACCGCAATGCCATCACCTCGGTCCAGGGTCAGAACCCGCAGGCCGGGGCCGGCCAGACTTCGATGACCAACTGATCCGGGGTGTTTTTCCACGCCTCGGGCCATGCCTGAAATGCCGGCGGTCGCAAGACCGCCGGCTTTGTATTTTGCGCCCTGCGCGCGGTTGGCATCGCGGGATGGCCCGCAAGCTGGTAAAACTGCGCGTGAACCAGGAACCGGGGCGTTTTCATCCGCGATGAAAGCGCAGATATGAAAAGCGCATCAGAAACCATGCGGGAAGGACAGTGCATGACACGCACTCGGATCGCCGGCCTCGCGTTGCCGGGGCTGCTGCTGGCCTTGTTCGTGCTGACCCCGGGGATTGCCCGGGCGCAGATCAGCAGCCGCGAGGGCATCGCACTCGAAAACCAGATACTCGAACTGAAGAACGAGTTGCAGCGCCTCCAGGCGCAGGGCGGCGGTGGCGGGACTTCGCTGGGCGGCTATCAGGCACCCGCGCCCGCGCAGGCCGGCCCCGCCGCGGGCGGCCTGACGGCAACCCTGCTCGACCGGGTCACCCGGCTTGAGGATCAGGTGCGCCAGTTGAACGGGCGGGTGGACGAGTTGGATCATCGGCAGCAGAACCAGAACGCCCAGTTGCAGAAGGATATCGGCGATCTGAAGTTCCAGATGAACCCGCAGGGCGGCGCCGGTCTCGGCGGTCTGGCGCCAAACGGGGCGTTGGGCGCGCAGCCGCCGGCGATCCCGGGCGGTCAGCCGCAGGTGGGCCCGCAGCCGCGCAGCCTGGGCACGGTGCCCGCGGCCTCCTCGGTGCCGCCGCTCGGCCCGCATCCCACCCCGGAGGTGGCGCTGCATGATGGACAGGCGGCCATGTCCGCACGGGATTACCGCGCGGCCGAAGCCGCCGCGCGGGAAGTGATCAGCAACAACAGCACCTCGCCCCGCGCCTACGATGCGCAGTTCCTGCTGGCCCAGGCGCTCGCCGCGCAAGGCAAATGGCAGCAGGCGGCACTCGCCTATGACGATGTGTACACCCGGTCCCGCAACGGCAGCCACGCGCCGGATGCGCTGTTGGGCCTCGCGCAATCGTTGACAGCCATCAACCAGAAGCGCGCAGCGTGCGACACGCTTGCCTCGTTGCGCGGCCAATTCCCGACGCCGCCGCAACGGATGGCAGGATCGATCGCCTCGGTACGGGCGCAGGCGGGCTGTCCCTGACGGAAGACCTCGGCTTTGCCGGCCATGGTCTGCCCATCAGCGCCGCCCGGTTCGCGGCGCTGATGGCGCCTCTCGGCCCGTTCGGCGGCTCACCCCGGCTGGCGGTCGCGGTGTCGGGCGGCGCGGACAGCCTGGGGCTGGCGCTGCTGGCCGGGGAATGGGCGCGTGCCCGCGGCGGAACGGCCGTCGGGTTGATCGTCGATCACGGGTTGCGGCCTGAATCGGCTGCCGAGGCAGCGCTCACCGTGGCAAGGCTGGCGCAATTCGGTATGGACGGGCGCATTCTCGCCGTACACGGCCTGCATCTCGGGCCCGGTGTTGCCGCGCGCGCGCGCGTGGCCCGGTTCGCGGCGCTGGAAGCCGCCTGCCGGGAAGATGGGCTGCTGCATCTGCTGGTGGCGCATCATGCGGCGGATCAGGCCGAAACGGTGCTGATGCGCGGGCTGCATGGCAGTGGCCCGGCCGGGCTGGCGGGGATGGCGGCGCTGGTGGAAACGGCGGCGCTGCGCATTCTTCGCCCGCTGCTGGCGGTGCCGCCGGGCGAGCTGCGTGTGCTGCTGCAGGAAAGGGGCTGCGGCTGGGCCGAAGACCCGTCGAACCGCGATGCGCGTGCCTTGCGGACACGGCTGCGCCATTGGCGGGCGGATGTGGCGGGTGAGGGTGTGGCCGGGGCGGCACTCGCGGAGGCGGCGGCATCGGCCGGCACCTCACGCGCCGCTGCCATGCGCGCGACCGCACGGTGGCTTGCCGAACGGGTGACTTTCTGGCCCGAGGGTACGGCGTTGCTCCCGCCGGGGCCGATGCCGCCTGGCGTTCTGGCCGGGCTGTTGCGCATGCTGGGCGGGGAGCCTTATCCGCCGTCGCCCGCGCGTGTGGCGGCGTTGGCGGCCGCGCCGCGTCCTGCAACGCTGGGCGGAGTGCGGCTGATGCCCGCCGGCCGGCTCGGCGACGGCCTGCTGGCCGTGCGGGAGGCGGGGCGTTGCGCCGGGGCTGTGCCGGCACGGCCGGGGGTGGTATGGGACCGGCGGTTCCGGCTTGCCGATGGTGCGGCGGCGCCGCATGGTGCGATGCTGGCGGCGCTGGGCAGGGATGCAGCGCGGCTGCGGGGTGCCTCCCGGCTGCCGGCGGCGGTGCTGGCCGGGCTGCCGGCATTGCGGCAGGACGGGCGGCTGACGGCGGTACCCCATCTGGGCTGGCCGGATGCCGGGGTTTGCGCCCGGTTGCCGATATGGTTCGCCCCGGCGGTGCCCGCTGCGGCCGCGCCATTCGTTGCTGCGGCTGCGATACGGGGATGCGCTGCGGCTGAAGCCACCCTATGTTAGCTGACAGAGGCGATCGGCGCCCGCCGCGGGGCGGTGTTTGGCCCGCCGATAGGAACGGACGATGAAGATGAGCAATTTCGGTCGCAACCTCGCCCTGTGGGTGGTCATCGCCCTGCTGCTGGTGGTGTTGTTCAACCTGTTCCAGCCGAGCACGACCCACACCGCCTCCACCCAGATGGCGTACTCGGACTTCCTGAACGAGGTCAGCGGCGGGCAGGTGAAGGACGCGGTGATCCAGGGCCGCACCGTCAGCGGCGAGCTGAAGGATGGCCGGAGCTACGAAACCTACACCCCGAACGACCCGTCGTTGGTGCAGAAGCTCACCGCCCAGCATGTCCGCGTCATCGCCAAGCCGCCGCAGGGGGATGTGAACCCGCTGCTGCACTATCTGCTGTCCTGGTTCCCGATGCTGCTGCTGGTGGGCGTGTGGGTGTTCTTCATGCGCCAGATGCAGTCGGGCGGCGGGCGCGCCATGGGGTTCGGCAAGTCCCGCGCGCGCATGCTGACCGAGAAGCAGGGGCGGGTGACGTTCGAGGACGTGGCCGGCATCGACGAGGCAAAGCAGGAATTGCAGGAGATCGTGGACTTCCTGCGCGATCCGCAGAAGTTCCAGCGGCTCGGGGGCAAGATCCCGAAGGGCGTGCTGCTCGTCGGCCCGCCCGGCACCGGCAAGACACTGCTCGCCCGCGCCATCGCCGGCGAGGCGAACGTGCCGTTCTTCACCATTTCCGGCTCCGACTTCGTGGAGATGTTCGTCGGCGTGGGTGCCTCGCGCGTGCGCGACATGTTCGAGCAGGGCAAGAAGAACGCGCCCTGCATCATCTTCATCGACGAGATCGACGCGGTGGGCCGCCACCGCGGCGCGGGTCTCGGCGGCGGCAACGACGAGCGCGAGCAGACGTTGAATCAGCTCCTCGTCGAGATGGACGGGTTCGAGGCCAACGAGGGCGTCATCCTGATCGCGGCCACCAACCGGCCCGACGTGCTCGATCCGGCGCTGCTGCGCCCGGGACGCTTTGACCGCCAGGTCGTCGTCCCCAACCCCGACGTCGTCGGCCGCGAGAAGATCCTCAAGGTCCACATGCGCAAGGTGCCGCTGGCCTCGGACGTGGAGCCGCGCATCATCGCGCGCGGCACGCCGGGATTCTCCGGCGCCGATCTTGCCAATCTCGTCAACGAGGCCGCGCTGATGGCCGCGCGCAAGGGCAAGCGCTCGGTCACGATGGCCGAATTCGAGCAGGCCAAGGACAAGGTCATGATGGGCGCCGAGCGGCGCTCGATGGTGATGACCGAGGACGAGAAGAAGCTCACCGCCTATCACGAGGGCGGGCACGCGCTCGTCATGCTCTATGCCGAAGGCCACGAGCCGCTGCACAAGGTGACCATCATTCCGCGCGGCCGCGCCTTGGGCATCACCATGTTCCTGCCCGAGCGCGACAAGTACAGCCAGTCGAAGATGGAGCTCGAGGCGATGGTCGCGAGCCTGTTCGGCGGCCGCGTCGCCGAGGAGCTGATCTTCGGCACCGAGCGGGTCACCACCGGCGCCGCCGACGACATCCGCCGCGCCACCAATCTTGCGCGGCGCATGGTGACCGAATTCGGCTTCAGCGAAAAGCTCGGCCCCCTGCGCTACAGCGAGAACGAGGAGGAGGTGTTCCTCGGCCACTCGGTGACGCAGCGCAAGAACGTGTCCGATGCCACCGCCAAGACCATCGACGACGAGATCCGTCGCATGGTCGATACCGGCGAATCCACGGCGCGTCAGATCCTCACCGAGCATCTCGATCAGCTGCACGCGCTCGCGCGCGGCCTGCTCGAGTTCGAGACGTTGTCGGCGGACGAGATCCGCCGCATCATCCGCGGCGAGAAGATCGTCCGCGATACCGGCGGACCGGCCGAGGACCCGGCACGCACCGCACCTCCCGGACGGCGCTCGTCGGTGCCGCCCGCCGGGCGCGACAAGCCCGCCGGCGGCTTCGAGCCCGAGCCCCAGCCTGGCGCCTGAGCCGCACCGTCTTCTCGGTTAATGGTTTGGAGAGCCGCGCCGGCCTAGGCTGGCCGTCACCGGGCGAGGAGAGGGGCGAAGCGCGATGACGCGCAGACTATTCGGGACCGACGGCATTCGCGGTACCGCCAATGTCGAGCCGATGACGGCCGACACCGTGCTCAAGGTAGCGATGGCGGCAGGACTGGTGCTGCGCCGCGGCGACCATCGCCATCTCATCGTCATCGGCAAGGACACGCGTCTTTCGGGATATCTCGTCGAACCCGCGCTCACCGCCGGCTTCATCGCCATGGGCATGGACGTGGTTCTGGTCGGGCCGCTGCCGACGCCGGCCATCGCCATGCTGACGCGGAGCCTGCGCGCCGATGCCGGCGTGATGATCTCGGCCTCGCACAATCCGTTCCAGGACAACGGCATCAAGCTCTTCGGCGCCGACGGCTACAAGCTCTCCGACGAGATGGAGCAGGCGATCGAGGCGCGACTCGAGAGCGCCGGCGAGCGGCGCGCGCCGATGCACGCGCTCGGCCGCGCGCGGCGGCTCGACGATGCCCGCGGCCGCTACATCGAGTTCGTCAAGAGCAGCTTCCCGCGCGGCCTGCGCCTCGACGGGCTCAAGGTCGTCGTCGATTGCGCCAACGGCGCCTCCTACCGCGTCGCTCCCACCGTGCTGTGGGAGCTGGGCGCCGAAGTCATTCCGCTGGGCGTGACGCCGGACGGGCACAACATCAACCGTGACTGCGGCACCGTCGCCATCGAGGCGACGCAGCGCGCGGTGCGCGAGACCGGCGCCGATCTCGGCATTGCCCTCGACGGCGATGCCGACCGCCTGATCATGGTCGACGAGCGCGGCCGCGTGCTCGATGGCGATCAGCTCATGGCCCTCATCGCCGGCAATTGGCAGCGCACCGGCACGCTCTCGCAGAGCGGGATCGTCGCCACGGTCATGTCGAATTTCGGCTTCGAGCGCCATCTTGCGGCGCGCGGCATTCCGCTGACCCGCGCCGCGGTCGGCGACCGCTATGTCGTCGAGGCGATGCGCCGCCTTGGTTGCAATCTCGGCGGCGAGCAATCGGGCCATATCATCCTCGGCGATTTCTCCACCACCGGCGATGGCCTCATGGCGGCGCTTCAGGTGCTGGCCGCGGTGGTCGAGACGGGGGCGCCGCCGAGCGAAGTGTGCAACGTCTTCACGCCCATTCCGCAGCTCCTGCGCAACGTCCGCTTTGCCGGCGGCGCGCCGCTCGAGGACCGTGACGTGAAGCGCGCGATCGCGGCGGGCGAGGGCCGGCTGAGCGGAACCGGCCGGTTGCTGGTGCGCAAATCCGGCACCGAGCCGCTGATCCGTATCATGGCCGAGGGCGACGACGAGGCGCTCGTCGCCGCCGTGGTCGAGGAGATCGCCGCCGCCGTCGTCGCTACCGGCATGGCGGTGGAAAGCGCGGGGGGATGAAGGGCCGCGTGCTCGTCGTCGCCGGCTCGGATTCGGGCGGCGGCGCCGGCATCCAAGCCGACATCAAGACGATCACTGCGCTCGGCGCCTATGCCGCAACGGCCGTGACCGCGCTCACGGCGCAGAACACCGAGGCCGTGCTCGGTATCCTTCCCGTTGCGCCCGACTTCGTGCGCCTGCAGATCGACGCCGTGCTCGGCGATATCGGCGCCGACTGCATCAAGACCGGCATGCTGGTCGACGCCGCGGTGATCGCTGCGGTGGCCGATGCGCTGGAAGCCGGCGCGCCGTCCGTGCCGTTGGTGGTGGATCCGGTGCTGGTGGCCACCAGCGGAACGCGGCTCCTCGATCCGGAAGCAATCGAGGTGTTGAAGCGCCGCATCCTCGCCCGCGCCCGGCTGGTCACGCCCAACGTCCCCGAAGCGGCCGCGCTCATCGGCCGCGCGGTCGTCTCGCTCGATGACATGCGGCGCGCCGCCGACGCGCTCCTGGCCTTGGGTGCAAGGGCGGTGATGGTGAAAGGCGGCCACCTGCCCGGGCCGGTGCTGCGCGATCTCGTCGTCGATGGCGGCGACAGTTTCGTGCTCGCGGCGGCCCGGATCGAAACCCGCGCGACCCACGGTACCGGCTGCACCCTCGCCTCGGCGATCGCGGCGGGGCTCGCCCAGGGCATGGCATTGCGGGACGCGATCGAGCGCGCCCATGCCTATGTGCAGCGTGCCATCGCCGCCGCGCCCGGCCTCGGCCGCGGCCACGGGCCGCTCAATCACCTGCCGGGCGGCGCCTGACCCCCACGGCCATCGTATCGCATTGTCGCAACGGTCAAGGTTCCATTAACGCACAAGGAATAATACGGTTGGCGATGCGGTAGAACACGGGGATGACCGACCAGCCATGGACGGCCCATCGTTTCCATCGCGCGGCGTAACGCAGAGGGGCGCGCAGCCTGTCTTGGTCCAGAGGCCGACCTTGCCCGGTTCCGGGCAGGCCGCGCCGTCGACCGGCGTGCCGCCGTCGGCGCCGTCCCACGCCGTATCTCGGGCCGCCGTGACACCGGCCTTTGTCGTCGATTTCTCCGGCTCGACACCGGGGAGCTATGTCCTCGACTGGCGCGATCCGGTCACCGATACCGTGATCGTGCAGGTGCCGATGCGCACGGCGCTCGCGCAGTTTGCGGGGCTGAAGAGCGCCGCCACGCCCAAGCAAGTGGGCAAGCGCCTCGACACCACCGCCTGACCCGTGCTTCCATCAGAAGGCGCGCTCGACCGCGTCGATGTGGTCGAGCAGCAGGGCGAGCTTGGCGAATACCAGGCGCAGCATCGGTTCGGGCGCCTCGTTCGCGACGACCAGCGGCGCGCTCGCGCTGACGCGCAGCACCCCATAGGGCCCATCCGCGCCGGGGACGGCGACGGGCTGGCCGATATGGCAACACAGCGCCGCCAAATGCCGCTCCGCGCGCGACGCCGCTTGCGGCAACAAACTGCTGACGTCCACATTGAGGGCAAGATAGAGCTTTCCCGCCAGCTCGGGCGCGACGCGGCGCCCCGCGCGGTGCAGTGCGAACGGGAAGATGGTGCGCACCGGGAACTCGCCGTCCGCGACTTCCGCCGCATCCGGGAGCAGTTCGAGCGCGGCAATGGGCGCCATCGCCCGCGGCACCGCCGCCGCGAAGGCGGCGAGCGCCGCGCTGCGGCCGGCTTCCGGCATCGCATAAAACGCCCGCATCTCGGCGAGCGCCGCCTCCCAGCGCAGGAGTTGACCGAGATTGACGCAGCCGCCGAACCCCGCGCGCAGCTTGGTCCAGCCGCGCGGCCAGTCCGTCGCGACCGAATAGTCGCGCAGCGCGGGCGGCATGCCGCGACTATCCGCCATGCGCATCGCGAGGTGCGGCGGCACGAGCAGCGCGCCGCTCAAGGGCGGCCCGCCGTAGAATTTCGAGCCGGTGACGAGCATCATGCGGCCGCGTTCGAGATGGAAATGCATCCGGCCGCGTCCGAGCCGCGCCTGGCAGGCATCGACGACCACCGTGACCGCGGCGCCGAAGCGTGCATCGATCGCGTCGAGGCAGGCATCGCTCGGGCAGCGGTTGCCGAGCTTCGAATGATCCATGGCATAAAGCAGCGCGCGATGTCCCGCGGCGACGATCGCGGCGACTTCGGTCAGCACGCCGCGATCGGTTTCTTCGGGCGGTCGCGGCCGGCCGGCGGCATCGCGCAGCTTCACTGCGACGGCATCGCCGGCAGTGCCGAGCCCGGCGATCGCCGTGCCCGCAACCACGGCGCGGCCTTGCGCCGTCACCGCCGCGAAATGTCGGCCGCAGCAGGCATTCAGCATGCCGCGGCCGGTCTCGTCCGCGGCCGCGATGATGCTGATGATCGCCTCGCCGTGGCCGCTGCGTGCGACGGCGAGCGCGAGCAGCGCCGCGTCGGTGCCCGAGGGCGCGAACACGATCTCCGCCCCGGTCGTGCCGATGCCGAGCATCGCGGCGAGCGATGCGCGCGCGGCTTCGGTGAGCGCCGCGGCGGCTTCAACGTCCTCGTTCTCGAGTGCGCGCCGGAGCCGCAACGCGCGCGCAAATGCGCGATCCGAGATCGAGCTTGCCGTCGCGGCCGAAAAATTCATCGCCTCGGGACGCGGCAACGGGCGACAACCATATTGGTTGAGCCCGGTCGCGGGATCGAGCGTGAGCCGCGTATCGCCGCCCGCGACCAGCAGCGCCTCGAGCGGCGGCAGCGTGTGCCGGGGCGTCGCGGCGCGCGGCAGCGCCCTCATGCCTGCGGCCTTTCTGCCAGCCGCGCCCGGCCGAGCCGCACCGTTTCGCGCACCAGGAGATCGAGGTCCTCGGTCGTGGTGCGGTGATTGGTGAGGCAGACGCGGATCGCCGTCCGGCCGCCGATATGCGTGGTCGACGGCGCGGCCACGCCCGTCCGCTGCAGCGACGCGACGATGTCCGCGTTGAGGGCGTCGGCGTCGCCGCGGGCGAGACCGTCGGCGCGAAAGCCGAAACAGACGATATTGAGACCGACCGGCGCCAGCAACTCGAGCGCGGGCGTCGCCGCAATCGCGGCGCCGAGATGCTGCGCCTGGCGGCAATTGCGCGCTATCACCGCGGCGAGGCGGTCGCTGCCATAGGCCTTGATGGTGAACCAGATCTTGAGCGCGCGGAAACCGCGCGACAGCTCGGGCCCATACTCGCAATACCACGGATCGCCGCCGGCGAGTGCCCGGCCCGCGGCGAGATACTCGCGCCGCGCTGAAAAGCTGGCGCGATGCGCCTTCGCGTCACGCACCAGCACGCCGCCCGCATCGTAGGGAACCTGCAGCCATTTGTGGAAGTCGAAGGCGATGGAATCGGCGAGCCGCATCGAAGCAAGGCGGTCGCGAAACGCCGGCACGAGCACCGCGAGGCCGCCGAAGGCCGCATCGACATGCAGCCACAGCCCCTCGGCGCGGCACAAAGCGGCGATGGCGTCGAGATCGTCGATCGCGCCGGTGTTCACGGTCCCGGCCGAGGCGACGACGATGGCGGGATGGAACCCGGTCGCGCGGTCGGCGGCGATCATCGCGGCCAGCGCCTCGACCGACAGCCGGAATTCCCCGTCCGCCGGCACCAGCCGCAGCGCCTCGGTGCCGAGGCCGAGAAGATCGAACGCCTTGGCGATCGCACTATGCGCCTCGTGCGAGGCATAACCGACCAGTCGGCGCGGCGCGGCGGCGAGGCCGAGGCGCTGCACATCGGCGCCGGCCTTGGCGTTCCGCGCGACGTCGAGCGCGATGACCGTGCCCATCGATGTTCCGCTGGTCAGGATGCCGCTGCCTGTCGCCGGGAAGGCGAAGATCGCCTTGCACCATTCGATCACCTGGCGCTCGACATAGACGCCGATATGGTCGCGGCCGCCGACATTGCAGTTCATGAATCCCGCGAGCATCTCGCCGAGTGCGCCGGCGAGATTGCCGGCGCCATGCACCCAGCCGAAGAAGCGCGGATGCAGATTGCCGGTGCCGTAGGGAAGGATGTCGCGCCGGAATTGGGTGACCAGCGCGGCGAGGTCCTGCGGTTCGGCGGGCAGCGCGGTTTGGAGCTGCGCCTTCACCTCGGGCGGCGTCTCGCGCCAGACCGGCGCGGTCCTGATGTCGCGCCAATGATCGATGCAGTGATCGAGCGCCTGGTGCAGTGCGCGGCGCGCCTCGTCCCAGTTCTCCGGGTCGAGGCTCCGCTCCTCGTTCACGACACGCGTCCCGCCCGGTCGCGCAGCAGCGCGCGGAAGGCGTCGAACACCTTGCGCATCTGCGGCCCCTTGTAGGGAAAGATCTCCGGCGGATCCATCGCATGGACGATCATGGCGATGTCGGCCTCGAACAACAAAAGCCGCCCGTCGTCGAGCTCGGCGCAGTCGATGGCGAAATAGTCGAGCCCGATCCGCGCCGCGATCGCGTCGAGGGCGGCTTCGTGGCGATGCGCGAAATCGTCGTCGAAGCGCTGCATGAAACGCTCTTCCTCGGCGCGCTTGGCCGCGTTCTCGCGCATGCCGGCGTTGAGGTAATAGATCATCCACTGATCCGCGATCGCCATGTGGCAGGCATAGGGCTTGCCGCCGATGAAGACGATGCGGTACTTGCGGAAAAGGCCGTCGGCGCTGCGATAGTCGATGAAGGGCGCGACGAAAAAGCCGCGCTCAGGCCGCTCGGCGAGATAGGCCGCGAGCGCCTCGGCATCGGCGAGACGTTGCAGCCCGCGGCCGGCATGGGAATCGATCGGCCGGACGATGAGCTGGAAGGCGCCGTCCGGCACCACGTCCGCCGCTTCGATCTCGTCCTTGCCGAGGCGGACGAGCGTCGCGCGCTCGACGCGGACCGTTGCCGGCACGTAGAGGCCCGAAACGCCTGCCAGCAGCGCCGGCAGCCGGTCGCGCGCCAGCATTGCGATGCGCAGCGGATCGTTCAGCATCGGCACCGGCCATCGCGCCGTCTGCCGCGCGATCGCGGCGAGCACCGGCCGGCTCGCGTCGGATTCGCCAACGGCGACGATGGCGAGATCGCAGGCGGGAAGCTCGGCCGGCGGATCGAGACCCGGCAACACGTAAAGCGTGTCGAGCGCCACGTCGGAGCCCTCGAGCAAAAATTCGAGCGGCGTGTTGACGCCGATGTCGCCGGGCGCCGCCAGGGCGAGAAGCCGCAAGGCAGGATCGGCCTCGCCCCGCGGCGAATGGAACAGGCGCCGACGCTTCAGCGCCGCCTTTTGAAACGCGATGCCGCCGGCGACATTGCCGAAAATCTGCTCCAGTGTCGCGAGGTCCATGAGCGCCGCGACCTCGTCCTCGCCGGTGACGAATTGATCGAGCAGGCCGCGCCACAGCGGCTTGAGGTCGGCGCCGTCGAAGGCGAGCTTCGACAGCCGCGCGATCCCGATCGGCATCGCCGCTTCCCCCTCGGCCGCATCCCTCCGCATGTCTCGACTTTCGACTGGCTTACCGACGCGCTAAAGGAACGGCAATTCGGTTAACAAATGCCTTTCATCAGGCGGAAGAGAGCGCAGAGCCGCCATGTCCGGGCGTTATTTCGAGGAGTTCGTCGTCGGCGAGCAGGCGGAGACCGCGACAGCCGTCCTGACCGAGGACATGATCGTCGATTTCGCCCGCACCTATGATCCGCAGCCTTTCCACGTCGATCCCGCGGCGGCGCGGGAGTCGATCTATGGCGGGCTCATCGCCAGCGGCTTCCAGACGCTCGCGCTGGGCTTTCGTCTGGTCTGGGACACCGGCATTTTCGCCACAACCAGCATGGGTTCGCCGGGCTTCGACGAATTGCGCTGGCTCAAGCCGGTGCGACCCGGCGACACGCTGCGCGTCGCGTTCGAGGTGATTGAAACCCGGCCCTCGGCGTCGAAGCCCGATCGCGGCCTCGTGCGGATCGCCTATCGCTTTTTCAATCAAGAGGGCGCGGTGGTGCTGACCTACAACGCGATGCACCTGATCCGCCGCCGGCCGCCATCCTGAAGGGCCGGTTAACGTTAACGCAACCGATGACGGATGATGCGACGCTTTGCCGCGATGCGCACGCGCGCGATTGACGGCTTGCGCGCCGCCCTATAGTTTCTTCGGCGGGACACGGCCCCCCAACGGGTCGCTTCTATTCTGGAAGGAATAGACCATGAAGCCGAATATCCGGCCCGCTAATCCCTGCTTTTCGTCCGGTCCTTGTGCCAAGCGTCCCGGCTGGTCGCCGGAGGCGTTGAAGGGCGCGCTCGTCGGGCGCTCGCATCGCGCCAAGGCCGGCAAGGCCAAGCTGCAGGAAGTCGTCGACCGTTCGCGCGCCATGCTCGGCGTTCCTGCCGATTTCCGCGTCGGCATCGTGCCGGCCTCGGACACGGGCGCGGTCGAGATGGCGCTGTGGTCATTATTGGGCGCCCGCGGCGTCGACGTTCTCACCTGGGAGAGCTTCGGCGAAGGCTGGGCCACCGACGTGACGAAACAGCTCAAGCTCGCCGATGCGCGCGTCCTGAGCGCGCCCTATGGCGCCGTGCCCGATCTCGGCGCGGTCGATTGGGACCGCGATGTGGTCTTTACCTGGAACGGCACCACCTCGGGCGCGCGGGTGCCCAATGGCGACTGGATCAGGCCCGACCGCAAGGGTCTCGCGATCTGCGACGCGACCTCGGCGGTGTTCGCGATGGAGCTGGCGTGGGACCGGCTCGACGTGGTGACGTGGTCCTGGCAGAAGGTTCTGGGCGGCGAGGCGGCGCACGGCATGCTCGCGCTGTCGCCGCGCGCGGTGGCGCGGCTCGAGAGCTACACCCCGCCCTGGCCGCTCCCCAAGATTTTTCGCCTGACATCCAAGGGCAAGCTCATCGCCGGCATCTTCGCGGCCGAGACGATCAACACGCCGTCGCTGCTTGTGGTCGAAGATGCGCTCGACGGGCTGCGCTGGGCCGAGGCGCTGGGCGGGCTCGCGGCGCTGAAGGCGCGGTCGCTGGCGAATCTCGCGGCGATCGAACGCTGGGCCGCGCGCACCGGCTGGATCGATTTCCTGGTCGAAGACCCCGCGATCCGCTCGTCGACATCGGTCTGTCTCAAGATCGTCGACGACTGGTTCCAGCGTCTGCCGGCGGACGCGCAACGGGCACAGGTGAAACGGCTCGAAGCCCTGCTCGAGGCCGAAGGCGTCGCCTATGACGTGGCGGGCCACCGCGACGCGCTGCCGGGGCTGCGCATCTGGTGCGGCGCCACGATCGAGACGCGCGATGTCGAGGCGCTGCTGCCGTGGCTCGACTGGGCCTATGGCGAAGTCCGACGCGCAGCCGCGGCCTGATTCCGCATCTCCGACCCAACCGCTTTGATCCTGAACGCTTGTCAAGCGAGGCCGCGTCATGCCGAGAGTATTGATTTCCGATGAGCTGAGCCCGCGTGCGGTCGAGATCTTCGGCGCCCGCGGCGTCGAGGTCGAGATGATGACCGGGCTCTCGCCCGACGAGTTGAAGCAGGCGATCGGCCGTTTCGATGGGCTTGCCGTGCGCTCCGCCACCAAGGTGACGAAGGCGGTGCTGGAGCGCGCGACGCGGCTCAAGGTGATCGGCCGCGCCGGCATCGGCGTCGATAACATCGACGTCGCCGCGGCGACGCAGCGCGGCATCGTGGTGATGAACACGCCGTTCGGCAATTCCATCACCACGGCCGAGCATGCGATCGCGATGATGTTCGCGCTCGCCCGCCAGATCCCGGCGGCCGACCGCTCGACCCAGGCGGGAAAGTGGGAGAAGTCGCGCTTCATGGGGGTCGAGCTCTTCGGCAAGACGCTCGGCGTCATCGGCTGCGGCAATGTCGGATCGGTGGTCGCCGACCGCGCCCTCGGTCTCAAGATGAAGGTCGTCGCCTACGATCCCTTCCTGTCGGCCGAGCGTGCCCTGGCGCTGGGCGTCGAGAAGGCGGAGCTCGACGAGCTGTTCGCGCGCGCCGACTTCATCACGCTGCACACGCCCTTGACCGACGCCACGCGCAACATCATCGATACCCGCGCGCTCGCCAAGATGAAGCCGGGCGTGCGCATCATCAATTGCGCGCGCGGCGGGCTCGTCGTCGAGGCGGATCTGAAGGCGGCGCTCGACAACGGCCATGTCGCCGGCGCGGCGCTCGACGTCTTTCCGGTCGAGCCGGCCAAGGAGAACATCCTCTTCGGCCGCGATGACGTGATCGCGACGCCGCATCTCGGCGCCTCTACGACCGAGGCGCAGGAGAACGTGGCGCTACAGGTCGCCGAGCAGATGTCCGACTTCCTCATCAGCGGCGCGGTGGTGAACGCGCTCAACATGCCGTCGCTCTCGGCCGAGGATGCGGCGCGGCTCCGGCCCTATCTCAAGCTCGTCGAGGAACTCGGTAGCTTCGCGGGCCAGCTCGTCGAGGCCGATATCGAGGGCGTCGAGATCGAGTATTGCGGCCACGCCGCCGAGCTCAACGTCAAGCCGCTGACGGCCGTGGCGCTCACTGCGCTGCTCGCGCCGCAGCTCGATACCGTCAACATGGTGAACGTGTCGCTGGTGTGCCGCGAGCGCGACATCCGCGTCAGCGAGACGCGCTGCAACGACACGTTCGACTTCCAGACGCTGGTGCGGCTCAGGGTCACGTCGCAGCACCGCACGCGCGGCATCGCCGGCACGCTGTTTGGCGGCGACCGGGCGCGCATCATCGGCATCGAGGGCATTGCCATGGAGGCGGAGCTGGGGCCGCACATGCTCTATGTGCGCAACAAGGACAAGCCCGGCTTCATCGGCAATCTCGGCCGTGCGCTGGGCGAGGCCGGCATCAACATCGCCACGCTTCATTTGGGCCGCAGCGCCCCGGGCGAGGATGCGCTCTGCCTCGTCCAGATCGACCAGCCGCTCGCCGACCCGCTGCTCGAGCGCGTGCGCCAGCTCCCCAACGTCGTCCAGGCGAAGCAGCTTCACTTCTAGGTGACCGCCTCGGCATTTGGACCAAGCGCCGTTGCGGCCACCGGGGCGGGACCGCTAGCCTGCCGCGGCGATGAGAGCCGCAGCCGAGGGCGGCTCGGCCACATGAGGAGGTAAAGCCATGAATACTGTGATGCGAGGGGTTTTCGCGCTCGCGGCTTTCGCTTGGATGGGATCGGCGACGCTGGCGCAGGCGGCGACGATGTCGTTCGCCGTGCCGCTCTCGGGCGCAGCGCAGGTGCCACCGGTCACGACCGCCGGCACCGGCACGGCCGATCTCACCTATGACCCGGCGACGCGCGTCGTCACCTGGTCGGTCACCTATAGCGGCCTGTCCGGCCCGGCCACCATGGCGCATTTCCATGGCCCCGCGGCCGCGGGCAAGAACGCGCCGGTCGAGGTCTGGCTGACGCACAAGGGTGAGAAGGTGACGAGCCCGATCAAGGGAACGGCGACGCTGAGCCCGGCCGAGGCGAAGCAATTCATGGCCGGCGACCTGTACATCAATGTCCACACCAAGGCTCATCCGGGCGGCGAGATCCGCGGCCAGGTGGTGCCACCCAAGGGCTGATCGAGCGCCGCGTCGGCCGCGCGCGGGCTCGGAGCCAGACGGCAACGAGCCGCGCGTGGCGGTGGCAACCGGGCCGGCCCTTTCCGTTTGCCGCGCCGCGGCAAACCGGCTATCTCGGCCGCATGGACGACGCCTTGCATCCCGCGCTTTTGCCCCAGGGCCTGCGCGACCTGTTGCCGCCCGAGGCGGCGTGGGAGGCGGAGGTGGTCTCCCGCCTCGCCGCGGTGCTGACGCGCCATGGCTACGAGCGGGTGAAGCCGCCGCTCGCCGAGTTCGAGGACAATCTCCTCGCCGGGGCCGGCGCGGCCATGGCGAAGGAGACGTTCCGTCTCATGGACCCGATCTCGCAGCGCATGATCGGGCTGCGCGCCGACATGACGCCGCAGGTCGCGCGCATCGCTACCACGCGGCTCAAGGACGCGCCGCGGCCGCTGCGCCTGTTCTACGCCGGACAGGTGCTGCGGGTCCGGGGCGGCGAGATCCGGGTGGAGCGCCAGGTCGGCCAGGTCGGCGCCGAGCTGATCGGGTCCGATGCGGTCGCGGCCGATATCGAGGTCGTAGCGGTCGCGGCCGAGGCGTTGACCGCGCTCGGCATCGCCGGACTGTCGGTCGATCTTACCCTGCCGACCCTGGTGCCGGCGCTGTGCCGGGCGCTCGGGCTCGATGCGGCGGCCTTGGCCGCGGTGCGCGGGCCACTCGACCACAAGGATGCGGCGGCAACGGCGGCGGTCGGAGGCGCTGCGTCAGAGGTGCTCGGCCGCCTGCTCACGGCCTCGGGCTCGGCCCGGCCGGCGCTCGCCGCGCTGGCGCGGCTCGATTTGCCGCAGCCGGCGGCGGTGGAGCGCACGCGGCTCGAAGCGGTGGTGGCGGGGCTCGAGCGGCGCATGCCCCAGCTCTCGCTCACCGTCGATCCGGTCGAGAACCGCGGCTTCGAATACCATACCGGTATCAGCTTCGCGTTCTTTGCCCGCGGCCTCGGCGGCGAGCTGGGCCGCGGCGGGCGCTATCTCACCGCCGAGGCGGGCGAGCCCGCGACCGGCTTCACGCTCTATTCCGACACGCTGTTGCAGGCGGCGCCGGCGCCGACAGACGGGCAGCGGCTTTATCTGCCCGTCGATGCACCGCCCGAAGCGGGCGGGCGCTGGCGCGGCGACGGCTGGGTCACGGTGGCGGGGCTCGGTCCTGTGGCCGATGTCCGCGCCGAGGCGCGCCGCCTCGGCTGCAGCCACTTTCTCGCGGGTGACAAGATCATGACCGTCGCCTGAGCGCGGCGAGTGGGGAGGCCGGCTTCATGGCCAATGTCGCGGTGATCGGCGCCCAGTGGGGCGATGAGGGCAAGGGCAAGATCGTCGACTGGCTGTCGCAGCGCGCCGACGTGGTGGTGCGCTTTCAGGGCGGTCACAATGCCGGCCATACGCTCGTCATCGGCGGCGTCGAGTACCGTCTCAGCCTGCTGCCGTCGGGGGTGGTGCGGCCGGGCAAGCTCTCGATCATCGGCAACGGCGTCGTCGTCGATCCGTGGGCGCTCATCCGCGAAATCGAGGCGATGCGGCAGAAGGGCGTCGAAGTCTCGCCGCAATGCCTGCGCCTTGCCGACAACGCGACGCTGATCCTGCCGTCCCATGCCGAGATCGATCGTGCGCGCGAGGAGGCGCGCGGCGCCAACCGCATCGGCACTACCGGGCGCGGCATCGGTCCCGCTTACGAGGACAAGGTCGGCCGCCGCGGCATCCGCGTCTGCGATCTGGCCGATCCCGTCGCGCTCGCCGACCAGCTCGACCAGCTTCTGCTGCACCACAACGCGCTGCTGCGCGGCCTTGGCGCGCCCGAGGTGGCGGCAAAGCCGTTGCTCGAGGCGCTGCTCGCGGTGGCGCCGCTGGTCCTGCCCTATGCCGACCAGGTGTGGCAGCGGCTCGACGAGGTGCGCCGCGCCGGCCGCCGCATCCTGTTCGAGGGCGCGCAAGGGGTGATGCTCGATGTCGATCACGGCACCTACCCCTATGTCACGTCCTCTCACACCCATCCCGGCCAGGCCGCGGCCGGAGCGGGGATCGGGCCGGCCGCGGTCGGCTATGTGCTCGGCATCACCAAGGCCTATACCACGCGGGTCGGCAGCGGACCGTTCCCGACCGAGCTCACCGACGCGGTGGGTCAGCTCCTCGGCGAGCGCGGCAAGGAGTTCGGCGTCGTCACCGGCCGCAAGCGGCGCTGCGGCTGGTTCGATGCGGTGATGGTGCGCCAGGCGGTCAAGGTCGCCGGCATTGCCGGCATCGCCCTCACCAAGCTCGACGTGCTCGACGGCTTCGGCGAGATCAAGGTCTGTACCGGCTATCGCCACGAGGGCGCACTGCTCGACCGGCTGCCGCCGAGCGCCAAGGTGCAGGCCGAGATCGAGCCGGTGTACGAGACCGTCGAGGGCTGGAGCGAAAGCACTCGAGGCGCGCGCTCCTGGGCCGAACTGCCGGCGCTCGCCATCAAATACATCCGCCGCATCGAGGAGCTGATCGAGGCGCCGGTGGCGCTGCTCTCGACCAGCCCCGAGCGCGACGACACGGTCCTCGTCCGCGACCCCTTCGCCGACTGAGCCCCCGCTTCAACGCCCGGCGACGGCGGCGCGCCGGCGCTGATGGGTGGCGATGTACTGCTCGACCGTGGCGGAGAGCGGCTCGAGATGGTGTTGGAAGAAATGGTCGGCGCCGGGGATGGTGCTGTGCGCGATGCGGATGTCGCGCTGGTTCGCCAGCTTGGCGACGAGGCGCTGGACCGATTCGGCGGCGACGAGCTGATCCTGGTCGCCCTGGACGATGAGACCCGAGGCCGGGCAAGGCGCAAGAAAGCCGAAATCGAAATTATTGGCCGGCGGCGCCACGGCGATGAAGGCGTCGATCTCCGGGCGGCGCATCAAAAGCTGCATCCCGATCCAGGCGCCGAACGAGAATCCCGCGATCCAGCAGGCGGTGGCATTGGCGTTGTAGCTCTGCAGCCAGTCGAGCGCCGCCGCGGCGTCCGACAACTCGCCCTCGCCACGGTCGAAAATGCCCTGGCTGCGGCCGACCCCGCGGAAATTGAAGCGCAGCGCCGAGAAGCCGCGCCGCACGAAGGCATGGTAGAGCGTATAGACCACCTTGTTGTTCATTGTCCCGCCATGCTGCGGGTGGGGATGAAGCAACAGCGCGATCGGGGCATTGCCCTCCGGCGCGTGGTGGTAGCGCCCCTCGAGCCGCCCCTCGGGGCCATTGATGACGACCTCAGGCATGACGCCCGCCCCACTGCCCGGCGCATCGCTTATTAACCAAGAATTTTACGTGGTCTTTCCGCGCAGTCTTGTTGATTACGAGATACATAAACTTGACCTATTTAGTAGGTTTAGTTAGGATTCGGCCCCGTTATCGAGCGGCGATCCCGTGCATCCCCCCTCGCGGCAGCGCGGTCGCCGGTATCATTGACCTGTGATCATAGCACAGCGGCAAACATGGCTTTCAAGAACCTGCGCGACGAGATCGATACGGTGCTTCGGCACGACCCGGCGGCGCGCTCGGCGCTCGAGGTCGTGCTGTGCTATCCGGGGTTCCACGCGCTCCTGTTCTATCGCCTGGCCCATTGGCTGTGGGAGCGGCGCTGGCTGGTCTTGGGCCGGTTCGTGTCCCAACTCGGGCGGATCGTCACCGGGATCGAGATTCACCCCGGGGCGCGGATCGGCCGGCGCCTGTTCATCGATCACGGCATGGGCGTGGTGATCGGCGAGACGACCGAGATCGGCGATGACGTCACGCTCTACCAGGGCGTGACGCTCGGCGGCACCTCGCTCAGCCGCGGCAAGCGCCACCCGACGCTCGAGGACGGCGTGATCGTCGGCGCCGGCGCCAAGGTGCTGGGCGCGTTCACCGTCGGCAAGGGTGCGCGGGTCGGCGCCAATGCGGTGGTGCTGGCGGCGGTCCCGGCCGGCGCTACCATGGTCGGCATCCCGGCCCGCCAGCTCGGCGAGGACAAGCCGGTGCAGAAACCGGTCGAATTCCTCCCCTATGGCACGCCCTGCACCGATCTTCCGGACCCGGTCGCGCGCGCGCTCACCGGCGTGCTCGACGAGATGAAGGCGCTCCAGGCCCGCATCGACGAATTGGAACGCCCGCCCGAGGCGCCGCGCAAGGTCGCCGCCGTGCCGCTCGATGCGCCGCGCCAGGAAGGGGCGGCCGGCGGCCGCCGCTGATATCGCTCCGAGAGGAAATCCATGCGGCTCAGCACCAAGGGACGATATGCCGTCATGGCGATGGTCGATCTTGCCAAGCACGGTACCGGCGAGCCCATCGCGCTCGCCGAGATCGCCGAGCGGCAGGCGATCTCGCTGTCCTATCTCGAGCAGCTTTTCGCCAAGCTGCGCCTCGCCGGGCTGGTCAAGAGCGTGCGCGGGCCCGGCGGCGGCTATCTCCTGGCGCATGGCGCCGATGGCACGCGCGTCTCGGACATCATCCTTGCCGTCGACGAGCCGATCCGCGCCACGCGCTGCACGCCGGGGGCGCCTTTGGGCTGCTCCGGGAGCCGCAGCCGCTGCCTCACCCATGATTTGTGGGAGGAGCTCGGCAACCAGATCCACCTTTATCTCAGCTCGGTCACGCTCGCCGATGTGTGCGAGCGCCGCGTCCTGGGGCGGAGCGGCGTGCTCCACAACGAGCGCCGTGACGCCGCCGGGCCGCCGACCGGCCTCGCGGCGCAATAGCTGTGCCCGCCGTCAGCGACCGGCCTCCGCCGTGACCACGCCGCCCGCGACCTATCTCGACTGGAATGCGACCGCGCCGGTGCTGCCGGAAGTCGTCGCAGCGATGGCGGGCGCGCTGGCGCGCTGCGGCAATCCGTCGTCGGTGCATCGCTGGGGCCGCGCCGCCCGCAACGCCGTCGAGGATGCGCGCGAGGCCGTGGCCGCGCTCGCCGGTGCCGCCGCTGCCGAAATCGTCTTCACCAGCGGCGGCAGCGAGGCCAATCACCTGGCGCTGCGTGGGATCGGTGGACGGCGCATCATCGTCTCGGCGATCGAGCACGATTCCGTGTGCGCCGCCGTTGCCGATGCCGACATCCTGCCGGCGCACGCGGCCGGATGCGCCGATCTTGCCGCGCTCGAGCGGATGCTCGGCGACGATTCCCGGCCCGCGCTGGTTTCGCTCATGCTCGCCAATAACGAGACCGGCGCGATCCAGGACGTGGCCGCGGCGGCCCGCATCGCGCATGCCCACGGCGCGCTGCTGCACACCGACGCGATCCAGGCCGCAGGCAAGATCGCGCTCGACCGGGCCGCGCTCGGCGCCGACCTGATGACACTTTCGGCACACAAGATCGGCGGCCCGCAGGGCGTGGGCGCGCTCGTCGTCGCGCCCGATCTGGTGCTGACGCCGATGATCGCCGGCGGCGGCCAGGAGCAGGGACGGCGCTCCGGCACCGAGAACGTCCCCGGCATCGTCGGCTTCGGCGTCGCCGCCCGCCTCGCCGCCGCGCGCCTCGAGGATTATTCGCGGATCGCGGCACTGCGGGACGAGGCCCAGCGCCGCCTTGTCGCCATGGCCCCGGACGCCCGGGTATTCGCGGGCGATGGGCCGCGCCTCGCCAACACGCTGGCGATCGCGATGCCGGGGGTGGCGGCGGCGACGCAGGTGATGGCGCTCGACCTCGCCGGCGTCATGGTCAGCGCCGGCGCGGCGTGCTCGTCGGGCAAGCTGCGGCGGAGCGCGGTGCTGACGGCGATGGGGGTACCCGGCGCGCTGGCCGATTGCTCCATCCGGATCAGCCTCGGCTGGAGCACCGTTCCCGCCGACATCGACTGCCTGGTCCAGGCCTGGGGGGCGCTTTATGCGCGGACGCGGGCAAATGCGGCATGAGCGCCGGACGGGGTGACAAGAAACGGCGGAACGACCACATAACGGAGGCTCGGGTTGCCGCCGGAAGGCGGCCGGTGCTATCTAGCGGTTGCGAGGCGTAGCCATGGCACGAATGCAGGCGATGAAGCTCACGGACGCGGCGGCGCAGCGCATCCAGGCGCTGTTGGTGAACCGCGGCAAGCCTTCGGCCGGCATCCGCATCGGCGTGCGCGCCCGCGGCTGCTCGGGCCTCACCTACACGCTCGAATTCGCCGACGAGAAGGGAAAATTCGACGAGGTGGTCGAGGACAAGGGCGTGACCATCCTGATCGACCCCAAGGCGAGCATGTTCATCATCGGCACCGAGATGGATTTCGTCGAGGACAAGCTGCAATCGGGCTTCACCTTCACCAACCCCAACGAGAAGGGACGTTGCGGCTGCGGCGAATCCTTCCACGTCTGAATTCGAATGAAGCTGTTTCAGATCGAGGAGCCGGAAGGCGCGCCGCGCGCGGCCGAAGGACCGGGCGTGGCGGTCGGCATCGACATCGATGAGACCCAAGGCGCCGCGGTGGCGGTGGCGGTTGGCGGCAATGCCGAGCTCCTGCCGGGCCTCGACGGCGAGCGGCATCTTCCCGCGCCGGGTCTTCGGCGCGATGGAGGAACGTTCGACGCCGAGGCGCTGTGCGCGCTGCTGCTGCAATTGCGCGGCCGCGCCGAGAAACAGCTCGCCCGGCCGGTGACGCATGCCGTGATCGCGGTGGCACGGCTCGACGATGCATCGCGGCGCACGCTCGAGGCCGCGGCGGCGGCGGCGGGGCTTGCCGTGCTCCATCTCTTCGCGCGCGACGCCGCAGCTTTGCGCGCAACGGGCGCACCTGCAGCGGACGCGGCCGTCCTCGGCGCGGCGCTCGAGGCCGAGGATCGGGTGCCGCCGGCGTCGCCGTGACGCGCGGCGCGCTGCAAGTCGAGTTGATTGGATGCCGAAAATGACCTTCATCGATCGCCAGGGCACGGCGCACGAAGTCGAGGCGCCGGTCGGGCTGTCGCTGCTCGAGATCGCGCACCGCCACGGCATCGACATCGAAGGCGCATGCGAGGGCTCGCTCGCCTGTTCGACCTGCCACGTCATCGTCGATGCGGAATGGTACGAGCTCCTGAAGGAGCCGACCGAGGACGAGGAGGACATGCTCGATCTTGCCTTCGGCCTGACCAAGACCTCGCGGCTCGGCTGCCAGATCATCATGACCGAGGAACTGGACGGGCTCACGGTCGCGCTGCCGAAGGCGACGCGCAACCTTCTGAACGGCTGAGGCGCCGTGTCGCGGGCTGTCCTCGATATCGCCGCGCCGGCGCGCATCGTCGTCGCCATGTCGGGCGGCGTCGACAGCGCGGTGACGGCGGCGCTGCTGGTCGAAGCGGGCCATGATGTCGTCGGCATCACGCTGCAGCTCTACGATCATGGCGCTGCGCTGGGCCGCAAGGGCACGTGCTGCGCCGGGCGCGACGTGCGCGATGCCGCGCGCGTGGCCGAACGGCTCGGCATCCCGCATTATGTCCTCGATTACGAGCGGCAGTTCCACGACGACGTGATCGCGCCGTTCGCGGATTCCTATGCCCGCGGCGAGACGCCGATCCCGTGCGTCTGGTGCAACGAGACCGTGAAGTTCCGCGATCTTCTCGGCGTCGCGCGCGATCTCGGCGCGGAAGCGGTCGCGACCGGCCATTACGTGCGCCGCGTCATGGGGCCGGACGGTCCCGAGCTGCACCGCGCCGTCGACGCCCGGCGCGACCAGAGCTATTTCCTCTACCGCACGACGCGGGCGCAGCTCGACCGCCTGCGCTTTCCTTTGGGCGAGCTTGCCAAGGACGAAACGCGGGCGCTCGCGCGCCGCTTTGCGCTGCCGGTCGCCGACAAGCGCGACAGCCAGGATATCTGCTTCGTGCCGCAGGACGGCTATGCCGCGCTGGTGGCGAAGCTGCGGCCCGACGCGGCCGAACCGGGCGAGATCGTCGACGAGGCGGGCCGCGTGCTCGGCCGCCACGACGGCGTCGCGCATTTCACTGTCGGGCAGCGCAAGGGCCTCGGCATAGCCGGCGGCGCGCCGCTTTTCGTCCTACGGCTCGAGCCCGCGGCGCGGCGCGTGGTGGTCGGCCGGCGCGACGCGCTCGCCGCGCGTCGGGTTGCGCTGCGCGGCATCAACTGGCTCGGCGCCGCGCCGCCCGCGCCGCGGCTGCGCGTGGCCGTGAAGCTGCGCTCGGCGCAATCGCCGCTGCCGGCGACGCTCGATCTCGAGGGCGACGGAGGCGCGGCGATGCTCGATGAGCCGGCTCTCGGCGCCGCGCCCGGCCAGGCTTGCGTCTTCTACGACGGCGACCGTGTCCTCGGCGGCGGCTGGATCCGTCGCGACTGAGCCAGCGGGCACGTGCCGCCATCGTGCTATGTTCGGCAGTCGAAGCGGAGACGCCAATGGAGAAGCAGATCGTCACGGCCGACGTGCCCGAGACCGGCGGCCCGTTCAACATGTGCGTGCGCTATGGCGATCTGATCTTCATTTCCGGCCTGCCGCCGTTCGAGGCCGAGTTCTGCACCCGGCTGCGCGAGGCGCGCGCCAAGGGGCTGCCGCTGCCGCCCTTTCCCGACATCCCGTTCGAGCGTCAGGTCGAGATCGTCATGGACCATTTGCAGCGCCTGGTCGAGGCCGCGGGCTCGACCATGGATTGTCTGCTCAAGGTCATCGTCTGGCTCAAGGACCAGTCGCAGCAGGAGAGTTTCGACCGCATCTACCGCCGCTATTTCTCGAGCGCCGCGACGCTCCCCGCGCGCACCCGCATGCAGGCCGGCCGCACGCCGATGGATTGCGGCCTCGAGATCGAGGCGATCGGCTACGTGCCGAAGGCGTGATGTGGCCGCCTATGCCGGGCGGCGCGGCACGATCAGGTTGGCGACGAGGATCTGCACCGGCTCGTCGTCCTGGTTGAGCGTGGTCGTGCGCGCCTTGATCAGGCCCTGGCTCGGGCGCGACTTCGACGGCCGCAGTTCGAGGATTTCGCATTCGAGATGCAGTTCGTCGCCGGGCCGCACCGGGTGCGGCCAGCGGAACTCGTCGAAGCCGGCGGCGACGATGCCGCCGGCCGGCTGAAACTCGCTCGGAACCAGGAGCCGCATGGTCAGCGCCGCGGTGTGCCAGCCGCTTGCCGCCAGCCCGCCGAAGATGGTCTGGCGCGCCGCCGCCTCATCGAGATGGGCCGGCTGCGGATCATAGGCGGCGGCGAAATTCCTGATCTCCTCGGCCGTGACCCGCAGCCGCGCGGAAGCGAATTTCTGGCCCACGGCGAAGTCCTCGAAATAGCGCTTGCTCATGGGCGTCCGCTCCCCGGCAGGAAGATGGCGCGCGGTCGTTTCGGGCCGGTCCCGGGAAACCAGGCGCCGCCAGCTACCGCGGCGGCGTTGATCAGGCCGAACGCCGCCAGCGCTGCCGCGAGCGCGAGGAAGACGTGCGACAACTGCCCATCCCAGCGCAAGGCCAGCCACCCGCCGCCCGCCGCGATTGCCAGCCGCGCCATGTTGGCGAGAAGCGGCCATCCCATCCGCCCCGCTCCTTGCGAGGCGAAATAAAGCGCCATGCCGAGGCCGAACAAGCCATAGAGCGGGCCGACCGTCTGCAGATAGTGCGATCCGGCCGCGAGCATCGCGGGATCGGTGCCGAACAGCGACAGCCACGCGCCCGGCGCCGCCGCGGCACCAAGGCCGATGATCTCGCACATCGCGGCGGCGATGGCGGCGCCGATCCAGGCGGCGTACAGGGCGCGGCCGTGCTGGCCCGCGCCGATATTGGTGCCGACCATGGCGACGAGCGGGCCGCCCAGGCCGAACACCAGCGGCACCAGCAGATATTCGAGGCGCGAGCCGGTGCCGTAGCCGGCGATGGCCCCTGGGCCGAACCGTCCGACGAAGCCGGTGGCGATGGCGATGGTGAGATTGGTCTGGAGGGTGATGAGCGCGGCGATCGCGCCGATGCGCAGGATGTCGCGGAACAGCGTCCAGCGCAGGCGGATGCCGCGGAAGGCGAGGCGCACCAGCGACAGCCGCGAGCGCAGGCAGAACGCCAGCACGATGCTGCCGACCGCGTAATAGCCGACCAGCGCGACCGCGCCGCCGACGATGCCGAGCCGTGGAAACGGTCCCAGGCCGAAGATGAGACAAGGCGACAGCGGGATCAGCACGACGATTCCGGCGACGGTTACGATGGCCGGAAGTGCCATGTTGCCGGTGCCGCGAATGACGTTAGCGAGCGAGTTGAAAACCCACACCAGCACGGCCCCGGCAAAGACCACGTTGGAATAGGTGAGCGCGGCGGCGAGTGTCGCCCCGCTGCCGCCCATCGCGCGATAGAGAACCCTGCCGCCGCCCAGCAGCGCCACCATGAAGACGACACCGAACACCACCGCAATGGCGAGCGCGTGGAGCGCCAGCGCGTCGGCGTCGTCGCGCCGTCCGGCGCCGAGCGCGCGCGCCACCGCCGACGAGATGCCGCCGCCCATGGCGCCCGCCGACATCATCTGCATCAGCATCACCACCGGAAAGACCAGCGCCACGCCGGCGAGCGCATCGGTCCCGAGCTTGCCGATGAAATAGGTCTCGATCAGCCCGACCGAGGCCTGCGCCAGCATCACCGCGATATTCGGCGCGGCCAGCCGCACCAGGGTCCGGGCGATCGGCGCCTCGAGCAGCAGGCGGGTGCGCGGATCATGGCGGCTCGAAGGCGCCGGCGGCGCGGCCGGTTCGCTCGGCGGTCGCAGGAGGTCGCGAGGGACGCTGTCGCACAGGGCCATGACACACTCCCGCCGCCCGATATGAGCGTATATGCACCTATAATAAGCGCATATGCACGCTTGTCAAGGCCGAGGCGGGACGCCGCCCGGTGCCGAGCGGCGCGGTCCGCCACCGCGCTAGCGTTTTTCCAGGAGCGTGTATTGCTCGTCGGCGGCGAGGCAGGGGGCTTCGGGCAGGCCGAGCTCGCGGCGGACGAGATTGGTGCCCTGCACCAGCGACACCATCTTGAAGAAGGCATGGCGCCGGCTCATGCCTTCGCGTCCCATGCCGCAATCGGAGGCCAGTACCAGCCGCTCGGGCGGGATCACCTTGAGCGCGCGGCGGATCAGCGTCGCCACGTCTTCCGGCGTCTCGACCTGCAAGGTGTGATGGTCGATGACGCCGATCGCGACCTTCTTGTCCTTGATGCCCGCGCCGATCGCCTCGATGTCCATGCCGCCCGAGCTGCAGGTCTCGAAGGTGACGACATCGGCATCGCAGCGATTGAGCGCGGGGACCGCCGGCGCATAGCTCGGCGCGCGCGCGAACATGCGCTGCTGCGCCGGATTGCCCCAGCAGGTGTGGCACCAGATTTCGGTCTTGGCGCGCAGGCCGCGCACGGTGTTGTTGAATACCTCGACCATGAAGTCGGGGGTGAGCTCGTCATCGATGCCGCCGCGGGGGCCGAGCAGGTGGACCTGCGGCTCCTCGATCTGGATCACCTTGCAGCCGGCCGCCGCCACTTCGGCCAGTTCGGCGTTCAGCACCTCGGCGATCGCGAGGATGCGCTCGCGGCGGCTCTTGTAATGCTTGTCGCGCAGCGACAGGCCCAGGAGCTCGGCGGTGATCGTCCCGAACTTCACTGGCTTGCGGGTGAGGCGCTGGGCCGTGAGCCAGAGCGGCGTGTACTGCAGATCGCCGCGCCCGACGGGTCCGACGATGGTCGGCGTGACGCGCGCTTCCATGCCCTCGTTGAGGATGTGGCCGCGCGCATAGGGCGTGCGCCCGAACACCTGCGGGCGGGCGTAGGCTTGATCGAGCGTGATGCCGCCCAGCCGGGTCAGCGCATAGGAGAACCAGCTATAGCCCGCGACCTCGGTGTCGAAGCGCGCGTCGCCGTCGGTGCAGATGTCGAGCCCGGCGACCTCCTGGTCGCGCAGATAGACCGACACCGCATCGGTATATTGCTCGCGGAAGCGGGCATCGATCATCGCCTGGAGAAAGCTGCGCCCGGCGAGGTTCTCAGTGTACCAGTTCGGCCGCGGCAGCGAGCCGATGATCGTGGTGGGAAGCATGATGCCGTCGGTCGCTCGATACATCGGTTCCTCCGCTCGGTTCTTCGGTTGGCTTGAATTCTACCCGACCCGGCGGAAGCCGCGGGGAAAGCCATGCATGCGCTGGGCGCCGCCTTCGGTGACGAGGATCAACTCGCCCGTCTGCACGCCGGCGCGCTCATCGCCGGTGATGACGTTGGGCTGGATCACCATCATCATGCCGGGCGCCAGCGCGAAATCGGGAATGGGGCCGGCCGGGCGGCTGGCCGAGCCCAGCACCGGCGGCAGGTAGCCGCCGCCATAGCCATGGACGATGTCGTCGTTGGTGGTGAATCCGGCCGCCTCGATCACGCTGGCGGCGGCTACGAGCGCCGCCGGCTTGGCGCCGGGGCGCACGGCCGCGAACATCGCGTCGAACGCGGCATCGGCGGCGTCGTGGAGCTGGCGATAAAGCGGCGTCGGCTCGCTTCCCACCGCGAAGCTGCGCAGCACCTGGCCGGAATAGTCCCAGAAATTACCGCTGATCTCGACGGTGACGACGTCGCCCGCGGCGACCCGGCGGGTCGAGGGGAACTGCGCCGGCACGCAGAGATCGGGCGCGGCCATCGCCGTGACGCCGATGAAATGGATGATGTTGGTGCCGCCATAGGGCAGCCACGCCGCCTCGATGATGGCGCCCAGTTCGCGCTCGGTGAGGCCGGGGCGCAATTCGCGCTCGAGCGCGGCGATCCCGAGATCCGAGAGTGCGGCGCCGATCCGGAACCATTGGATCTCCTCCGCCGACTTCACCATCCGCAGGCGGATATAGGCGGCGTTGAGATCCTTGATCCGGCCGAAGCGGTCGGCGAGCGCCTGATGGGCGCGGAACCCCATCGGGCCGATCACGCCGACGCGGTCGTGCCTGGCGCCGCGCTGTTCGAGCGCGGCGATGCCGCAGCCGATCGCTGATTGCTCGCCCCATTCGACCTGCGCCTCGGCGAGACGCCGGGCCTGCGCGAGGTGGTTGTAATATTGAATGAACATGATGTCGCGCGTGCCCGGCGTGACGATGCCGACCGCTTCGGTCGTGATCGGCCATTGCGTCAGCCACTGGATGATGCCGCCGGCGCGGTTGGCGCCGTAGATGACGAGATGGTCGATCTCGGCCTCATCCATGGCCGATGCGACGGCGGCGCGGCGGCGCGTCATCTCCGCCGCGGAAAAGCGCGGATAGGGTGCCGCCATGATGGCGGCAAGATCGGGCGGCAATGCGAGCGGCGCCAGCGACCGCGGATCGCTCGACATGACCATTCCCTCCTTCTCGCGCCGTCGCGGTGATTAAGCGATGTTCTCCCCGCCTTGGCAAGGACGCTTCCCGTGCCCGCCGCGCCTCGCTAAGATCGCCGGCGCGTTCGCAACTTCCGATAACGATGAGAGGACACTGCCATGGCGGTCACCATGTACCAAGCCTCGATCCCCGTGTTCCAGCAGCTCCTGGGCGGCCTCAACGCTGTCCTCGACAAGTCCGCCGCTCACGCAGCCGCGAAGAAATGGGACACCGGCGTGGTGCTCAACCTGCGGCTCTATCCCGACATGTTCACGCTGGCGCGCCAAGTGCGGCAGGCGTGCGAGCACGCGATGGCGCCCGGCCGCATCGCCGGCGTCGAGCTGCCGAAGAACCCCGACAGCGACAACAGCTTCGAGGAAATGAAGGCGCGCATCGGCCGCACCCTCGATCTCCTCAACACCATCAAGCCGGCCCAGCTCGACGGCCAGGACGACAAGCAGGTGACGATCCCGGTGGGCGGACAGCCGCGTCAGTTCCGGGCGCAGGTCTATCTCTACCATCACGCCATGCCGAACTTCTATTTCCACATCACCACCGCCTACAACATCCTGCGCCAACTCGGCATCGAGATCGGCAAGCGCGACTTCATGGGGGCGATGCCGTCCTAAGGCCCGGTCGCATAACCTGAAACGAACGCCGTCATTGCGCGGAGCCTAGCGACGAGGCAATCCCCGACCGCGAGGGGATTGCCTCGCTATGCTCGCAATGACTGTGCGGAAAAATGCGTGCCCGGTTATCGGCCTGCGTTTTCGCCGTCGTTCGCGGCGAACAGGCCGCCGCCGCGGGCCAAGGCGCGGAGGTGGTGGTCGGCGTCGCCGAACATGAGATCGATCATGGTGAGGCGCTTCAGGTAGTGGCCGGCCTTGTATTCCATGGTCATGCCGATGCCGCCATGTAGCTGGATCGCCTGCTGCCCGACGAAGCGCCCGGAGCGGCCGACCTGCACCTTGGCGGCGGCGGCGGCACGCCGCCGCTCCACTGCATCGGGCGCGGCCACGGTCAGCGTCGCATAGAGCGCCATGCTGCGCGCTTGCTCGAGCGCGATCAGCATGTCGGCGGCGCGATGCTGCAACACCTGGAAGTTGCCGATCGGCACGCCGAACTGGCGCCGTGTCTTGAGGTAGTCCACCGTCATGTCGGTGAGCGCCGCCATCGCGCCGACTGCCTCGGCGGCGAGCGCCGCGATCGCCTCGTCGGCGACGCGCTCGATCAGCGGCAGCGCCGCGCCCGGTGCGCCCAGCATGCTGTCGCGCCCGACCGCGACCGAGGCGAGCGCGATCTCGGCCGCGCGCATCCCGTCCTGCGTCGCATAGGGCCGGCGCGACACGCCCTTCGCCGCGCCGTCGACAAGGAAGAGTGCGATGCCGTCGCGGTCGCGCCGCTCGCCCGCGACGCGCGCCGAGACGATCAGGCGATCGGCGCTGTCGCCGTGCAGCACCAGGCTCTTCTCGCCGTCGATCACCCAGCCGGCGCCGTCCGGCCGCGCCCGTGTCGCCACGTCGGCGAGGTCGTAGCGCGATTGCCGCTCGGCATGGGCGAAGGCGAGGATCATCGTGCCGCCGGCGATCGCGGGGACGAGCGCCGCCTGCTGTGCCGCGCTGCCGCCGTGACGGATGAGCCCACCCGCGAGCACCACGGTCGCGAGATAAGGCTCGAGCGCGAGCGCGCGGCCCATCGCCTCCATCACGATCATGGTCTCGACCGGGCCGCCGCCGACGCCGCCGTAACGTTCGACGAAGGGCAGGCCCAGCAGGCCCAATTCCGCATAGCGCCGCCACATCGCGCGGCTCCAGCCTTCGGGCTCGGCGCCATGGAATTTGCGCTGCTCGAAGCGGTAGTGATCCGCCGCCATCCGCTCGACGCTCTGGCGCAGCAGGATCTGCTCTTCGCTGAGATCGAAATCCATCGCCGTCAGAGCCCCAGGATCGCCTTGGCGATGATGTTGCGCTGAATTTCGTTCGAGCCGCCGTAGATCGAGATCTTGCGCCAGTTGAAATAGGTGGGCGCCGCCGCCGCCGCCCAGTCGGGGCCGATCGGCGGCTCGTTCGCGCGGTCGCCCTCATCGGCGGGCCGGAACGGCAGCGCATAGGGACCGACGATCTCGAGCATCAGTTCGGGCGTCGCCTGCTGGATTTCCGCGCCCTTGATCTTGAGGATCGAGGAATAGGGATCGGGCTTGGAGCGGTCGCGGTTGCGCTCGGCGGCGACGACGCGGAGCTGCGTCATCTCGAGCGCCTTCAGTTCCACCTCGAGCGCGGCCAGCTTCGCGCAGAACCCTTCGTCCTCGATCAGCGGCCGCCCGCCCGCCGGCTCGGCCGCGGCGAGCGCGCGGATGCGGCGGATGCGCTCCTTCGAATAGCCGACGCGGGCGATGCCGGTGCGCTCGTTGCCGAGTAGGAACTTGGCATAGTCCCAGCCCTTGTTCTCGGCGCCGACGCGGTTCTCGACCGGCACCCTGACGTCGTCGAAGAACACCTCGTTGACCTCGGCGCCGCCGTCGATGGTGACGATCGGGCGCACGGTGATGCCCTTCGTGCGCATGTCGATGAGGAGGAAGGTGATGCCTTCCTGCTTCTTCACTTGCGCATCGGTGCGCACGAGGCAGAAGATCCAATCGGCGTGCTGCGCCATCGTCGTCCAGATCTTCTGGCCGTTGACGATGTAATGGTCGGCGTCGCGCTTTGCCGCGGTCTTGAGCGAGGCGAGGTCCGACCCCGCGCCCGGCTCGGAGAATCCCTGGCACCACCAGTCGTCGAGATTGGCGATGCGCGGCAGGAAGCGCCGCTTCTGCGCCGCGCTGCCGAATTGGATGATGACCGGCCCCACCATGCTGACGCCGAACGGCAGCGGCGTCGGCGCCGGCGCCTGCTGCATCTCGTCCTGGAAGATGTATTGCTGCACCGGCGACCAGCCGGTACCGCCCCATTCCACCGGCCAATGCGGCACCGCCCAGCCCTTGGCGTTGAGGATGCGCTGCCAGGCGACGATGTCGTCCTTGGCGAGCGGGCGGTCCTCGACCATCTTGCGCCGGATCGAGGCCGGCAGCGCGGTGCGGAGGAATTCGCGCACCGCGTCGCGAAACTCCCGTTCCTCGGCGGTGAAGCGCAGGTCCATCGCCGACCTCACGCGATCTCGAACAGGCCGGCGGCGCCCTGGCCGCCGCCGATGCACATCGTCACCACGGCATAGCGCACGCCGCGCCGCTTGCCCTCGATGAGCGCGTGGCCGGTCATGCGCGCGCCGCTCATGCCGTAGGGATGGCCGATGGCGATCGCGCCGCCATCGACGTTGAGCCGCTCGATCGGAATGCCGAGCCGGTCGCGGCAATAGATGACCTGGCTGGCGAAGGCCTCGTTCAATTCCCACAGGCCGATATCGTCGATCCGGAGGCCGTTGCGCTCGAGCAGCCGCGGCACGGCGAAGACCGGGCCGATGCCCATCTCGTCGGGCTCGCAGCCGGCGACGGCGAGGCTGCGGAACACGCCCAGCGGCGCGAGGCCGCGGCGCGCCGCCTCCGCGTCCGACATCAGGACGCAGGCGGCGGCGCCGTCGGAGAGCTGGCTCGCATTGCCGGCGGTGATGAAGGCGCCGTCGCCGCGCACGGGCTTCAGCTTGGTGAGCCCTTCGAGCGTCGTGTCGGGGCGGTTGCCCTCGTCGCGCGCGAGCGTCACGGTCTCATGATGGGTCGCGCCCGTGTCCTTGTCGGTGACGAGCTTGACGGTCTCGAGCGCCACGATCTCGCGGTCGAGACGCCCTTCGCGCTGCGCCGCCGCGATGCGCTGCTGGCTTTGGAGCGCGTATTCGTCCTGCCGCTCGCGGCTGATGCCATAGCGTTCGGCGACGATGTCGGCGGTCTCGATCATGGTGATGTAGATGTCGGGCTTGTGCCCCCGCAGCCATTCGTTCTCGTAGAAGCTGCGGTTGAGATTGGCCTGGACGAGGCTGATCGATTCGAGCCCGCCCGCCACCGCCACCGGCACGCCGTCGACGATGATGCGCTGCGCCGCTGCGGCGATCGCCTGCAGGCCCGAGCTGCAGAAGCGGTTGATCGTCATCGCCGCGGCGGTGACGGGGATGCCGGCGCGCAGCGCCGCCTGGCGGGCGATGTTGCCGCCGGTGGCGCCTTCGGGGAGCGCGCAGCCCATCACCACGTCCTCGATCGCGTCGGGCTCGATCCCGGCGCGGGCGATGGCATGGCGGATGACGTGGCCGCCGAGATCGGCGCCGTGGGTGAGATTGAACGCGCCCCGACCGGCCCGGCCGATCGGCGTGCGCGCGGTCGAAACGATGACGGCGTCGCGCATTTCGCTCCTAGCCTTCCTCCGCGGCCGCGGCGACCGCAGCCTTGTTCGCTTCCTCTTCGATCAGTTCCTTGCGCGACAGCTTGCCGACCGCGGTGCGCGGCAGCGCGTCGCGGAATTCGAGCGCCGCCGGCAGCTCGTGCCGGCCGAGCTTGTCGGCGAGGAACGCCCTCAGCGCCTCGAGCGTGAACGGTGCCGCGCCGGGCTTGAGCGTGACGAACGCCTTGGCCGCCTCGCCGCGATAGCGGTCGGGAATGCCGATGACGATCGCCTCCGCGACCGCCGGGTGCTCGTAGATCGCCTCCTCGACCGCGCGCGGATAGACGTTGAACCCGGCCGAGATGATCATCTCCTTCTTGCGCCCGGCAAGATAGAAGAACCCGTCCTCGTCCATGCGGCCGAGATCGCCGGTGAGCAGGAACCCGTCGACGAAGGCAGCGGCGCTCTCGGCCGCGTTGTTCCAATAGCCGGCGGTGACGTTGGCGCCCTTGACGCGCAGCTCGCCGATCTCGCCCGGCGGCAGCACACGGCGCGGATCGTCGGGCGCCACCACCTCGACGACGATGCCCGGCAGCGGCAGGCCGATCGAGCCCGGCCGGTCGGCGCCGTGCGGCAGGTTGGTGCCGGCGGGTGCGGTCTCGGTCATGCCCCAGCCGCCGCCGAGGCGGCGCCCGGTCAGACGCTCGATCTGCCGCTCCACCTCCACCGGCAGCGGTGCCGCGCCGGAACTGATGTGGCCCAGCGAGGACAAGTCGCGCCGTTCGATGCCGGGATGCGCCGCCAGCGCGATCCACATCGTCGGCACGCCGTTCAGGATGGTCGCGCGCTCGCGCTCGATGGCGTCGAGCACCGCCTCGGCGCTGAACCGCTCGTGCAGCAGGATCAGGTTGCCCTGATTCAGATGACGCAGCAGCACCACCGTCAGCCCGTAGATGTGGAACAGCGGCAGAACGCAGATCACCCGCTCCTCGCCCGGGCGCAGCAAGCCCTGGCCGCGCGTCCATTCGTCGTAGATCGCCACGGCGGCGGTCAGATTGGCGTGGCTCAGCATCACCCCCTTGGGTAAGCCTGTCGTGCCGCCGGTGTACTGGATGAGTGCCACGTCGGCGGCGGCGATCGGCGGCCAGCGCCGCGGCAGCATCGCGCCTTCGGCGAGGAGATCGGCGAGCGGCAATATCCTTTCGCCTTCGCGCGCAACCGGCGCCTCCCCGGCGACGAGGACGCGGTCGACCGCGCCGGCGTCGAGCAGCTTCCGTGCCATCGCCATGAGGCTTGGCGCATCCACCGTGACAAGCGTGCGCGCGCCGCTGTCGCGCAGCTTGAACAGCAGCGTGCGTTCGGCATCGAGCGGGCTCAGCGGCACGATCGGCGCCCCGGCCTTGGCCGCGGCGAAGAATGCGATCGGGTGCGCGGGGGTGTTGGGGAGATAAAGGGCGATGGCTTGGCCCACGCCCAGGCCGCGCGCGAGCAGCGCGGCGCCGAGCGCGTCGCTGCGGCGCGCCAACGCGTCATAGGTGAGCACGCGGCCGCGATGCTCGATCGCCGCGCGCGCGCCGTACGCCGCCGCACGGTCCATGAGCGCGCCGAGCGTCATCGTCTCGATCGCGGCATCCCAGCGCACGCCCGGCGGGTAGGATTTCTCCCAGCGATAAGGCCGATCGGCCGCCATCCCGAACCCGCTTCGTTCCGCGGCGCAGCCCCGCCGCGCGGCGCGAATCCTAGGCGCCGGCTCATTCCGGCGCAATCGTCCCGCTTTCGCCGCTAGCGTCGCCGCGCGATGACAACGCCGGCGACAATCGGCGTCGCGGCCAGGAGCAGCGCCGGCGTGATCGGCTCGTGCAGCAGCACGGCCGCGAGGCCGACCGCGATCACCGGCTGGGCGAATTGCAGCACCGCGACGCGGGCGATGCCGCCGCGCTCGAGTGCCCACAGCCACGATACCAGCGCGATCACCGTCACGCCAAAGGTGAGGTGAAGCAGCGCGGCCCAGCCGGCGGCATCGAGCGAATGCCAGTGCGCGTGCGGCCAGCGCAGCGCGATGAACGGTAGTTGCACGAGGCCGGCGAGGTTGATCGCCCAGAATGTGGCCGGCCACACGCCGATCCTGCCGCCGAGCCGTGCGCCCGCAACATAGCCGGTGCCCGCACCGAATACCGCTGCCAGGATCAGAAGATCGCCCATAAGCCGCCCGGACGTCGCCGCGCCCGTGCCGCGCGCGAGGATGAGCGCGGCCTCGCCGGCAAAGGCGAGAGCCGAGCCCAGCCACCACGCATGCCGCGGCGCGTGCCGCTCCACCACGGCGGCGCTGATCCCGGTAACGATCGGCGTCGCCGCCATGATCAGCGCCGCATGCGAGGCCGAGGTGTGCTCGGCGCCGAGGGCGAACAGTACGGGAAAGGCGGTGAAGGTGAGGGCAGCATTGAGGACGAGAAGGATCCAGCCCTGACGGTCGCGCGGCAGGCGGAAGCGCAATGCCAGCGCCAGCGGCAGCGTCACCACGATCGCCCCGGCCGTGCGCGCCAGCCCCGCCATCAGCGGATCGAACTCGCCGACCAGGATACGGATAGCGACCGGGGTGAAGGCGAAGAGGGTGATGGGGAACAGCGCCAGCGCCAGCACCGTGCCGGCATCCCGGTCTGCGCTCTTGGTCGTGGCCTTCAGACCGTCATCGTGCAAAACCGGCATGGTGCGCCACACTGCCCCGTCGCCGCGCCGTCTTGCAAGCGTCGCCCCGCGCGGGGATAGTGCGCATGCGGTTCGCCCCGGCAAGCGCGCCGCCCGAAGGAAAGGGATGGTGCCTCGTGGCGAACGAGAGACCGCTCACTGCCGCCGATCTCGCCCGGATCCTGCGCGTCTATCTGCGCATCGTCGACGAACTGCCGCCCGACACCGAAACCGGCTTCCTCGACGCGCAGGGACACATCCATTTCCTGCCCGATGTCGGCAAGAAGCTGCGCGCCTCGCGCGAGGCCGCGGGGCTCCTCGACCGCATCCGCAAATCCGAATCCGAAGGCGGGCGCTGACTCAGTCGCGGCGATAGGGAAAGCAGCGCGCGCGGTCGAGCACGATGCGGAAATGCTGACCGAGGGCGCGGATGGCGTCGGCGTGCTGGACATAGGGGTCGGCATTGCGCGGGCCGACGATGATCGGCCGGAAGCCCGGATCGTCGCGCCCGCCCGGCGGCAGCATCGCCGTCACCAGCGCGTCGCCGCTGTCGTCGCGCAAGGTGAGAAACAATGGCATCTCGCGCTGAACATGCGCCTTGAGCCCGATCTCCTGCTCGATATAGATGGTCGAGGTGGGCTGATAGGTGTGGGTCGCCCGCTCCATCTCCTTGCGGAAATATTTCTCGACTGCGTGCTGCATGACGGCGGACTCGGTGGCGGCTTCGGCCTCGGTCTCGAGCCGGAACCACGTTCTGCCGCCTGGCGCGTCACAAATGTATTTCATGCGTCCCCACTACGAATGCGGCAGTGAAAAATCTTGATCCGACGTCGTGCGCTGTCAAGACCGTTCCGTCAATTTTTGCCGCGGCCGATTTGATGGCGGATTGCCGCGACGAGAGCATCGACCTCGTCCGCCGCGGTCGCGAACGACGTGACGAGCCGGATGCAGCGCGCGTTCGCGCCGCCCCAGCGGTAGAATTTGAATCCCTGGGCGGCGAGCGCGACGATGACCGGCTCGGGCAGCTCGACGAAGACCTCGTTGGCCTCGACCGGATGGCGGAGACGCGCGCCGTCGATGCGGACGAGCGCTGCGGCGAGTCGCGCCGCCATGGCGTTGCTGTGACGCGCGTTGCGCAGCCACAGCCCGTCCTCGAGATAGGCCTCGAGCTGCGCCGCGAGAAAGCGCATCTTCGACACGAGGTGGCCGCCGCGCTTGCGGCGATAGCCGAAGTCGCGGGCGCGGTCGGGATCGAAGAAGATCACCGCCTCGGCGGCGAGCGCGCCGTTCTTGGTCGCGCCGAACGACAGCGCATCGACGCCGACGCGCCAGGTGATGTCGGCCGGCGTGCAGCCCAGTGCCGCAACCGCATTGCCGAAGCGCGCGCCGTCGACGTGAAGCAAGAGCCGCTCGCGCCGGGCGAACTCGCCCATCGAGGCGAGTTCGGCGGCGGCATAGACGGCGCCGGCTTCGGTCGATTGGCTGAGGCTGATCGCCGCGGGCTGCGCATGATGAACGAAGCCGCGTTCGGTCAGGCGCGCGGCGATACCGGCGGGCGTGATCTTGGCGTGCTCGCCGGCGACACCGATGAGCTTGGCGCCGCCGGTGAAAAATTCCGGCGCGCCGCATTCGTCGACCGCGATATGGGCGTCCTCGTGGCAATAGACGATGCCCCAGGGCGGTGTCAGCGCGGCCAGCGCCAAGGCATTGGCGGCGGTGCCGGTGGCGACCGGAAAGACCGCGACCTCGCGCTCGAACAAGGCGGCGAAGCGGCGCTCGAGCCGCGCCGTCACGTCGTCGGCGCCATAGGCGGTGGCCGGCCCGCGATTGACGGCTTCGAGCGCGGCGAGGATTTCGGGTGACGCGCCGGCGGCATTGTCGCTGCTGAAATCCATCTTGTCTCCTTGGCCCGCGGCGCGATCATAGGCCGCACGCGCCGCCCCTGCGAGGTCGCAGGATGCGCTTGCGGTGCCGATCCTCCCGCCGTTAAATCGACGCGGAGGAGAGAGAACCATGGAAATCCGTCCGCTGTCGCCGGCGATCGGCGTCGAGATCATGGGCGTCGATCTGGCCGCGCCGATTGACGACGCCGACTTCGCCCGCATCCGCCGCGCCTGGGAAGAGAACTGCATCGCACTTTTCCGCGGGCAGCACCTCGATGAGGACCAGCAGGTGAATTTCGCCGCCCGCTTCGGCCCGCTCGGCCGGGTGGTGAACGAGAGCGATCCCTTGAAGCTCGGCCATAATCCGGCGGTGCTCTACGTCTCGAACGTCCGCGTCGACGGCAAGCTTACGGGCATCCTGCCGGATGGCGAAATGTTCTTCCATTCCGACACGTGCTATCTGGAGCGGCCGGCGATGGCGTCCATGCTCTATGCCATGGAGATCCCGTCGCGCGGCGGCAACACGCTCTATGCCAACGGCTTCCGCGCCTACGAAGCCTTGCCCGAAGAGATGAAGCGCCGGCTTGGCGCCTGCCGTGCGCTCAACGTCTATGACTATGCCGGCAATCCGACCCATCGCGCGGCGTCGCTGCCGGCGGACGTCAAGCAATATGCCCATCCGGTGTTCCGCACCCATCCGCCGACCGGGCGCAAGTCGCTCTACGTCAACCGGCTGATGACCTGGTCGGTCCTCGACCTCGAGCCCACGGACAGCGCCGCGACGCTCGAATTCCTGTTCGATCACCAGGAGCGGCCGGAATTCGTCTACGAGCACGAATGGCGGCCCGGCGACGTCGTCCTGTGGGACAACCGCTCCTGCCTGCACGCGCGCAGCGATTTCGATCCGAACGAGCGCCGCCGCCTGCGCCGCGTGACGATGCTGGGCGAGAAGCCCTACGCCTGAGGCAAGGCGGCTAGGGCACCAGCACGCTCGAGCCGGTGGTCGTGCGCGCCTCGAGATCGCGGTGCGCCTGGGCGACATCCGCGAGGCGATAGGTCTGGTTGAGCTGGATCTTGATGGCGCCGCTCGCCACCGCGTCCCACAGCGCGCGGGCGGCGGTGCGGTATTCCTCTGGCGTGATGTTGTAATGCACCATGCTGGCGCGGGTGAGGAAGATCGAGCCCTTGTTCATCAGCGTGTGCGGATCGACCGGCGGCACCCGCCCCGACGCCTCGCCGAAGCAGACGAGATAGCCGCGCGGCTTGAGGCAATCCATCGAGCCCTCGAACGTGTCCTTGCCGACCGCGTCGAACACCACCGGAACGCCGGCGCCGCCGGTGAGCGCGCGCACGCGCTCGGGAAACTTCTCCCGCGTATAGAGGATGGTGTGGTCGCAGCCATGAGCACGCGCGAGCGCCGCCTTCGCCTCGGTGCTGACCGTGCCGATGACGGTGGCGCCCAGATGCTTCGCCCATTGGCACAGGATAAGGCCGACCCCGCCCGCCGCGGCATGGACGAGGATGGTCTCGCCCGGCTTCACCGGATAGGCGCGGCGAATGAGATATTCGGCGGTGAGCCCCTTGTTGAAGACGGCCACCGCCTCGCGCTCGCCGATCCCGCCGGGAATGGGGAAGGCGCGATCGGCGGCGATGAGCCGCTCGTCGCAATAGGCGCCGGGCTGGCCGGAATAAACCACGCGGTCGCCGGGCTTGATCCCGCTCACGCCGGTGCCGATGTCGACCACCACGCCGGCTCCTTCCTGGCCCAGGATCGCGGGCAAGGGCAGGCGCAGGGGATAGGCGCCGCTGCGGTGATAGGTGTCGAGGAAGTTGAGCCCGCATGCCGTCTGCTTGATGCGCACCTGGCCCGGCCCGGGTGCGGGGACCGCGATCTCGTCCGCGACGAACACGTCCGGGTCGCCGATCCGGTGAATCCGCATCGCCATCGCCATGGGCTGCTCCCTCGTCAGTGCCGTTCGAGCAGCGGGCCGAACCCCGCCACCTTGTCCGCGATGCCCGAGGCGCGCAGCGCGTCCCAATAGATCGCGGTGTTGATCGCGACGACGGGCTTGCCGAGCCAGCGCTCCGCCTCGGGCGCGAGCCGCGCCATGGCGAGGTTGGTGCCGACCTGGATGATCGCGTCGATCCCGGGCCCGTCGACGGCGCGGATCGCGTCGCGCAATTGCGCCTCGCTCACATGGGCGATGAGCACCGGGCTCGCGCATTTGAGGCCGACGAGCTTCGCCACCTCGAATCCGGCCTCGGCGAAGAACTGCGCGACGTTGCGGTCGCCGACCGGAAAATAGGGCGTGACCACGCCGATCCGCCGCGCGCCCAGCAGCTTGAGCGCCTTTTCGCTCGCCTCGGCGCCCATCGACACGGCCAGCCCGGTGTGCTGCTCGAGCTCGGCCTTGAGCTTCCGCGACAGCGCATAGCCGCCCCAGAACGTCTCGACCGAGATGCCGAGCACGATCCGGTCGGGCTCGCAGGTCATGACGCTGTCGACCGCCTCGATCTGGCCCGCGGCGATGTGATCGACGAGGCGCGCGAAATCGTCGTCGTTGTTGAGCGCCATGTTGGGGATGCGGATGCGGCTGATGTGATTGGTCACGCCGGGCGGTCGCATGGCGTCGAACTCGGGCTGCACCGAGGTGTTGGTGGACGGGATCAGCACGCCGAGCTTGGCGCGCCAGCCGAGGGAATCGGTCACCTCTGCCTCCTCTTGCTTGCCGCGCCATCCTAGCAGGAAAGCGGCGGGCGAGGCGTGTGCGTCGCCGGGCGCTATGCTATCAGAACCGGGTTCGCCGATCAGGGAGGAGACCATGACGCTGACCGAGCCGCCCGCGCCGGATGTGCTGCGGCGCGCGGGACTTCCGGCCGAGGACGCGGGCCCGTGGCTGGCGGCCGCGCCGGCGGCGAGTGGCGATTTCGCGCGCGACCGCGACGCGTTCGGGCAATTCTGGCGCCAGGGCGACGCGCTGCGCGACCGCCTGCCGCCGAAGCCCAGGCGCGGCGCGGCCGAGGCGGCGGCGGCCGATCTCATCCTGCGGCGCGGCCGCGCGGCGCGGGAGTGCTTTCTCGCCGCGCATGCCGGGGGCATCTATCGCGCGCTCACCGCCGATCTCTCATCCTTCGTCCGGGTCGAGCGGCTGGTCTTTGACGCGGCGCGTCTGGTGCCGGGGCTCGCGCCCTCAGAGGCGGCGGTTTCGCGCGAAAATGGCCTCGCGCAGCGCGACAAGGACGGCGTCGAGATCGACCAGGGCATCCTGCTCGCCCGCATCCTGGCCGATCCTGCCGCCGGCATGCATCTCTGCCATGCGATGCTGCTGCCGCGGCCGGAGGCGCTCGAGCGCCTGCCCGAATTCGCCGCGGCCGGGACGGTCGATCTCGGCGCCGCGACGGCGACGCGCACGGGCAAGGCCGCGACCGTCGTCATGCGCAACCCGCGGTTTCTCAATGCCGAGGACGAGACCACGCTCGATGTGCAGGAGACCGCCGTCGATCTCGCCGTCCTCGACCGCGCCAGCGAGATCGCGGTGCTGCACGGCGGCGAGGTCGCGCATCCGAAATGGCGCGGGCGCCGCGTGCTCTCGAGCGGCATCAACCTCACCCATCTCTATCACGGCAAGGTGTCCTATCTCTGGTACATCCGGCGCGACATGGGCCTCGTCAACAAGCTCTATCGCGGCGTGGCGTCGCCCGCGGCCGATCCCGACGAGATGTTCGGCGGCACGGTCGAGAAGCCGTGGATCGCCGCGGTCGACGGGTTCGCGATCGGCGGCGGCTGTCAGCTCCTTTTGGTGATGGACTACGTGCTTGCAGCATCCGATGCCTATCTGACGCTGCCGGCGCGCAAGGAGGGGATCATTCCCGGCGCCGCCAATCTGCGCCTCGGGCGCTTCACCGGCGGAAGGATCGCGCGCCAGGCGATCCTCTATGGCCGGCGGCTCGACTGCGACAGCGACGCAGGGCGCCTCGTCTGCGACGAGATTGCGCCGGCCGACGCGATGGACGCGGCGCTCGCCGGCGTGGTCGAGAACTTTACCAGCTCGGGCGTGGTGAGCGCCGCCGGCAACCGCCGCGCGCTGCGCCTGGGCGAGGAGCCGCTCGACCTCTTCCGCCGCTACATGGCGGTCTATGCGCGCGAGCAGGCGTCCTGCCATTTCAGCCCCGCCCTCATCGCCAATCTCGAGCGCCACTGGAACGCGCAGCAGCGCCGGGCGTGAGCGGCGCCGGGGCCGTGAAGTCAATAAGTGCCAGCCCGCAAGGCCCGAGCGGGTTCTGCTAACGCGTGGGAATCGGGCGTTCCGCCTCATCGCTTCGGTGACGCTTTTGTGCCAGATTCCGCTCTCGGGCGCTCCTCGTCCAACGGCCCCTTCCGGTCGAGAGCGGGCGCTCCCAGCTGCTCATGCGCACACGCCCTAACCGTCCTTCGCACGCAAATCGACGACGCGCCGCGCCTTGCCGATCGAGCGTTCGATTGTGCCGGGCTCCAGCACTTCCACCTCGGCGGTGACGCCGATCCGCGACTTGATGCGATGGGCGAGATCGTGGCGCGCGGCGGCGCGCGCGGTTGCATCCGCCGCATCGGGCCGCGCCTCGACCCGCACCGTCATCGCATCGAGCCGCGCCTCGCGCCTGAGCTCGATCTGGAAATGCGGCGCGAGGCGCGGGTCGCCCAGGATCATCTCCTCGATCTGCGTCGGAAACAGATTGACCCCGCGCAGGATGATCATGTCGTCCGTGCGGCCGGTGACCTTCTCCATCCGCCGCATCGTCCGCGCCGTGCCGGGCAGGAGCCGCGTCAGGTCGCGGGTGCGATAGCGGATGACCGGCATCGCCTCCTTGGTGAGCGAGGTGAAGACCAGCTCGCCGCGCGCGCCGTCGGGCAGGACCTGCCCCGTCGCCGGGTCGATCACCTCGGGATAGAAGTGATCCTCCCACACATGGAGCCCGTCTTTGGTTTCGATGCATTCATTGGCGACGCCGGGGCCGATCACCTCGGACAGGCCGTACATGTCGACCGCATCCATGTCGAAGCGGTCCTCGATCTCGGCGCGCATCGCGTTGGTCCAGGGCTCGGCGCCGAAAATGCCGATCTTGAGCGAGCTGCGGCGCGGATCGATGCCCTGGGCGCGGAACCCGTCGAGGATCGCCAGCATGTAGCTCGGCGTCACCATGATGATGTCGGGCGCGAAATCGACGATGAGCTGCACCTGGCGCTCGGTCATGCCGCCGGAGACGGGGATCACGGTGCAGCCGAGCCGCTCGGCGCCGTAATGCGCGCCGAGCCCGCCGGTGAACAGGCCATAGCCGTAGGCGACGTGGACCTTCATGCCCGGCCGGCCGCCGCTCGCGCGGATGCTGCGGGCGACCAGGTCGGACCAGGTGTCGAGGTCGCGCGCGGTATAGCCGACCACGGTGGGCTTGCCGGTCGTGCCCGAGGACGCATGCAGCCGCGCGATCTGCGCCGGCGGCACCGCGAACATGCCGAAGGGATAGTTGGCGCGCAGATCGTCCTTGGTGGTGAACGGAAACCTGGCGAGGTCGTCGAGGCGGCGGAGCGAATCGGGGCTGACGCAAGCGGCGTCGAAGCTGCGGCGGTAATGCGGCACGTGCTCATAGGCCCGGCGCAGCGATCCTTTCAGCCGTTCGAGCTGCAGCGCCGCCAGCGCGTCGCGCGAGGCGGTTTCGATCGGCTCGAGTTCCTCCTTGGCCGGCGCGCGCAGGACAAGCTTGCCCATTCGCTTCCTCCCTCGGGCGGGTTCGGCATGGTAGTCTCGGTGCGCAAGGACGTGAAGCGCGGCGGGAGGAGCGGTCGTTGGATGAAACCCGGCCCGAGGCTCGGGACGAGCCGGTCTATCGCACGACACAGGAACCGCGGCTCAAGCTGCTGATCCCGCTCGTCGTTGCCTGCGCCCTGTTGATGGACGGGCTCGACCAGACCATCATCGTCACCTCGCTGCCGCAGATCGCGCGCAGCCTGGGCGAGAGCCCGCTCCGGCTCAACCTCGCCATCACCAGCTATCTCCTGAGCCTCGCCGTGTTCATCCCGGTGAGCGGCTGGATCGCCGACCGCTTCGGCGCGCGCACCGTGTTCTGCACGGCGGTCGGCATCTTCACCGTCAGCTCGGCGCTGTGCGGCGCCTCGGTGTCGCTGACCATGATGGTAGCGACGCGCATCCTGCAGGGGATCGGCGGCGCGCTGATGAGCCCGGTGGGGCGGCTCGTCATGCTGAAATCGTTTCCGCGTTCGGAGCTCATCGTGGCGACGGGCTATGTCATGATCCCGGCGATGATCGGGCCGGCCTTGGGGCCGCTCGTTGGTGGCTTTCTCACCACCTATGCGTCATGGCGGTGGATTTTCTACATCAATGTGCCGATGGGCGCGCTCGGCATCGCGCTGGCGCTCCGGTATTTCGACAATTTCCGCGCCGCATCGATCGCGCGGTTCGACGTCAAGGGCTTCATCCTGTGCGGCATCGGCCTCGCGGCGTTCCAGCTCGCGCTCGAATTTGCCGGGCGCCAGCGGATTGCCGGCGGCGTCGAGGCGGCGTTCATCGCCGTCGCCGTCCTCAGTCTCGGCGCCTATGCGCTCTACGCCCGCCGCACCCATGCGCCGGTGGTCGATCTCGAGCTCTTCCGCATCAAGACGTTCCGCATCGGCAATGTCGGCGGCACGGTGGCCCGCATCGGCTATGGCTCGACCTCGTTCCTGCTGCCGCTGCTGCTGCAGATCCCGCTCGGGTTCACCGCCTTCCGTTCCGGCCTCTACACCTCGCTTGTGGCGGTGGGGGCGCTGACGATGCGGACGGTGACGCCGCTCGTGCTGCGGCGCTTCGGGTTCCGCGCGGTGCTGCTCGCGAACGGCGCCTGGGTCGGGGTGCTGATGATGGCGCTGGTGCTGATCTCGCCGGCGACGCCGGGCTGGGCGCTCGCGCTCTTTCTCCTCGTCCTTGGCTTCTTCCGCTCGCTGCAATACACCGCCTTGAGCAGCGTCGGCTATGCCGACCTCGTCGGCGCCAAGATCAGCCCGGGCTCGAGCCTCGCGAGCGTGATGCAGCAGCTCTCGCAGAGTTTCGGCATCGCCATCAGCGCGACGATGCTGGGGCTGTTCGCCGGCGCCGGCGGCGTCCCGACCAGGCCGCAATTCGACGCGGTGTTCCTGATGATGGTGATATTTCCGTTCGCGTCGCTGCCGTGGTTCGCGCGGCTGTCGCGCGAGGATGGCGCGCAGATGAGCGGCCACCGCGCCTAGAAGAAGAAATCGGTCGGCGGTCCGCCCAGCGTTACCTGGCCGTAATTGAGCGCGGGAATGTCCCAGCCCGCGACGATATGGCCCGCGAGCGCGTTCAAGTCGCGCATCGCCCGCTGCACCGGCCCGCGTTCATAGAGACCGCCGCCGCCCTGCGCTTCGAACAGCAGGCTCGCGGCGCGCTTTGCCATCACCACGGCATAGCCCTGGTCGCGCCGGCTGCGCAGGCGATGCCCGAGCGAAAGCGTCTCGCCCGCCATGATCTTGTCGATAGTCTCGGTGAGCGAGCGGCGATAGAGCAGTTCCGAGGCGTCCGCGAGCGCCGTCGCCTCGGCGACGCGCATCTGAATCGACGGCTTGCGCGCGAGCGGCGCGTGGTCGATGGCCGACGCGCGCGCTTTCATCTCGGCGATGAAGCACTCGCACGCTCCGCGCGCAATGCCCGCCGTCGGCGAGGTGATGCAGAACGGAAACAGTGCCCAGGTCGGCGCGCGGTAGAGCGGACCAGGATGCACGCTCGCGCCGGGCGACGTGCCCGCGGTGAGATCGGCGTTGGCGACGACGCGGTGCGCGGGCACGAACACGTTCTCCACCGCGACCGATTTGCTGCCGGTGCCGCGCAGCCCCATCACGTGCCAGTCGTCGATGACGCGGCAATCGGCGATCGGCACCAGGGTGAACCGGATGTCGGGGATCGGCGGATCGGTGCTGAGCATGCCGGCGATGGCCGCGAGCACCATCCACTGCGCGTGATCGATGCCGCTGCAGAACGACCATTTCCCCGACAGCCTGAAGCCGCCGTCCGCCGGCACAAGCTTGCCCGAGGGTGCGAAGCTCGAGGCGCTGAGGGTGCGGTCCTTGGCCCAGTATTCCTGCTGCGCCTCAAGCGGGAAATAAGCGACGAAGAGGTCGTGGACGCCCATCACCGTCCACACCCAGGCGGCCGACCCGTCGCCGCGGGCGAGCACGCTTGCGACCTCGAACACGGTGTCGACGCGCACTTCGGGGCCGCCGAACCGCTGGGGCTTCAGCAGGTGCCAGATGCCCGCATCCCAGAGATCGGCGATGGTTTCGGGCGGAATCTTCCGTGCGGCGCTGGTTGCCTCGCCGCGCTCCCTGAGCAGCGGCACCAGCGCGCCAGCGCGCTCGATGAGACTGTCCCGCGCGTAAGATGGCGTCGATGGCGCCATGACGAGTCCCTCCCTGGTTGAACGTCTTCTGCGGCGCGAGTATAGCGCCGCGACGACCGTCGGGGCGACGGCAAACGGGAGGCAGGACGTGGGACGCGATGGCGTTGCCCGATTTCCGCAATGCTTCGCGCATGGACGCTGAAAGCGTTGTCGCGCCGGCCGGGCTGCGCGCGCGCATCCAGCGCTATTATGGCAGCGATTGCCGCATCCTCGCGGTGCGGCGCGCGTGGCGCGAGGGCGCCTTTCTTTTCGTCATCGACGCGATGCAGCGCGGGCGTCTCGTGCGCACGCTCGGCACGATCGGCCGCGGCGGCGGCTCGGTGATGGAGCAGTCCGCCATGGATATGGGGCAGCCGGAGCGGCTCGTTTTCAGCTATGAGCGCGCGATGCTGGCGTCGTTGGCGCTCGTCGCCGAGCCCCGGCGCGCGCTGCTGCTGGGGCTCGGCGGCGGCGCCATGGCGCGCCATCTTGCCGCGTATATGCCCGCACTCGAAGTCACGCTGGTCGAGCGCGACCCAGCGGTGATCGCCTGTGCCCGCCGCTATTTCCGGCTCGAGCCCGCGGTGATCGAAGCCGATGCGATGGCGTGGGTGGCGACGGCGCGGCACGGCTTCGACGTCGTCATGGTCGATCTCTACGACGCCGCCGGCGCCATGGCGTTCCCGCCGCGGTTCTGGCACGAATGCCGGGCGGCGCTGCGGCCGGGCGGGGCGATCGCAGTGAACTGGGCCGGGACGCTCCGCGGCGGCCTGCCGCGCGAGGAGATCGAGCGCGCCATGGCACAGCTTCCCGGCTCGTTCCTCGTGGTCGAGCGCGGCCGGCGGCCCAATCTCGTCCAGCTCGTCTCGACCGTGGCGCAGTTCCAACTGCCGCTGCTCGCCGCGGCGCTGAGGGAATTTGCCGCGCGCCACGACCTGCCGCGCGAGGACCGCGACGTGCTGCGGCGCTGCGAGGTGACGGCGCGCTACCCTGCCGGCGGCGGAGACGGTAAGCTTTGAGGTTCCTTTGGGGAGGACGACGGTGGCACGCGAGTGGCACGAGATCATGCAGGCGGCGTTCAAGGCGAACGAGGTCACGCTCGTCACCTATGTTCCCGACAAGGTGCTGACGCCGCTCATCGCCGGGATCGAGCGCGATCGCGACTTCACCATCTTCGCGACGGCGCGCGAGGAGGAGGCGGTGGGCATCGTCTGCGGCGCGTGGATGGGCGGCAGGCGCGGCGTCGTACTGATGCAGACGAGCGGCTTCGGCACGCTCGCCAACGCGCTCGCCTCGCTCGTAGTGCCGTTCCAGATCCCGGTCCTGATGGTGATTTCCGAGCGCGGCACGCTCGGCGAGTTCAATCTCGGCCAGGCGATGGTGTGCCGCACCATGCGGCCGGTCCTCGACGCGCTCGGCATCGAGCATCATACGATCACGCGGCTCGACGAGTTGGGCTTCATCGTCGATCGCTCGATCAAGCAGGCGGTGGCGACGCAGCAGCCGGCCGCCTTCATCCTGTCGCCGCTCCTGACCGGCGGCAAGGTCTTCACCGCATGAGTCCCGCCATGAACGACGCGCCCAACACCAAGGTGATGAACCGCTTCGAGCTGACCCGGCGGCTGGTCGCGCAGCTCCAGGCGGACGAGGCGGTGATCGCCGGTATCGGCAACACCAATTTCGACCTCTGGGCGGCGGGCCGGCGGCCGCAGAATTTCTACATGCTGGGCAGCATGGGGCTCGCCGTGCCGATCGCGCTGGGGGTGGCGCTGGCGCAGCCGAAGCGGCGGGTGATCGCGCTCGAGGGCGACGGTTCGATGCTGATGCAATTGGGCGCGCTCGCCACCGTGGCGACGCTCGCGCCCAAGAATCTCGTCATCGTCGTGATGGACAACGCCTCCTACCAGATCACCGGCGCGCAGCCGACCGCGACCGCATTCAAGACCGATCTCGCGGCGATGGCGCGCGGGGCCGGGATGCAGCACTGTAGCTGGGCCGCTGACGAGGCGGATTTTGAGGTGCTCGTCGCGCGCGCGCTCGGCGGGGACGGGCCATGGCTCATCGCCGCCCGGATCGACCGTGAGCCCGGCGTCGGTACGACCGACCGCGATCCCGCGCAGATCCGCGACCGCTTCATGCGCGGTCTCGGCGTCAAGGGCTGATAAGCCGGGCGAGATCGGGGACGGGGCGGGCGGTGCGCTTGTCGCGCGCGAGCCGCGCCTCGAGCGCGCAGGCCACGTCGAGCACGAACTTGTCGCGCCGCGCCGGCCCGCAAATCTGCAGCGCGAAGGGTGTGCCGGTGGGCTCGATCCCGCACGGGATCGAGATGCAGGGATGCCCGGTGAGCGACAGGTAATAGGTCGGTGCGAGCCAGGCGTAATAGGTCGCGAGGTCGCTTCCGTCGATCTGGCGCACATGACCCTGCTCGAGCGGGAAGGGTGCTGTGCCGACGGTCGGGCTGATCAGCAGGTCGAATTCCGCGAAGAACCGTTCGAGCCCGCGATAGAGGCGGGTGGCGGCCGCATGCGCCGCGGCGACATCGGCGGCGCTCATGGCGAGGCCTTCTTCGTAATTGGCGCGGACATAGGGGCCGAGCCGGTCGCGGTGGCGCGCGTAGCGGTCGCGATGGGCGGCGAGAAAATTCTGGGCGCGGAGGACGGCGAAGGCCTCGTCCGCTCCCGTCATGTCCGGATCGCGCCATTCGCACGCGCGGAACTCGCCGGCGATGAGCGCGATGCGCTCCCTGAGCGTCGCGCGAATCTGGCGGTCGACCGGCGCGCCGCCCAGGTCCTCAGACACGGCGACCCTGAGGCGCGAGAGATCGATCGGCGCCGGCGTGGCGAAATCGATGCCATCGCAAGACATCGCGAGCGGATCGCCGCCGCCGCCCGATATTTGCGCCTGCAACAAGAGCGCCGCGTCCGCGACCGTGCGGCCCATCGGCCCGTTCACCGTAAGCGGCGTCCAGCCGAGCGTGCGCCGCTCGCTCGCGACGAGGCCGGGCGAGGGTCGGAAGCCGACGACGCCGCAGAACGCCGCCGGAATGCGCAGCGAGCCGCCGGTGTCGGAGCCGGTCGCGAGCGGCACCATGCCGGTGGCGAGCGCCACCGCCGAGCCGCCCGACGAGCCGCCGCAGCTCCGGTATGGATCGAACGGGTTGCGGGTCGGGCCATAGACCGGGTTGTCGGTATTGGCGCCGGCGCCGAACTCGGGCGTGTTGGTCTTGCCGAGGACGATGGCGCCGGCGCGGCGCAGCGACGCGACCATGCGCTCGTCGGCTTGGGGCACGTAATCCGCATAAAGCGGCGAGCCGAACGTGGTCCGGAGCCCTTCGGTTTCGTGCAAATCCTTGATGGCGACCGGCAGTCCATGCAGCAATCCCAGCGCCGCGCCGTCGCGCGCCGCTTTCTCGGCTTGCCGCGCCTCCGCCCGCGCGCGCTTGATCGCCATCAAGGGGATGGCGTTGAGCCTGGGGTTCACCGCATCGATCCGCGCGAGGCATTCCTCGAGCAGCGCCACCGGCGAGACCGCTTTTTCGCCGATGAGACGGCGCAGCTCGACCGCGCCTTTATCGCAGAGATGGTCCATCGCGTCCGCCGCCGCCGCCCGAATGGCGCGTTCTAGCCGGCCGCGTCGCGCCTAGCCATTGCCGCCGCGGGCGATCTCGACGACACTGGCCGCGTCTCGCAACGGGCGGAGGCCGGACCATGCAGCTCATCCCGCGCATCATGGAGTTCCACGACGACCTCGCCACCTGGCGGCGCGACATCCACGCCCATCCCGAACTGGGGTTCGAGGAGCGGCGGACCGCTGCGCTGGTGGCGGAAAAGCTCGCCGCTTTCGGCTGCGAGGTTCATCGCGGCATCGGCCGCACTGGCGTCGTCGGGCGGCTCCGCGCCGGCGGCGGCGCGCGCAGCATCGGCCTCAGGGCCGATATGGACGCGCTGCCGATCCAGGAGGCGAACGACATTCCCTATCGCTCGCGGAACGACGGGCGCATGCATGCCTGCGGCCATGACGGCCACACCACGATGCTGCTCGGCGCGGCGCGCTATCTCGCCGAGACGCGCCAGTTCGATGGCACCGTCCACTTCATCTTTCAGCCGGCCGAGGAAGGGCTGGGCGGCGGGCTCGCCATGGTCGAGGACGGCTTGTTCGAGCGCTTTCCGTGCGATGCCATTTTCGGCATGCACAATCGCCCGGGCCTCGCCGTCGGCCGGTTCGGCATTCGCGCCGGCGCAATGATGGCAGGCGGCGCCTATTTCGACATCGCCATCACCGGCCGCGGCGCGCACGGCGCGCGGCCCGAGTCCGGCATCGATCCGGTGGTGGTGGCGAGCCACATCGCGACTGCGTTGCAGACCGTGGTGTCGCGCAGCGTCAAGCCAATCGACACCGCCGTCTTGAGCGTGACGCAGATCCACGCCGGCGACGCCTATAACGTCATCCCCGAAACGGCGGTCATGCGCGGCACCGTGCGCGCCTTCTCGACCGAGACCATGGACCTCATCCGCGAGCGGATGGAGCGCATCGCCCACGGCGTCGCCGCGGGATTCGGCGCGACCGCCGCGCTCGATTTCCGCGTCGTGTTCCGGCCGCTCGTCAACGACGAAGCCGCCTCCTCGTTCATCTGCGACACCGCTGCCGAGATCGTCGGCGCCGCGAACGTCAACCGCAACGGCACGCTGGTAATGGCTTCGGAGGATTTCTCGTTCATGCTCGAACGCTGTCCCGGGGCCTATATCCAGATCGGCAATGGCGACCGGCCGGGCGGGTGCGAGGTGCACAATCCCGGCTACGACTTCAACGACGAGATCCTGGCGCTGGGCGCGACGCTCTTCGCCCGCCTGGTCGAACGCCGGCTCGCGCCGGACGCGGGCTGAGCCCGGCGCTTACGTCGCCGCGACGATGGGATTGGCGAGCGTGCCGATGCCGGTGATCTCGATCTCGCAGCGGTCGCCGGGCTTCATGTTCTCGGGCACGCCGTCGGTTCCCATCCAGATCACGTCGCCGGGATGGATGGTGACGTATTTGGTCATGGCGGCGATGTAGTCGGCGACGTCGAAGATCATGTCGCCGGTGTCGAAATCCTCGACCACCTTGCCGTTCAGGCGCACGATCGTACGCATCTTCTTGTAGTCGAGCCCGGTGACGATCCACGGCCCCATCGGCTTGAACGTGTCGGTGTCCTTGGCGCGCCACAGCGTGCGGTCGCCGCGCTGCCAGCCGCGCTCGCTCACGTCATTGCCGATGGTCCAGCCGAAGACATAGTCGAGCGCGCGCTCGCGCGGGACGTTGCGCGCGGTCTTGCCGATGACGGCGACGAGTTCGCCCTCGTACTGGAACTCTTCGCCCGCGTCCTTCGGCTTGACGATCGCCTCGCCCGGGCCGATGAGGGCGTTGGCGGAGCGATAGCCGATATCGGGCTTTTCCGGGAATTTCGGCTCGACCACGCGCTTCTTCGCCATGGCGATGACGTGGCCGCGGTAATTGACGCCGGCGCAATAGAACGTGCCGGGGATGACCGGCGGCAGCAGCTTGACCGCAGCGAGCTTGTGGGTGGTGCGGGTCGCCTCGTGCGTGCCCCAGGGGATGCCGGCGACCTCGGTGACGGTATCGCCCTCGACGAGGCCGAAGGCGATTTTTCCGCCGGCTTGAAAGCGGCACCAGATCATGCGGGACCTCCCCTCGTTGCGCTGAGCCGCGAAATCCTAGGCGCCAGCGGGCCACGCGGCAACCGCATCGCCGGGCGGCGGAATCACGACGCGGGTGCCGTTGGCGTCGCACGCCGCGGCGGCAAGCGCAACGAACGGCTCGGTCGCGTCCTCGGGCCGGCGCAGCCGGGAGCGGTCCTCGCGCGGAAAGCCTGCGGCGCGCAAGCGCGTGCGCAGCTTCCCGGGATCGACCAGGTTCGCCCGCATGTTCGTAATCGCGATCTCGCCGGCATAGACATGCACCATCGCCTCGAGCGCCGCCTTGCTCGCGGCATAGGCGCCCCAATAGGGCAGCTGCTCATGCGCGGCGGCGCAGGTCACGAAGATCGCGCGCCCCGCGGGCGACAGCCGCAGCAGCGGATCGAGCGCGCGCAGCAGGCGCCAATTGGCGGTGAAGTTGACGTCGATGACCTCCTGCCAACCCTTGGGATCGAAATGACCGAGCGGCGACAGCAGGCCGGGCACCCCAGCCGCGGCCACCAGGATGTCGAGCCGGCCGAAGCGCTGGTGGAGCGCCGCGCCCAACTGGTCGATCTTGTCGAAGTCGCGCAGGTCCAGCGGGATGAGCGTCGCCGCCCCGCCCGCGGCGCGGACGGCGTCGTCGGTTTCCTCGATCCCGCCCTGGGTGCGCGCCAACAGCACGACATGTGCGCCCGCGGCGGCGAGCCGCACCGCCACGGCCGCGCCGAGGCCGCGCGAGGCGCCGGTGACGAGCGCAATCCGGCCGTCGAGGCGGATTTCCGCCACAGCTCAGACGGTCTCGGCGAGGAGCGAGAGCTGGGTCGAGACCTTGCCGGCGTCGCGGTCGGCGAGCGGAATCGCGTAATCGCCGGTGAAGCAGGCATCGCAGTATTGCGGCGCGCGGGCGTCGCGATAGGTCTCGCCCATCGCGCGGTAGAGGCCGTCGATCGAGATGAAGGCGAGACTGTCGGCCTCGATGAAGCGCGTCATCTCCACCACCGACATGCGCGAGGCGAGAAGCTGCGTGCGTTCGGGCGTGGCAATGCCGTAGAAACAGGGGTTGGTCGTGGGAGGGCTCGAGATGCGCACATGCACCTCGCGCGCGCCAGCCTGGCGCACCAGCGCCACGATCTTGGTCGAGGTGGTGCCGCGCACGATCGAATCGTCCACCAGGATGACGCGCTTGCCCTCGATGCTGACGCGGTTGGCGTTGTGCTTGAGCTTGACGCCGAGATGGCGGATGTGATCGGTCGGCTCGATGAAGGTGCGGCCGACATAATGGTTGCGGATGATGCCGAGCTCGAACGGGAGCCCGCATTCCGCCGCATAGCCAATCGCCGCCGGCACGCCCGAATCGGGCACGGGAATGATGATGTCCGCGGCGACGTGGCTCTCGCGCGCCAGTTCGGCGCCGATGCGCTTGCGCGTCTCGTAAACGCTGATGCCGTCGACGACGCTGTCGGGGCGGGCGAAATAGATGTACTCGAAGATGCACAGCCGCTTGCGCGCGCGATCGAACGGCTTGGTGCTGCGCACGCCGCCCGCGCCGATGACGACCATTTCGCCCGGCTCGACGTCGCGCTCGAAGGTGGCGCCGATGATGTCGAGCGCACAGGTCTCGGACGCGAGAATCCACGCTTCGCCCAGCCGTCCCAGCACCAGCGGCCGCACGCCCAACGGGTCGCGCACGCCGATCACCCCGTGCTGCGACAGCGCCACCAGCGAGTAGGCGCCCTGCACCTGGTGCAGCGCATCCACCATCCGCTCCTCGACGCTGTCCTTGAGGCTGGTGGCGATGAGGTGAACGATGACCTCGGTATCGCTCGTCGACTGGAACAGGCTGCCGCGCCGCACCAGTTGCCGGCGCAGGTGGTAGGAATTGGTGAGGTTGCCGTTGTGGCAGATGGCGAGCCCGCCGAACTCGAAATCCGCGAACAGCGGCTGCACGTTCCTGAGCGCCACCTCGCCGGTCGTGGCATAACGCACATGGCCGATGGCGGAATGGCCCGGCAGCCTGCTGATCACATCCTTGGAGCTGAAATTCTCGCCGACATGGCCGAGGCCGCGATGGGCATGGAACTGCTCGCCGTCATAGACGACGATGCCGGCCGCCTCCTGGCCGCGATGCTGCAGCGCGTGCAGGCCCAGCGCCGCCAGGGCTGCCGCCTCGGGGTGGCCGAACATGCCAAACACGCCGCACTCCTCGTGCAGGTGGTCGTCGTCGATCCTTTGCGTGGTGAGCATTCGCCGCCCTCGTGGCAGCCTCGCCGCGCTTAAAGTGGGGATCGGAAGTCCCGGCGTCGAGGAGGCAATGCCATTTTCTACACGGATCGGTGGCCGCGCGCCAGCCGGACGGCTATTGGCCCGGCGCCGCGGCGCGGAGCGGCTTGTCCGGTTGCGGCGCGATCGCGCGCGAGGCGTCGGTCTTGGTGCCGATCTGCTTGATGAGCTGATTGAGGCGCTCCTCGTCCTGCGATCCGATCGCGGGCGGGTTGCCGCCGGCGGGTGTCCCCGGCACGGTATAGGCGCGCAAGGCGTTGAGGTAGTCGCTTTCCGCCTTGCCGTCGGGATTGAACTTGGCGGCCTGGCGGCGCAGCGACTCGGGGAGCAGCCGAGTCAGGCTCTGGGTGGCGCTCGCCACCAGCGGCAGCGTGCGCGAGTCGGTGACCCATTGCGGCTCGGCACCGACCTGCGGCAGCACGAACGACAGCGCGAGGTAGCCGATCGCCACCACCAGCGCGCCGCGCGCCAGGCCGAAGACGAGGCCCAACGTCCGGTCGAGCGCCGACAACGAGCTGCGCTTCACCCGGCGCGAGATCGCCGAGGTCACGACCGATAGCACGATGAGGGTCGCGAAGAACACCAACCCCGCCGCCGCCGCATCGGCGGCCGCGCCCTTGGGCAGGAAGCGCTCGGCGATGGGGCGGGCGTACGGCATGGCATAGATGGCGGCGGCGCTGGCGCCGAGCCAGCCGGCGATCGACAGCGTCTCCTTGACGAAGCCGCGCACGAAGGCGAAGAGGCCCGACAGCACGATCACGCCGACGACGATGACGTCGAGCGTGTTCATGGCCGTCCTCCGCCTTGCGCGCGCCGGTCGGGCCCCTGCATCCGCGGGCGTGCGCCGTCCTCGAAGCGCGCGACCAGTTCGCTCAGATGGCCGAGTTCGTGCACGGCAATCCCGTGCTCGCCCGCTGCCGCCTTGCCGGCGGCCGGCCGCGGCGGGACCCAGGCCGAGGCGAAGCCGAGCTTGGCGGCTTCCTTGAGCCGGGGCTCGGGCTGCCCCACCGGCCTGATCTCGCCGGAAAGCCCGATCTCGCCGAAGATGACCGTTTCGGCGGGAACGGGGGTGAAGGTGAGGGCCGAAACGAGCGCCGCCGCGACCGCCAGATCCGCCGCCGGCTCGGCGATGCGCAGACCGCCGGCGACGTTGAGATAGACGTCCTTGGCCCCGACCGCGACGCCGCAGCGCGCCTCGAGCACGGCGAGCAGCATGGCAAGACGATTGCCGTCCCAGCCCACCACGGCGCGGCGCGGCGTGCCGTAGGACGAGGGCGCCACCAGCGCCTGGACCTCGACCAGCATCGGCCGCGTGCCCTCGATCCCGGCGAATACCGCGGCCCCGCTCACCGGTGTGCGGCGCTCGCCCAGGAAGAGCGCCGACGGATTCGGCACCTCGGCCAGCCCGGCATCGGTCATGGCGAAGACGCCGATCTCGTCGGTCGGGCCGAAGCGGTTCTTGACGGCGCGCAGGATGCGGAACTGATGGCCGCGCTCGCCCTCGAAATAGAGCACCGTGTCGACCATGTGCTCGAGCACACGCGGGCCGGCGATGAGCCCGTCCTTGGTGACGTGGCCGACCAGCATGACGGTGAAGCCCCGCGCCTTGGCGATGCGGATCAGCTCCTGCGCCGAGGCGCGCACCTGGCCGACGGTTCCCGGCGCGCTGTCGAGCGTGTCGAGATACATGGTCTGGATCGAATCGATCACCACCAGTCCGGGCGCGTCGGGGCGGTCGAGCGCGGCGGCGATGTCGCGCACGCCGGTCGCGGCCGCCAGCCGCACCGGCGCCGCCATGATGCCGAGCCGCTGCGCCCGCAGGCGGATCTGGTCGAGCGATTCCTCGCCCGAGATATAGACGCCGTCGAGCGCGGTGCCGCCCTTGCCCTGCGCCAGCGCTGCCGCCACCTGCAACAGCAGCGTCGACTTGCCGATGCCGGGATCGCCGCCCACGAGCAGCGCCGAGCCCGGCACCAGCCCGCCGCCGCTGACGCGGTCGAATTCGGCGAGCCCCGAGACCCGGCGGGGATTCGCCTCGCTGCCGCCCTCAAGACCGACGAAGGCGAGGGCGCGCGACTTGCCGCCGCGGAGCCCCGGTCCGAGCCGCGCCGCCTCTTCGGCGAGCGTGTTCCAGCCGCCGCAATCGTCGCACCGCCCCGCCCATTTGGCGTGAACCGCGCCGCATTGCTGGCAGACATAGCGCGTCTGTTCGCGCGCCATGGCTCAGTCTCCCCGGTTACTCACAGCGCCCGGACCTCCATCGCGATCGGGCCCTGGGCGCGGCCGTGAATGAACTGGTCGACATAGGGATTTCCCGAATCCTCCATCGCCGCGATACCGCCGCTCCAGATGATCTTGCCCTTGTAGATCATGGCCACGCGGTCGGCGATCTTACGCGTGCTCGCCATGTCGTGGGTGATCGAGATCGCGGTAGCGCCGAGATCGTGCACGCATTTCACGATCAGTTCGTTGATGACGTCGGCCATGATCGGGTCGAGTCCGGTGGTCGGCTCGTCGAAGATGATGATCTCCGGCTCGGCGGCGATGGCGCGCGCCAAGGCGACGCGCTTCTGCATGCCGCCCGAAAGCTCCGCCGGGCGCAACTCGCCGACCTCGGGGCCGAGCCCGACGGCGGCCAGCTTCTCGAGTGCGATGCGCTTGGCGTGTTGCCGATTCATCCCGCGGCCCTGGATGAGACCGAAGGCCACATTCTCCCACACCGTCAGCGAGTCGAACAAGGCGGAGCCCTGGAACAGCATGCCGAATTTCTGCATCAGCCGCTGGCGCTCGCCGCTGCCGAGCGCGGTTGCGTCGGCGCCGTCGATGCGGATCGCGCCGGCGTCCGGCTCGATCAGCCCGAGGATGCACTTCACCATCACCGACTTGCCCGATCCCGAGCCGCCGATGACGACGAGGCTCTCGCCCACGCTCACGTCGAGATCGATGCCGTCGAGCACGAGATTCCGGCCGAACGACTTTTTTAGCCCGCGTACGGCGATCTTCGGCGTGGTGCTCATGGCTAGAACAGCATGCTCGTCAAGATGTAGTCGACCAGCAGCACGAGGATCGACGCGGAAACGACGGCATAGGTGGTCGCGGCGCCCACGCCTTGCGCGCCGCCGCGCGAGTGGTAGCCGTGATAGCAGCCCATGATCACCACGATGAAGCCGAACACCGCGGCCTTGATCAGCCCCGAGCTGACGTCCTCCGCGCGCAGATTGTCGGCGGTCTGGCCGAGATAGCCGGCGGAATTGTAGCCGAGCTTATAGGTGCTGACCAAAAACCCACCGAACACGCCGATGATGTCGGCGACGAGAACCAGCGCCGGGAGCGTGATCACGCCCGCCAGCAGCCGCGGCACGACGAGATATTTGAAGGGATCGGTCGAAAGCGTCCGCAGCGCGTCGATCTGGTCGGTGACGCGCATCGTGCCGATCTCGGCGGCGATCGCGGCGCCGATGCGCCCCGCTACCATCAGCGCGGCGATCACCGGCCCCAGTTCCCGCGTCATCGACAACAGCACTACGGTCGCGACCGCGCCCTGCGCGGCGAAGCGCGAGAAGCCGGTATGGGTCTGCAGCGCCAGCACCATGCCGGTGAAGATCGCGGTCAGCCCCACCACCGGCAGCGAGTAATAGCCGATATCGACGATCTGGCGCAGGAACAGCCGCACATAGAACGGCGGCCGCACGCAATGGCTGAGCGCCGCGATCGTGAACAGCGCGAGCCGCCCGGTGGCGGCAAGGAAGCGGAGAAAGACCCGGCCGACGGAAGCGAGGAAGTCGAGCATGCTCAGCCGGGCCCGCCGCGGTGGAGACGCAGCGCGCGACGGCCGATCGCGGTCAGGATTTCGTAGCCGATGGTGCCTGCCGCCGCCGCCGCCGCGTCGACGTCATAGGACGGATCGATGAGATCGACGAGCGCGCCCGGCCGCGCTACCGCCGGGTCGATCCCCGTCACATCGAGCGTCAAGAGATCCATGGAAATGCGTCCGACGACGGGGGCCCGCTGACCGGAGATGCCGACGCTGCCACGGTGACCTGCTGTGCGGAGCCAGCCATCGGCGTAACCGACGGCGACGGTGGCGATACGGCCGGCCCGACCCATGCGGTGCGCTGCACCATAACCAACGGTCCGATCCCTGTCAATCTCGCGCACTTGAAGGATTCGTCCTTTGAAATGAATTACTTGCTGCATCGGATTGGGGTGTCCCGGGGTTGGGTTGACGCCGTAGAGCGCAGCCCCCGGACGGGCGAAATCGAAGTGGTATTCGCGGCCGAGAAAGAGTCCGGACGATGCGGCGAGACTGGCTGGCGCGGACGGCAGATGCGCGAGCGCGGCGGCGAAATCCGCACGCTGGGCGGCGTTCATCGGGTCACCGGGATCGCCGGCGCAGGCGAGGTGGCTCAGAATGCCGGCCAGCGCGATGCCGTCGAGAAGGTCGGGCGCGGCGAGCAACCGGGCGAGCTCATCTTTCGCCAGGCCAAGCCGCGCCATGCCGGTGTCGAGGTGCAGCATGGCGCCGCCGCCGCCGCGCCGGGCGAAGCCGTGCCAGGCCGCGATCTGGCCGAGATCGTTCAGCACCGGCATCAGGCGGGCGCGGGCGAAGACCGCGGGCTCGGCCGGCATGAGGCCGTTGAGGACGGCGATCGCCGCCGCAGGAACGATGCGCCGCAAGGCGATGCCTTCGTCGAGCGTGGCGACGAAGAACAGGCGGCAGCCGGCGGCGAAAAGGGAAGGCGCCACCTGCGCTGCGCCGAGACCATAGGCATCGGCCTTCACCACCGCGGCACAGCGCTCGGGCGCGCCGATCAGCGCGGCGAGGCGGCGCCAGTTGGCGACGATCGCATCGAGGTCGATTTCGAGGATCGACGGCGCCCGCTCGAGCGCGCGCTGCGAACACCGCCGGTCAGAAACGGGCATCGGGCAGGCGTTCTTCGCTCGCGTAATTTTCGAACCGCGTGGTCTCGTGGTCGAAGCGTAGCGTCACCTTGCCGATCGGGCCATGGCGCTGCTTGGCGACGATGAGCTCGGCCGTGCCGGTCACTTCCTCGAGCCGCTTGTGCCAGCGCTCGTAGCGCTCATTGTATTTTTCCTCGTTCTCCTCGGGCCGGCGGCCGGGCTCGCCGCGACTGAGGTAGTATTCCTCGCGATAGACGAAGATGACCACGTCGGCGTCCTGTTCGATCGATCCCGATTCACGCAGATCCGACAGCATCGGCCGCTTGTCCTCGCGCGACTCGACGGCGCGCGAGAGCTGCGACAGCGCCACCACCGGCACGCCCAGTTCCTTGGCCAGCGTCTTGAGCCCGCGCGTGATTTCGGAAATCTCCTGGACCCGGTTGTCCTGGCGCCCGTCGCCGGAGCCGCGAACGAGCTGGAGATAATCGATGATGATCAGATCGAGGCCGTGCTGGCGCTGCTGCCGCCGTGCCCGCGTCCGCAGCGCCGCGATCGACAGCGCCGGGGTGTCGTCGATATGGAACGGCGCGGTGGCAAGGCGCTGGCTCGCTTCGATGAAGCGGTCGAAATCCTCGTGCGAGACCTCGCCCTTGCGGATGTTGTTGGACGAGACACCCGATTCCTCGGACAGGATGCGGGTCGCGAGCTGCTCCGCCGACATTTCGAGCGAGAAGAATCCGACGCGCGCGCCGTCCTCGGCGCCTGTGCGGCCATCCGCGAGTTGTTTCTCTTTGAACGCGCGGGCCGCGTTGAAGCCGATATTGGTGGCAACCGCCGTCTTGCCCATCGACGGCCGCCCGGCGAGCACGACCAGGTCCGAGGGATGGAGCCCGCCCAGGAGCTTGTCGAGATCGGTGAAGCCGGTCGAGATGCCGGTGGTGCGGCCGCTGCGCTTGAACGCCGCCTCGGCCATCGAGATCGCCTCGGCGAGCGCGCGGTCGAACGCGCGGAATCCGCCTTCAGCTTGGCCCGTGGTGGCGAGATCGAACAGCCGCTGCTCCGCCGCCTCGATCTGCTGCGCCCCCTCGCGCTCGAATTCATAGGCATAGGCGTCGTTGACCATGTCCTCGCCGATGCCGATGAGCTGGCGGCGCAGATGGAGGTCGTAGATGGTGCGGCCGTAATCCACGGCGTTGATGATGGTGACGACGTTGGCGGCGAGTCGCGCGAGGTACTGCGCGCCGCCGATCTCGGCGAGCGCGGTGTCCTGGTCGAAGAAGTTCTTGAGCGTCACCGGATTGGCGATCTGCCCGCGCTCGATCAGCTTGACCACCGCGGCGAAGATGCGGCCGTGCACGGCCTCGGCGAAATGTTCGGGCAGCAGGAATTCGGCGACGCGATGGTAGGCGTTATTGTTGACGAGGATCGCGCCCAAGAGCGCCTGCTCGGCCTCGATGTTGCTCGGCGGCGAGCGATAGGCCGAGTCGCCGTCACGCAGCGGCGTGACATTCGCGCGAGCTGGTTCCATGGGCGCGATTCTATCATGCCGCTCGTGCAGCGGCAGAGGCTATTCTACTCACAGGCTGTGGAACGCGGGTGGAATCGACCGGCGGATACGGCCTCCGCTCACGCGGCACGGTCGGCGGCCACGGGCGGCGCGTGGCTGCGCTCCCAATCGGTGATGTAGTCGCGCGTCAGCGGCACAGCGTCGACGCGCTTGGCCATCTGCACCTGGAAGACGACGTGGCCCTGGTGGCGGAACGCGATCTCCGAGCCGGCGAGGTAGAATTCCCACATGCGGCAGAAGCGCTCGTCATAGAGCGCGCGGATGCGGTCGCGGTTGGCCATGAAGCGGCCGCGCCAGGCACGGAGCGTCTCGGCGTAATGCAGCCGCAGCACCTCGACATCGGTGATATAGAGCCCGGTGCGCTCGACCAATGGCACCACCTCGGACAGGGCCGGCGAATAGCCGCCGGGGAAGATGTAGCGGCGGATCCAGGGGCTGGTGGCGCCCGGCCCGTCCGACCGACCGATCGAATGCAACAGCGCCACGCCGTTCGGCGCCAGCAGCGCCTGCAGCTTGCGGAAGAACGTGGCGTAATGAACGACGCCGACATGCTCGAACATGCCGACCGAGACGATGCGGTCGAAGCTGCCCTCGGCCTGGCGGTAGTCGAGCAGCTCGAAGCGGACGCGGTCGCCGAGGCCGGACGCGGCGGCGCGCCGGCGGGCGATTTCGAGCTGCTCGGTCGAGAGCGTCAGGCCGGTGACCGACACCCCGCACTCCTTGGCGAGATAAAGCGCGAGCCCGCCCCAGCCGCAGCCGATGTCGAGCACCCGCTGCCCCGGCTGCAGCAGCAGCTTGGCCGCGAGGTGGCGCTTCTTGTTCGCCTGCGCCTCCTCGATCGACTGGTCGGGCGCGGTGAAGTAGGCGCAAGAATATTGCCGGTCGCTGTCGAGGAAGAGATCGTACAGCGTTTTCGAGAGATTGTAGTGATGCGCCACATTTGCCCGTGCGCGCTTCAGCGGATTGTATTGCTGAAAGACGCGGAAGGCGTGGCCGAAGCCGTTGTAGAGCGGCGACAACAGGCCCTTGGGCGCCAGCGCGATGTTGCCGCCGAGGAAGTCCAGCAGATCATAAAGGCTGCCGTCTTCGACGCTGACCCTGCCGTCCATATAGGCTTCGCCGAGCTTGAGCCGGGGATTGAGGAAAAGCTCGCGTGCAACCTTGCGATCGTTGAGCCGCAGGCCAAGGGTACGTCCCGGGGCGCCGGCGAAGACCTGGACCGTCCCGTCGGCGTCGATGAGGCGCAGCGTCCCTTCGCGGACGATGTGCCGAAGCAGGTAGGAGAGGAGCATGGCGCAAAACTCCCCAACGGGCAGTTAACGAATTGTTCATGAATCAACAACCAAGCGACGATGCCGTCAAGCCTGCGCTGTCGGGGCCGATCGGCCCGACAGGGGGCAGCGGCCGGCGTTAGTAGGGCTCGAACTCACGCAGCGCCGGTATCACCTCGGTGCCGAACAGCCGAATCGAGCGCATCAGGTCCGCTTCGGCGAGATGGCCGAAATTGAACTCGCCGAAGAACGTGTCGAACAAGCCTTCGGTGGCATAGGCCTTGAGCTTTGCCGTGACGGTCGCGGGCGAGCCGATCAGGATGAGATCGTGCTCGAGGAGATAGGCGGCATCGGTGAGATGGCGCACGATTTCGGCCGCGCCCGGTTCGCCGCGCGCGTCGAAGAGCTTCGCATGCTCGTCCTGGTGCGCCTGCAACTCGGCCTGGGACGCGGCCGCGGGAAGGAAGCCCCGATAGGCGCGTCCGGCTTCGGCGAGCGCGGTCTTGAGCGCCTTGTCGTCGGTTTCGTCGACATAGACCACGGTGGAATAGGCGATGCGGGGCTTCGGCCGGTCGCCCGCCGCGCGCCATTGCTCGAGGAACGCGCGATAGCGCGGCGCCGCGTCCGCACGCGGGAACAGGAAGAAATAGCCGGCATTGATGCCGTGCCTGGCGCAGAACGCGAGCGTCGCCGGATCGCGGGTTTCGATCCACAGCGGCGGGTGCGGGCGCTGCGCCGGCTTGACCGCGAGCGTCACGTCCTTGGCGTGATGGTAGCGGCCGTCGAAGCTGAAGCTCCCGTCGCTGGCGAAGGCGGTCTCGAGGAATTCGACGAATTCGAGCGTGACCTCGCGGCGGTTCTGGAAATCGACGTTGAAGGGCCGGAAATAGCCGGCGTTGATGCCGGGCACCAGCCCGACCTCGAGGCGCCCGTCGAGCATCTGGTCGGCGGTCGCGATCTCCTCGGCCAGCCGGATCGGGTTGTGGAGCGGGACGATGTGGCCCATGCCGCCGAGCCGGATGCGGCGCGTCTGGATCCCGGCCGCGACGCTATAGAGGCTTGGCGCCGACATCCAGCTCTCGTCCGGGCGGAAGTGGTGCTCGACGCAGAATCCGTAATCGAAACCCAGCTCGTCCGCGAGCCTGAGCTCGCGCCAGAGTTGGGCGTAGCGCTGCGCGGCGGTCATCCCGGGCTTGCCCCAGACATGGGCGAAATGCGCGAACTTCATGCGGCTCGTGCTCCCTTGCCGCGTCGCGAAGCGTGCCGCCGGATGGCGGCCGTTCAGCCGGGCGCGGGCGTTTCGGCCGTGTCGCTGCCGCCCGCGGCTTCGTCCTCGGCGGCGATGAGGGGATTGATCCCCTTGGCCTGCATCTCCGCTTCCTCGGGCGATTGCGCGACGTTGACGGTGACTTGCACCGAGACTTCCGGATGGAGCACGACGCGCTGCTTGTGCAGCCCCAGCGTCTTGATCGCCCGGTCGAGCACGACCTGGCCGCGGCCGATGGTGAAGCCGGCGGCGGTCACCGCATCGGCAACGTCACGCGCCGTGACCGAGCCGTAAAGCTGGCCGCTCTCGCCGGCCTGGCGGATCACCGTGACGGTCACGCCCTCGAGCTTTCCGGCGACGTGCTGGGCCTCGCCGCGGCGCTCGAGATTGGAGGCTTCGAGCTGTGTCCGCTGATTCTCGAAATAGGCGATGTTCTCCTTGGTCGCACGGAGCGCCTTCTTGTGCGGCAGCAGGTAGTTGCGGGCGAAGCCGGGCCGCACCTTCACGACCTGGCCCATCTGCCCGAGCTTCTCCACCCGTTCGAGGAGGATGACGTCGACGGCCATCGGTGCTCTCCTAGCGCAGGCTGTAGGGCAGAAGCCCGAGAAAGCGCGCGCGCTTGATCGCCTGCGCCAACTCGCGCTGCTTCTTGGTCGAGACCGCGGTGATGCGGCTCGGCACGATCTTGCCGCGCTCGGACACGAAGCGCTGCAGCAGCTTCACGTCCTTGTAGTCGATCTTGGGCGCGTGCGGACCCGAGAACGGGCACGACTTGCGGCGGCGGAAGAACGGCCGGCGCGAAGCGGGCCGCGCGCCCGGGCCGGTTCCCGAGGTATCGCTCATTCCTCGCCTCCCGATGCCGCCGGCGCCGGTGCCGGCGCGTCCTCGCGGATGTCGCGGTAGCCGTCACCGCGGCGGCGCTCGCGCTCCTCGCTGCGGCCGCGGCTCTGCATCACTGCCGACGGTCCGGGATCGAGCGTTTCGACCCGCACGGTGAGATAACGCAGCACGTCCTCGTTGATGCGCATATTGCGTTCGAGTTCGTTCACCGCGGTGGGCGGCGCCTCGACGTTGAACATGACGTAGTGGCCCTTGCGGTTCTTCTTGATGCGGTAGGCGAGGTTGCGCAGGCCCCAATATTCGCGCTTGGTGATCTGGCCGCCATGCTCGCCGACAAGCTGGGTGAACTGGTCGGCCAGCGCTTCGACCTGCGCCGCGGATATGTCCTGGCGCGCGATGAAGACGTTCTCGTAGAAGGGCATCCGATCTCCTTCTGGCTGTTTGCGGCCCGGCGCTGGTCGGAGGTTCCGACGCTCAGCCACCCGGACCTAGCCGGCTCGGCCGGCAAGGAGGCGGCGGACTATACACGATCGCGGCGTCGAGGCAAGCCAGGCCGACTCGCGCGTAGTGTCTCAGTTTGAATGGCAACAGCCTATGGCGCCCCGCTTGGTTTGCTATGAGTAGTTTCCGAACCTCCCTGAGCGGGCTTGTGCGCCATTAAGGTGGATCGTCCGAATGAGGGGACGATCATGATGGAAGACCCGGAGATCATCCGGCTAAATATCCGGCATTACCAAGAGCTTCTGAAACTCCAAAGCAATCATTTCATGCATCATCAGATACGGAACCTTCTTGCCGAGGCACAAGCGCAGCTTCCCATTGCGGTAGCCGAGGCGCAAGACCGAAACCGGTAAGAAACCGGTACGGCTATTCGCGGTCAGCCGACCAGCAATTCACAGAAGCGAAACTGAGACACGGCCGACTCGCGCGTTTGCTGGACAGATTGCCACGCCGGGTGCTATCGGGGACGCAAGGTCGTTGCTCCGGAGGGTGAGATGGGCCGATGGCTGATGGGTGCGGCGCTCGCGGCGATGCTCGCCGGGTGCGGGACGTTCGACGGCTCCTTGCCGACCGATGCCGCGCGCACGGCGTTCGGCGTTTCGGCGACGCAACCGGGCACCAGCGAATACGCAGCGCCGACGCCGCAATCGCTCCAGACGCTGCACTGGAAGGTGGCCCAGACCTGCACCGGCGGCTATGCCTTGGAACGCCAGGCGGTTGATCCCGGCCAGAACGGGATGCAGTTCGCCGATTGGCAGCTCCGCTGCCGTCCCTACACGTTCTCGGTCCTCGGCATCTCGTTCCCGGAGCGATGGTGGTATCCCGATTGAACGGACACGTCGAACCGTGAGTCGCGCGCTGATCTTTCCCGGCCAGGGGTCGCAGGCTGTCGGCATGGGCCGCGCGCTCAACGACGCCTTCACCGCTGCGCGCGAGACCTTCGAGGAAGTGGACGAGGCGCTGCGCCAGCATCTCTCGCGGCTGATGTTCGAGGGGCCGGAGAGCGATCTCGTCCTGACCGAGAACGCGCAGCCGGCGCTGATGGCCGTGAGCATGGCGGTGATGCGGGTGCTCGGGCGCGACGGCGGATTCGAGGTGAGGCGCGACGTGGCATTCGTTGCCGGCCACTCGCTCGGCGAGTATTCGGCGCTCGCCGCCGCTGGCGCGCTCGCGCTCGAAGACGCGGCGCGATTGCTGAAGCGGCGTGGCCTCGCCATGCAGCGCGCGGTGCCGGTGGGGGTCGGCGCGATGGCCGCGCTCCTTGGCATGGAACTCGACGATGCGCGCGCGGTCGCCGCCGAAGCCGCCGCCGGCGAGGTGTGCGATTGCGCCAACGACAACGGCCCCGGCCAGGTGGTGGTGAGCGGCCATCGCAGCGCGGTCGAGCGCGCCGTGGCGCTGGCCGCCGAACGCGGCGCGCGGCGCTCGATCATGCTGCCGGTCAGCGCGCCCTTCCATTGTTCGCTGATGGCGCCCGCGGCCGACGAGATGGCGACGGCGCTGGCGGAGGTCGAGGTGCGGGAGCCGGTCGTGCCGCTCGTCGCCAATGTCGGCGCCGCGCCGGTGACGGAGCCCAACGAGATTCGCCGGCTCCTCGTCGCGCAGGTGACGGCGCTCGTGCGCTGGCGCGAGAGCGTGCTGGCGATGCGCGATGCCGGCGTGGCCGAGTTCGACGAGATCGGCGCCGGGCGCGTGCTGAGCGGCCTCGTCAAGCGCATCGACCGCGACGCCGCAGTGTTTCCCGTCGGCACGCCCGACGAGATCGAATCCTTCCTCAAGCGGCTCTAGCACCGATGTTCGCGCTCGATGGCAAGGCGGCTCTCGTCACCGGCGCCTCGGGCGGCATCGGCGGCGCCATCGCGCGTGCGCTCCACGCTTCGGGAGCGAGCGTGCTCCTCGCCGGTACGCGGCGCGACGCGCTCGATGCGCTCGCCGGGTCGCTCGGCGCGCGCGCCTTCGTCGCCGTTGCCGACCTTGCCGATCCCGCGAGCGGCGATGCGCTGGTCAAGGCGGCGGAAGATGCGATGGGCCGGCTTGACATTCTCGTCAACAATGCCGGCCTCACCCGTGACGGACTCGCCCTCAGGATGAAGGACGAGGATTGGCAGAAGGTGATCGATGTCGATCTCACCGCCGCCTTTCGCCTGGCGCGCGCCGCGTTGCGCGGCATGATGCGCCGGCGCTGGGGCCGGATCGTCACGATCACGTCGGTCGTGGGCGCGACCGGCAATGCCGGCCAGGCGAACTACGCCGCCGCGAAGGCCGGGCTCGTCGGCCTGTCGAAAGCGCTCGCCGCCGAAGTTGCCTCGCGCGGCATCACCGTCAACTGCGTCGCGCCGGGCTTCATCGCGACGGCCATGACCGACGCGCTCGCGCCCGAGCAGCGCGAGCGGCTTGCCGCCGCCATCCCGATGGGCCGGATCGGCACGGTCGAGGACGTCGCCGCCTGCGTCGTCTTTCTCGCCAGCGAGGAGGCGCGCTATATCACCGGCCATAGCTTGCACGTCAACGGCGGATTGGCAATGATCTAGTCGCTGTGGCGCCGCAGCGGGCGGCGCTGGTAAACCGGGGGGAGTTATGATATGTGAGCCGCGCCTTACGCTTGGCCGCTGGCGTGACCGTGGGATAAAAATGCGGCGCGTGGCCCGCGAGCCTATCCAGAAGTTCTGTCTTACCAGCGCGTTAATCTGTCGAGGTAACGAGTGATGAGCGATGTCGCCGAGCGGGTAAAGAAGATCGTCGTCGAGCATCTTGGCGTCGACGAGGCCAAGGTTACCGACAATGCGAGCTTCATCGACGATCTTGGCGCCGACAGCCTCGACACCGTCGAGCTGGTGATGGCGTTCGAAGAGGAATTCGGCTGCGAAATTCCCGATGATGCCGCCGAGAAGATCGTCACCGTCAAGGACGCTGTGAACTTCATCGAGGGGCAAAAGTGAGACGCCGACGACCATGAGGCGTGTGGTCGTCACCGGCATAGGCCTCGTCACGCCATTGGGGGTGGGGGCCGAGAGGGTGTGGAAGCGGCTCCTCGAAGGCCGCTCCGGCGTTCGCGCGATTCAATCGTTCGACGTCTCCGACCTGCCGGCGAAGATCGCAGGCCAGGTGCCCATCGGCGCAACCGAAGCCGGCGACTTCGATCCCGATGTTTGGGTGCCGACCAAAGAACAGCGCAAGATGGACGGGTTCATCGTCTTCGCGCTGGCGGCGGCCGAGTTGGCGGTGACGGATTCGGGCTGGCGCCCGACGGACGATGCCGAGCGCGAGAGCACGGGCGTCATGATCGGTTCCGGCATCGGCGGGCTGCCCGGCATCACCGAGGGCGCGCTCACCTTGCACGAGCGCGGGCCGCGCCGGCTGACGCCGTTCTTCATTCCATCGAACCTCATCAATCTCGCCTCCGGGCACGTCTCGATCCGCTATGGCTTCACCGGGCCCAATCACGCGGTGGTGACGGCCTGCTCGAGCGGCGCGCATGCGATCGGCGACGCGGCCCGGCTGATCCAGTGGGAAGACGCCGACGTGATGGTGTGCGGCGGCACCGAAGCTGCCATATGCCGGCTCGGGGTTGCCGGCTTCGCCGCGGCACGCGCGCTCTCGACCGGCTTCAACGACGAGCCGGAACGCGCCTCGCGGCCGTGGGACAAGCGGCGCGACGGGTTCGTCATGGGCGAGGGCGCCGGCATCCTCGTGCTCGAGGAGTTGGAGCACGCCAAGCGGCGCGGCGCCAAGATCTATGCCGAGCTATTGGGCTATGGCCTCTCCGGCGACGCGCACCATATCACCGCGCCCGCCGAGGACGGCAGCGGCGCCTTCCGCGCCATGCGCAATGCCCTGCGGCGCAGCGGCCTGCCGGCCGACGCGATCGATTACGTCAACGCGCACGGCACCTCGACCCCGCTCGGCGACGAGATCGAGTTGAACGCGGTGAAGCGCATGTTCGGCGACCACGCCTACAAGATGTCAATGTCCTCGACCAAGTCGGCGATCGGCCATCTGCTCGGCGCCGCTGGCAGCGTCGAAGCGATCTTCTCCATCCTCGCGATGCGTGACCGTATCGTGCCGCCGACGCTCAACCTCGAAGACCCGTCGGAGAGCTGCGACATCGATCTTGTGCCGCTCAAGGCGAAGGAGCGTCGCGTGCGCTACGTGCTCTCCAATTCGTTCGGCTTCGGTGGCACCAACGCCTCCCTCATCTTCGGCCCGGCGCCCTAACATGCGGCGCGTCGGCGCCGTTCTCCTGGTGCTGATGGTGGCGGCCCTCGCTGCGGCGGGCTGGGCGTGGCGCGATTACCAAGCGCCGGGGCCGCTCGTCGCGGCAAAGGTCGCCATCGTGCCGCCCGACGCCGGCATCATGGGCATCGCCGCCGAACTCGGCCGCGACGGCATCGTGCGGCATCCGTGGCTGTTCGTCGCCGGCACGGCGTTGCGCGGCGAGGCGCGCGCGCTGAAGGCGGGTGAATACGAGTTCGCGCCGGCGCTCAGTCCGCACGCGGTCGCCGATCTCCTGGCGAGCGGCCGGGTCGTGCAGCATCGCTTCACCTTGCCCGAGGGGCTCACCAGTGCCGAAGCGGTGGCGCTGCTCGATGTCGCGAAAGCGCTTCAGGGCAAGATCGCCAAGCCGCCGCCCGAAGGCAGTCTCCTGCCCAATACCTATTTCTACGTTCACGGCACGACGCGGGACGAGATCATCGCGCGCATGCAGCGGGCGATGGCGCGGGCGCTTGCGGCCGCATGGCAGCGGCGCACGCCCGGTCTGCCGCTCCAGAGCCCGGAGCAGGCGCTGATTCTCGCCTCGATCGTCGAGAAGGAGACCGCGCTCGAGGACGAGCGCGCGCGCATCGCCGGCGTCTATATCGCGCGATTGCGGTTGGGCATGCGGCTTCAGGCCGATCCGAGCGTCATCTACGCGCTGACGGATGGCGGCACGACGCCGCTGGCCCATCCGCTCGATCACCAGGATCTCGCCGTCGTCTCGGACTACAACACCTATCTCAACGCCGGGCTGCCGCCGACGCCCATCGACAATCCGGGCCTCGCCTCGATCGCGGCCGCGGTCAGGCCCGACGAGACCGGCGATCTCTATTTCGTCGCCGACGGCAACGGCCACCACAGCTTCGCCCGCACCCTCGCCCAGCACAATCGCAACGTCGCCGTATTGCGCCGTCGGATTGGCGCCAACGGCGGCAATTAGTGCTAACGTGCCGCCGGGCACGAGGGCGGAGCGCATGACCATCGCGAGCATGACCGGATTCGCCCGCGCCGAGGGGCATGGCGAGGGCCTGTCCTGGGCGTGGGAGGTGAAGAGCGTCAACGCCAAGACGCTCGATCTGCGCTTTCGTTTCCCGCCGGGTTTGGATGCGCTGGAGCTGCCGCTGCGCGCGAGCATCGCCGAGCGGTTGAAACGCGGTTCCGTCACCGCCGGGCTGACGCTGGCGCGCGGCGGCCCCGCGGGCGGCCTCAAGCTCAACCGCGAGGCGCTGGCCGCGGTGCTCGCGATCGCGCACGAAGTCGCGGCCGAGGCCGAGACGGCGCCGCCACGGGTCGACGGGCTGCTGGCGATCAAGGGCGTGCTCGAATCCGGCGAGGAGGCCGAGGACGAGGCGACGCGGGAGCGGCGCCAGGCGATGCTGCTCGCGAGCTGGCGCGAGGCGCTGGAGCGTCTCGGAACGATGCGGCTGGCCGAAGGGCAGCGGCTCGTCGCCGTGCTCGAGGCGCGGCTCGATGAGATCGCCGAGCTCATCGTGGCGGCGGAAGCCTCGGCCGCGGTGCAGCCCGCCGCGCTGCGCGCCAAGCTCAAGGAGCAGGTCGCGGTGCTGCTCGCCGCGGTGCCGGCGCTGCCTGAGGAACGGCTTGCCCAGGAGGCGGCGCTCCTCATCGCCAAGGCCGACGTGCGCGAGGAATTGGACCGGCTCGCAGCCCATGTCGCGGCGGTGCGCGCGCTGCTCGGCGAGGGCGGCGCCGTCGGACGCCGTCTCGATTTCCTCTGCCAGGAGCTGAACCGCGAGGCCAACACGCTGTGCTCGAAATCCGCCGATCTCGCGCTCACCCGCATCGGCATCGCGCTCAAGGCGGCGATCGAGCAGCTCCGCGAGCAGGTGCAGAACATCGAATAGGGCGGGACGGCGATGGGCGAAATCAAGCGGCGCGGCATCCTCCTGGTGCTGAGCTCGCCGTCGGGCGCCGGCAAGACCACGATCACGCGCGCGCTCGTCGATGCCGATCCCGAACTGGCACCCTCGATCTCGGTGACGACGCGGCCGCGCCGCGCCGAAGAGGTCGACGGCAGACACTATCACTTCATCACCCGGGCGCGGTTCGACGCGATGGTGGCGGCGGGCGAGCTGCTCGAACATGCGGTGGTGTTCGACCATTGCTACGGCACGCCGCTCGCGGCGGTCGCGGCGGCGCTCGCCACCGGCTCCGACATCGTCAGCGACGTCGATTGGCAGGGCACGCAGCAGCTCAAGGAACGGCTGCGCGAGGATCTGGTCTCGGTCTTCATCCTGCCGCCGAGCCTTGCCGCGCTCGAACAGCGGCTGCGCCAGCGCGCCCAGGACAGCGCCGAGGTCGTCGCCGCGCGCATGGCCAAGTCCGCCGACGAGATGAGCCACTGGCCCGAATACGATTACGTCATCGTCAACCGCGAGCTCGACGACAGCGTGCGCCAGGTGCGCTCGATCCTCGTCGCCGAACGGGCGCGGCGCGACCGTCAGGTCGGGCTTTCCGAATTCGTCAATCGCCTGCGCGCCGGGGCATAGTGGCGGCGAGCGCGCAGAACTGCTCGACGCTCAGCTCCTCGGCGCGCGCGGTGGGCGCGATGCCGCATTGGGCGAGCAGCGCCGCCGTGTCGCCGCCCAGCCTCTTGAGGCTCTGGCGCAGCATCTTGCGGCGCTGACCAAAGGCGGCGGCGGTGACGCGCTCGAGATCCGCGATGCGGCAGGGCGCGAGCGGCGCCGCCCGCGGCTGGAGATCGACCACGGTCGAGACCACCTTGGGCGGCGGCACGAAGGCGGCGGGCGCGATATCGAAGACCGGCGCGACCCGGCACAGCCATTGGGTCAGCACCGAGAGCCGCCCGTAGGCGGCGCTCCGCGGCGCGGCGGCGAGCCGTTCCGCGACCTCCTTTTGGAACATCAGCGTGAGCCGCGCATAGGCGGCGATGTCGTGCAGCCAGCGCACCAGGAGCGCCGTGGCGATGTTGTAGGGAAGGTTGGCGACGATCTTGCGCGGCGGCAGCGTGAGTGGCGCCGGATCGATGGCGAGCGCATCGCCGGCGATCACCGTGAGCCGTCCGGGATATCTGAACGCCAACTCCTCGAGCGCAGCGACGCAACGCGGATCGCGTTCGATCGCAACGACGCGGCGCGCGCCCTCGGCCAGGAGTGCGCGGGTGAGCCCGCCCGGGCCGGCGCCGATCTCGATCACGTCGACATCATCGAGCGGACCGGCGGCACGGGCGATGCGGCGCGTGAGATTGAGATCCAGGATAAAGTTCTGGCCGAGCGACTTCTTCGCTTCGAGTCCGTGGCGGCGAATGACCTCGCGCAGCGGCGGCAGATCGGGCGCCGGCGCATGCACGCAGCCGCTCAGGCGCCGACGGTCGCGGCGGCGCGGCGCGCGGCCATCCGCGCGGCGAGCGCGAGCGCGGCGATGAGGCTCGCGGGATTGGCGCTGCCGCGTCCCGCGATGTCGCAGGCGGTGCCATGGTCGGGCGAGGTGCGCACGAAGGGCAAGCCCAGGGTGACGTTGACGCCGCCGTCGAAATCGATGGTCTTGAGCGGGATCAGCGCCTGGTCATGGTACATGCACAGCGCCGCGTCATAGCGTGCCCGCGCGGCGGCATGGAACATCGTGTCGGGCGGGAACGGGCCCGTCGCATCGATGCCCTCGGCCCGGAGCGCCGCCACCGCCGGGGCGATCGTCGTGATCTCCTCGCGGCCCATGGTGCCGTGCTCGCCAGCATGCGGGTTGAGTCCGGCGACGGCAAGGCGCGGGCGGGCGATGCCGAAGTCGCGTTCGAGCGCCGCGGCGGCGATGCGGCCGACGCCGACGATCGCCGCCGTCGTTAGCGCGGCCAAGGCAGCAGCGAGCGGAACATGCACCGTCACCGGCACCACGCGCAGGCTCGGACAGACCAGCATCATCACCGCTTGCGCCCCGCCGGCGAGCGCGCCGAGAAACTCGGTGTGGCCGGGATGGGGAAAGCCGGCGGCGTAAAGCGTCTCCTTCTGGATCGGATTGGTGACGATCGCAGCGGCGCGGCGCGCCGTGGCCAGCGTCACCGCCGTGGTGATCGCTGCGATGACCGCGGCCGCGTTCGCGGGATCGGGATGCCCGGCGACGACCGGCACCGGAAATTCCTGCGCCAGCACCGGGAGTGCGCCAGCGAAGGCGGAACCGGCCGCCTCGGGGCTGCCGATGCGCGCCACTTTCACGGGCCAGCCCAGCGCCGCCGCAAGGCGCTCGAGCCGGGCGGGATCGTCGATGACGAAGAACGGCGGGACCGCGGCCTCGTTTCGCCGCAGCCAGGCCTGGAGCGCGATCTCGCCGCCGATCCCCGCCGGCTCGCCGACCGTCAATGCCAACGGCGCCGTCATCCGCGGATGTCCACATAGGCATTGCGCCGCAGGTCGCGCAGATAGCGGCGTGCGAGCACGTCATAACGCTCGCGCGCGATGTTGTTCGAAACCTCGTCGCGCGTCGGCAGGGTGTCCGGCTCCTTCCGGCTGCAAACCATGACGACGCCGACGCCGCCCGGGACCACGATCGGCTTGCTGGCCTCGCCTACCTTGAGCGCCAGGATTTGCTGGCGCAGGTCGGGCGGCAGTTCGCCCGCGCGGATCTCGGGGAATTCACGCGACAGTTGCGGCGAGCGTTCGCGGCCGATCTTGCTCATCTCGCCGCAGCTCTTGACGGTGTCGCTCACCTGCTGCGCCTCGGCCAGGATGCGCTGACGTTCGTCGGGCGTCGCCGTGGCCGGCAATGCCAGGATAACCTCGTCGAGCGACAGCTCGATCTGCGACGGGTCGGTGACGCCGAGCGTCCGGCGGTCGGCGAGATAGAGGATGTAGAAGCCGGCCGGCGTGCGGATCGGATAGGACATCTCGCCGGGCTTCATCTTGCTCAGCGCCTCGGCGAGGCGGGTGCTGAGTTCGTCCGGCAGCACCCAGCCGATGTCGCCGCCGACGGCCGCGCTCGGGGATTGCGAGAATTGCTGGGCCACGGCGGAAAAATTGGCGCCGCCGCGGATCTGTGCGATGAGCCGGTTGGCGAGATCGAGCACCTTATCCGCCTCGCTCGGGTTGTCGACCGCGAGAAAGATCTCCGAGACCCGGCTCTGCGGCTTGCCGATATCGGCCTTGAGGCGCTTCATCGCATCGTTCACCTCGTCCTCGGAGACGGAAACATCCTCGGAGACGCGGCTGTGCACGATCTTGCCGAAGGCGAGCGTTGCGGTGATCTGATCGACGAGCGTGCTGCGCGGGATGCCATGCGCCTTGAAATAGGCGTCGAGTCCGCCCTTGGGCATGTTGTTGCGCTTTTCGATGTTGGCGATGGCGTCGTCAACCTCGCTCTTCGGGACCGAGATGCTGAGGCGCTTGGCCTCCTGCATCTCGAGTTTCTCGTCGATGAGGGCGCGCAGCACCTGCGCCGACAGCCGCTTTTCGTTCTCGGGCGTGTCGGGAAGATTGGAGGAGGCCAGCACCAGCTTGAGCCGCGCGGCGAGATCGTCATTGGTGATGATCTCGCTGTTGACGACGGCGACGATGTGGCTCTCCTGCGCCGGCGCCGCAGCGCAGGCGAGGACCAGAAACAACGCGATCAACCACTTCATGACAAAGCGTCAAAACTCCATGCCTTCGGGGACCGCGGCGACGGCGGCGCAACCATAGCACCGCCGCTTGTCCCTGTCGCTTCTGCCGCTACGTGCCGCTCGCGGAAAACACCTTCTCGCCGACCTCGCCGAGATTCTTGAAGATCAGCGTGAGGAGCACCGAGACGCCGGGTCGCACGTCGCCGACCCGAATGCCCGATTGGGTGACCGAGGTGACGACGGCGAAGCAGTCGTCACGGTAGGTGAGCGAGACGCCTGCCCCGATCGTCGCGCCGCCGCTGCCGAACGAGCGCGTGTCGTTGAGCGCCAGCGACCAGGTGCGTGTCAGCTCCGCGTTGATCGCGGCGCCGATCTGGTTCCCGGCCGGGACGCCGCTGCTGCCGGGGGAGCCGGCGATCGAGCTGCTGCCGGGGGTGGCGGAGATCGAGATGAAGCTCACGCTGGCGCGCAGGCTTTTCGGGCCGGCGGAGATCTGCGCCTCCTGCCGCTTCATCGCGAGATCGCTCTTGTCCAGGCGAAAGCGGTAGAGAAAGTCGACATAGCTGCCGGTCACGACCGCGAGCCGCCCGACGATGTCGGAAAGCCGATCCTCGAGCCCCGATCCCGGCGCGAACACGCTGCTGCGCTCGAAGCGATAGCTCTGACCCACCAACGTTTCCCAATTGCCCCAGCCGTGGGTTTGCAGTTCGCCATGCATCCCGTAATCCACCCGCTGGCCGCTGTCGACGCGGTCGTAGCCCGGGAGGCGGTTGGCGACGAACAGGCTCGTCTCGTCGAATTCGAAGCCTTGGCTATCGACATTGGGGATGCTCGCGGGGTTTTCGCCGTTGGGGTTCGCGATCACGGCGGCGATCGGCTCGATGAGGGCGCTGCCGCCGCTGTCGGCCCGAACCCAGGGATAGCGCCATTTGAGTTCGGCGGACGGAAAGACGCGCCCGGCCCATTGCGTCGAGGTGCCGACATTGCTCGGCAACTGGACGGTCGTGCCGATCGTGCTCGTGAGCGTCGTGAAGTTCGGCGTCAATGCCACGTGGTCGGAATTATAGGCGTCGGTTCGCACGCTCGTGCTGAAGGTAAAGCGGTCGCCGAACACGCCGTTGAACGGCAGCGTCCAGCCGGCGCTGGTCGAAAGGCGCCGTTCCTCGGGACCGGTGCGGCGCAGCAGGTTGAGGGCGTTGCCCGAAAAGCCCAGCGTACCGCCCCACCGGTCGGGCGTGCCGTGCCAGTCGTAGCTCGCGATCGGCAGCACCGTCGACTGGACGGAATCGCCGATCAGCGGATTGAGGCTCTGGAAGTTATAGGCGCTGATGTTGCCATAGCTGTTCTGACCGAAATCCTCGGCGAAGAGATGCGTCGTGAGGTAATTGGCGGGCGTGTTGAAGCCGTAGCGGAGCATATAGGTCTGATCGGAGGCGCGCTGCACCAGATAGCCGACGCGCCAGTCGTCGTTGATGTCCCATTCGCCGCTGCCGAAGAGATGGCCGCGCACCGGACCGGCCGACGGCCCGATATTGGCCGCCGATGCCGGTTGGGTTCCGCCGCCGACCTCGATGCTGCCGTCGTTCGTCATGTAGCCGTTGCCGAAGCGCTGGCGGTACTCGCCGCCGAAGACGACGCCGGCGCTGGTCGTGATGATCGGGCGGAACGTCGCGTCCTTGTCGGGGCCGATCACCCAGTAATACGGGATCGCCGTATGGAAGCCGAGCGTGTTGCTGTAGCCGATGGTCGGCACCAGCAACCCGCTCGCGCGTTTCACCGAGGGTTCGGGGCTCGACATATAGGGCGCATAGAACACCGGGATGCCGTCGATCTCCATCACGGCGTCGTGATACTCGACGATCTTCTCCTGCTTGTCGTCGACGACTTCCGCGGCCTTGATCTGCCACACCGGCGGGTGCGTGGGATCGCTGCGGCAAAGCTCGCAGGGCGAATAGACGCCCCGCTTGATCTCGGTGCGCGTCCCGTTGATGCGGCGCGCCGTGTTGCCCGCAAGCCGCGAGCGGTCCGACATCAGGATGCGGATGTCCTTGATGAAGCCGTCGCGCATGTCGTGGTTCAGCTCGACGTAATTGGCGAAGACGATGTCGCCTGTAGGCTGCAGCAGGCTGACATGGCCCGATGCGGTCACGGTGTCGGTGCGCTCGTTGTAGGTGACGGCGTCGGCGAGCAGGATCTGGTCGTTCTCGTCGAGTTCGACGTGGCCCTTGGCGATGGTGAGCCCTAGATCCTGGTCGTATTGCAGTTCATCCGCGCTGACGAGGACGGGCTTCGTCACGCCCGGGGCGGCACGCGCCGGCAACGCGGCGGCAGGGCTCGCGCCGGATGCGCCGAGGATGAGGACCAGGGCGAGGCCGGGCGGGATAGCGGCGCGACGCATGGGGTTCAGCCGTCCTCCAAATGCAAGAGAAGGCTCAGCCCGAGCAGCGTGCTCACGCCCGCCGGCGTCCAGGCGGCGAGCGCCAGCGGAATCGTGGCGGAGAGTCCGAGCGCGAACACCACGTCGGAAAGGAAATAGAGGGCGAAGCCGCAGGCGACGCCGCCGGCGATCATCGTGGCGGTGCCGCCGCGGCGCTGCATGCGCAGGCTGAACGGCGCGGCGATCAGTACCATCGCCGCAAAGAGCAGCGGCCGCGCCAGCAGCGAATTGAAGTAAAGGCGATGGCGCAGCGCCGGGAAGCCCGAACTCTCGAGCAGCCGGATGAAGCTCGGCAGTTCCCAGAACGACATCGTTTCCGGCGCGGCGAAGCTGTCCTGGATCTTGCGCGGCGTGAGATTGGTCGGAACGTCGATGCGGTCGAAATGTTCCGGCGCCGCATTCGGCCGCCACTCCGAGCCATCCACCACCTCCCACTTGCCATCGCCGAGCCGGGCCTCGCGCGCATCGATGCGCTGGCTCAGATTGCGGTCGTCGGCGACGAACAGGATGGTCACGCCGCTGAGCGCCTGGTCCTTGGCGAAATAGCGGTCGGCGTGGACGATCGATTGAATCCCCGACCCGTCGCTCTGCCGCAGCCACAGCCCGGTGCGTGACAGGGTGAGGCGGTCGCTGCCGTTGCGGAGGATGCGGTCGTCGAGCCGCTCGTAGCTCGCCTGCATCACCGACGCGACCGGGTTGAACACCGTGACCGTCAGTACGCCAATGAGGAACGCGCCGGCCAGCGGCGGGGCGACAAACTGCCAAACCGACACGCCCGCGGCGCGGGCCACCACCAGCTCGTTGCTTCGCGTCAGCCGCCAGAATGCCATCATGGTTCCGAACAGCACGACGAAAGGCATCATCTGCTGCGCCATGTACGGTTGCTTCAGCAGCGTCATCTCGAGCAGCACGAGCAGGGTGGCGTCCGGCTTGGCGCCGGAGCGGCGGATCAATTCGACGTAATCGAGCAGGAAGACGATGCTCAGCATCGCCGCGAACACGCCGCCGCACCAGCCCAGGAACTGAACCGCGATGTAGCGGAAGAGGGTCTTGCCCGGATACATGCGCGACTCAGCCCGATAGCCGCGAGAAGGCGCGTGCCGCCGGCACGAATCGTCGGTCGGGCCACAGCAGCCACGCGGCGGCGGCGAGCGGCAGCAGCGGGCCGAGATAAAGGAGCGGGATCGCCGCGTCGAGTCGCCCCGACAGGTCGCGAAGGCCGAGATCGACGAATTCCAGGGCGAAGGCGAGGGCGACGGCGACCAGGACCCGCCGCGCCTGGCCGCGGCGATTGAACTCGCCCGGCAGCAGGCAGAGGACCGGCACGAGTGCCATCGCCAGCCCGGCGAGCGGGCCGGCGAGACGCAGATTGAACTCCACGATGAGCGCGCGCGCGGCGCGCTCATCGGTCTGCCGCCGCGCAAAGGGCAGGAGCTCGGTGGTATGGCGCTCGTCCGGCTCGCGGTCGCGTGCCCCGGCGGCCTCGCCGAGGTTTCCGAGGTCATAGGTATAGCGGGCGAAAGTCAGCACCGACAGGTGGCCGTTCGCCTTGTCGCGCACCTGACGGGTGCCGTCCACCATGAAGAGGCGTATCCCCTCGGGCGTATCGACGAAGGCGCCACTCGCGGCGAAGATCGTGACCGGCTTCATCGGATCGCGCGCATCGTAGATCACTAGGCCGAGCAGGTCCCCCGCCGCGTTCCGGCCCATGTCGTAGACCATCAGGCGGTCGGAGATGGTATTGAATACGCCGTCCTGGATGAGCACGGTGGCGAAGCGGTTGCGGATCTTGAACTGCAGGTCCTTGAACGCGCGGTTGGCCGCCGGCACGAGCGAGAGCGAGAGCACATAGAGCACCAGCGTCGCCAGCAGACCGATGATGATGGCCGGGCGCGCGAGCCCGGCCTGGCTCACGCCGGCGGCGCGCATCACCACCATCTCGCTCTCGGCTGCGAGCTTGTTGTAGACGAAGAGCACGGCGATGAACACCGCGACCGGCAGCACCACGTCGATGAACCGCGGCAGGACGAGCAGTGCGAGGTGGAGGAACAGCCCGACCGACAGGCCGCGGTTGACGATGAGATCGATGAGCCGCAGCGACTGGATCAGCCACACCGCGATGCTGAGCGCCGCCGTGACGAACAGCGAGATGACGATGGTCTGGCGCAGGATATAGCGCGTGATCCCGTTCATGGCGCGATTATAGGGGCGGGCTCCGCCGCGAGCCTAGTCCCGGAATTGCCGCGCCCCGTTTTCGCCGCGCGGGGCCGAATTCCGCCGCGCCGGCGCTTGAACCCGCGCGCCGGGCGTGGAAATCTGCGCCGATGCGGCAAGGCCTCGACCCGTCGCGTCTGTCGCCGCTGGCGTTCGCGGCGCTCTATGCCGCGTTCTTCGCGCTCGCCGCCGTCCCGGTGCTGCGCGCGGGCATGCTTCCGCTGGTGGATTATCCCAATCACCTGGCGCGCATGCAGCTTCTGGCGAGCCTGCCGCACGACGCGACGCTGCAGCGCTTCTATGCGCTCGCGTGGCGTCCCATTCCCGATCTCGCGATGGACGTGATCGTGCCCGTGCTGCTGTCCGTCATGCCGCTCGCGGCGGCGGGAAAACTGTTCGTGCTGCTCGTGTTCCTGGTGCTGACGGGCGGTGCGGCGATGCTCCACCGGGTCGTCTGCGGCCGCTGGTCGGCGTGGCCGCTCCTTGCCTTTCTCGTCGTCTACAACCGGCTTCTGCTGTGGGGGATGCTCAACTATCTTTTCGGTCTCGGCCTCGCGTTTCTGGCGCTGGCCGGCGCGGTAGCGCTGAGCCGCCGCGGCGCCGCAGTGCGGCTCGCCGCGGGCACGGCCTTTGCGTTCCTTGTCTTCTTCGCGCATCTCGCGGCGTTCGGCGTCTACGCGGTGCTATGGCTCGGCCACGAGGCCGGTGCCGTGCGGCGGCGGTGGCAGGGGCTGGGCGCCGCGGCGCCACGACTGGCCGTGGCGGCGGGGCCGCTGCTGTTGCCGCTCGCGGTCATGCTGCTCGCCGGCACCAGCGGCGGCGGGGGGGTGGGCTTCGGCCAGCCCTGGCGCAAGCTCGATCTTCTGTTCAGCGTCTTCGATCTCTATCACCGCCCGTTCGACGTCGCCTGCTTCGTGCTTGCGGTTGCCGGGCTGGGCTATCTTTTTGCTTGCCGCTTTCTCGCTTTCGCGCCGGCGCTGCTGCTGCCGGCGGCGCTGCTCGGCCTCGCCTATCTCGTCATGCCGACGGATCTGCTGGGCGCCACCGGGGCCGATCGCCGTCTGCCGCTGGCGCTGGCGCTGGTGCTGTGCGCCGCCACCGTCTGGGCGGGGCCGCGGCCGCGTCTCGAACGCGCCGTGCTCGCCGCCGCGGCCGCGATGTTCCTGCTGCGCCTCGGCACGGTCGCCGCGAGTTGGCAGGCGAGCGATCGCGAATACCACACGCTCCTCGCCGGGCTCGACCGCATTCCCCGCGGCAGCCGCGTCGCGGTCGCGTTTCCGCCCGCCGCCATCAACGTGTCGGCGACGCCGCTCGTGCATTTTGCCGTGCTGGCGGCGGCGCGGCGCGATGCCTTCGTGCCGACGCTGTTCGCGCGGCCGTCGCAGCAGCCGATCGTGATGCAACCGGCCTATCGCGCGCTCGCCGCGGCGACCGCGTCGGACCGGCTGTGGGACGCATTCGTCGTCGGCGCGCCGCCGCTCGACGCCGCCGATCGGGCGACGCTGGCCCGCTATGACTATATCGTCTTTGCCGGGGTGCGGCCGTTCGTCCTGGCCGACCGGGGCGGCCTCGTCCCGGTGTTCCAGGCGCCGCGCTTCGCGGTGTTCCGCCTGGCGCCAGCGCGGGTCGGAGGTTGACTCGGCGCGCCGATTCCGTCTATCGCCCAACCGGACGTGAAGAAGGAGCGCGCATGAAGATCGCTTTCGCGGCGCCGCGGCTGCCGCACACGGGAACGGTGGCGGTTCCGGTGGCGGAGGAGCGGGTGCTGCTGGCCACGGCCAAGCGGCTCGATGCGGAAAGCGGTGGCATGATCGAGCGCGCCATGGCGGCGAGCCGCTTCAAGGGCAAGGGTGACGAGACGCTCACGGTGCTGGCGCCTGCGCATCTCGAGCTGGGCCGCGTGCTGCTCTACGGCATCGGCAAGGAAGGCGGCGGCGAGCGCGGCGCGTGGCAGAACCGCGGCGGCGGCATCGTCGCGCAGCTCAATGCGGCGGGCGTGAAGCAGGCGGCGGTGGTGATCGATCACGCCGGCGCGGACGAGGCGGCGGTTGCCGCCGATGTCGCCTTCGGGGTCAAGCTCCGCTCCTACCGCTTCGACAAGTACCGCACCAAGGAGAAGCCGGAGAAGAAGCCGTCGCTCGAGGAGCTGACCATCCTGGTCGAGGACCCGGCCGCCGCGCGGCGCGCGTTCCAGCCGCTCGAGAAGGTCGCCGAGGCGGTGTTCTTCAGCCGCGACATCATTTCCGAGCCGGCCAATGTCATCTATCCCGAGAGCCTCGCCGAGGCGGCGCGCGGGCTCGAGAAATTCGGCGTCGAGGTCGAGGTGCTCGACGAGCGCCAGATGAAGAAGCTCGGCATGAACGCGCTGCTCGGCGTCGGCCAGGGCAGCGCGCGCCCGCCGCGCCTCGTCGTGATGCAGTGGAAGGGTCACGCCAAGGCCCGGAACCCCGCTCCCGTCGCTTTCGTCGGCAAGGGCGTGACCTTCGACACCGGCGGCATCTCGATCAAGCCCGCCGGCGGCATGGAGGATATGAAGTGGGATATGGCCGGGGCGGGCGTGGTCATCGGCCTGATGCGGGCGCTGGCCGCGCGCAAGGCCAGGGTCAACGCGGTGGGGATCGCCGGCCTGGTCGAGAACATGCCGTCGGGCTCGGCGCAGCGCCCCGGCGACATCGTCACCTCGCTGTCGGGCCAGACCATCGAGGTGATCAACACCGACGCCGAGGGCCGGCTCGTCCTTGCCGACGCGCTTGCCTATTGCCAGAACCGCTTCAAGCCGCAGCTCATGATCGATCTCGCGACGCTCACCGGCGCGATCATCGTCGCCCTCGGCCACGAGCATGCCGGGCTCTATGCCAACAACGACGAGCTGGCCGAGCGTCTCCTCGCCGCGGGCCGCGGCGTCGGCGAGAAGCTGTGGCGCATGCCCTTGGCCGAGGCCTATGACAAGCTGATCGACAGCGATGCCGCCGACGTCAAGAACATCGGCGGCCGCGAGGCCGGCAGCATCACCGCGGCGCAGTTCCTGCAGCGCTTCGTCGACAAGGTGCCGTGGGCGCATCTCGACATCGCCGGCACGACCTGGTCGAAGAAGGACGCTGCCACCGTGCCCAAGGGCGCGACCGCGTTCGGCCTGCGCCTGCTCGACCGCTTCGTCGCCGAGTATTACGAAGAGCCGTGAGCGAGGTCGGCTTCTACCACCTTGGCACCACCCCGCTCGAGCGCGCGCTGCCGCGGCTGCTGGAGCGCGCGCTGGCCGAGGGCCATCGCGCCGTGGTGATCGCGGGATCGGCGGAACGCGTGGCGGCGCTCGATGCGCTGCTGTGGACCTATAGCGATGCGAGCTTCCTGCCGCACGGCGCCGTGCGCGACGGCACCGAGCCGCGCCAGCCGATCTGGCTCACCACCGCGGACGAGAATCCCAACGGCGCCACCATGCTGGTGCTGGTGGACGGCGCCGCGAGCGCGCAGCTCGCTGGCTTCCGTCGTGTCTGCGACCTGTTCGACGGCAACGACGAGGCCGCGGTCGCGGCGGCGCGGGCGCGCTGGCGCGCGGCCAAGGCGGCGGGCCACGACCTCGTCTATTGGCGCCAGACCGCGACCGGTTGGGACCGGCGCGGCGGCGACGGTTGATGGCGGCAGCGCCCGCGGCTATAACCGCGGCCATTTCGCGCGCGAGGGAGTAGCGGCGTCCATGGCCCTGGAACGAACTTTGTCGATCATCAAGCCGGATGCGACGCGGCGGAACCTCACCGGCTTGATCAATGCCCGGCTCGAGCAGCACGGGCTGCGCATCATCGCCCAGAAGCGGCTGCACCTGACGCGGGCCCAGGCCGAGGCGTTCTATGCCGTGCATCGCGCGCGGCCGTTCTTCGCCAGCCTCGTCGCCTTCATGTCGTCGGGCCCGGTCGTGGCCCAGGTGCTCGAGGGCGAGAATGCGGTCGCGCGCAACCGCGACGCGATGGGCGCGACCGACCCGGCCAAGGCCGCCCCCGGCACCATCCGCAAGGACTTCGCCGAAAACATCGAGGCGAATTCGGTCCACGGCTCCGATTCGCCCGATAACGCCGCCGCCGAGATCGCGTTCTTCTTCAGCGACCTCGACATCTGCCCCTGAGGGGCCGGCGCCGCGCCTGCTACAGCAGGAAATACGCCATCAGCACAAGCACGATGATGATGAGGCCGACCACCCAGCGCATCAGGCGGCCGAAGGCCAGCCAGGTCTTGAGGTGGCGCCGATATTCCTGGTCCGTCATCGCCATGGTCGCGTCGTCCTTGGTTGCGCGGCGCGACCATAACGAATTGATCGCGCTTGGCAAGCTTGGCGCGCCGGAATGACCGGCGGACACCGGCATTTCCTGCCGGGCGGCGGAAACTGCCGCGGCCCTGCGGCGCGCCGGGCGGCTGGAACGGCCGGATCGAAACCGGCCCGGGAATTGCAGCGCCACCGGCGAAACGGCCGGAGTGTCCCATGATTGCCAGTTCATCCAACGCCGCCGCGCAGTTGTGGTCGATGTGGCAGTCGCCCGGCGGGACGAATGCCGCCGGCAGCGGCAGCGCCGCTTCATCCGGATTCGCCTCGTTCGTTCCCTGCGATTCGTCGTCCGGTGCGGCGGCGGCGACACCAGGAGCGACATCCGGTGCGCCGGTTTCGCTGCCGAACAATCTCATGCTGCTGCTGCAGGGTGGCGGCGGCGCCACATCCGGAAGCACCGCCGCCGGCGGGTCGAGCGATCCGTCGCTCGCCGGTCTCGCCGGCGAGTTGCAGTCGATCCTCGGCCAGATCGCCAATGACCTGGCCACGACCGGCGCCAACCCGACCACGACCGGCGCCACCGCGGCCAGCGATGCGGCGCAGCAATCCGCCGCGCCCTTTCGCCACCATCATCACCATCACT
>DATKQE010000079.1:0-46081 GCA_035532935.1 Allostellaceae bacterium
GGTCGGGGCCGGCGCTGGCGCTGGCCGGGCCCACGGGCAGCGGCAAGACCCATCTCGCTCATGTCTTCACCGCACGCTCGGGCGCGCTCTTGCTGGCGCCCGGCGACCTCACCGTCGCCGCCGTCGGCGACCGCCTGGGCGCCGCGCGGGCCGTCGCGCTCGACCGCGCCGAGACGGCCGATGAAGAGGCGCTGCTGCATCTTTACAACCTGCTGGCCGAGCGCCGCGGGCATCTTTTGGTGGTGGCACGGCAGCCGCCGGCGCGCTGGGGCATCGCGCTCGCCGATTTGCGTTCCCGGCTGCTGACGGCGCCCGTCGCGCTGATCGCGCCGCCCGACGAAGGGTTGCTCTCGGCAGTGCTGGTCAAGCTCTTTGCCGATCGCCAGATCCAAGTCGGCGAAGAGGTGGTGGCCTATCTTCTGGCCCGGTTCGAGCGGTCCTTCGCGGCGGCCCAGAGTGCCGTGGTCGCGCTCGACCAGGCCGCGCTCGCGGCGCGCCGGCGCGTCACCATTCCGCTCGTCCGCGCCGTACTGGGCGAGGAGTCGCCCGAGGAATGACCTCAACCGTCACCGTGCGCGATGTCCTTTGGCGTGACGAAATGAACGAGCCGCGCGGGCTCGCGTCCGAGCGCCGCCCAACCGTCCTCGAGTTCGAAGCAAGCCAAAGCTGCCGTGGGCATCGCCTCCCTGAGCCGCCGCGCCGGCTTGCCGCTGGATTCATCCAGAAGCGCCACGGCCAGCGCATGCAGGCCGGGATTGTGGCCGATGACCAGCACGCTTGACCAACCGGCCGGCACCCGCCGAATCCGTCGCAGCAGCGCCTCGGGTTCGGCGAGGTAGAGTGCATCCGCGTAATGTACTTGCGGCGGCTTGCCGCCCAGTTCCGGTAGCATGAAGGCGAGCGTCTGCCGCGTGCGCCGGGCGCTCGAGCACAGCGCGAGATCGGGTGTCCAGCCCGCTTCGGCCATCCAGCGCGCCATCGCCGTCGCGGCGTGTTCGCCGCGCCCGGTCAGCCGCCGCTCACGGTCGGGCCCGCCGCCCTCGTCCTGCTCGGCTTTGGCGTGGCGCATCAGGCAGAGCCGAATCATGGCGTGGCAGCGGCTTGAAATGCTATATTCATGGAACGGTTATAGTCTCTGACCCTGATCCAGGGAACGGGAGGCAAGATCATGCCCGACGCGGTGCGTGCCAGCGACGCTGGAATCGGCGAGGCTTCGCCCGAGCGCTTCATCAACCGCGAACTGTCCTGGCTTGCCTTCAACGAGCGCGTTCTGGCCGAGGCCGACAACCCGCGCCATCCGCTGCTCGAACGCCTGCGTTTCCTGTCGATCTCCGAAAGCAATCTCGACGAATTCTACATGGTGCGGGTTGCCGGCCTCAAAGGCCAAGTGCTCGCGGGCATCACCACGGCGAGCCAGGATGGGCTCACACCGGCCCAACAGCTCGCGGCGATCAACACCCGCGCCGGAACGCTCATGCACGACCAGCAGGTGACGTGGCGCGCGCTCCGCCGCGAGCTGGCGGATGCCGGGCTCGCGGTGGTGGGTCCTGACGATCTCACTGGCGAAGATCGCGTCTGGCTTTCGGACCGGTTCATGAGCGAGGTCTTCCCGGTCCTTACGCCGCTCGCCATCGATCCCGCACATCCGTTTCCGTTCATCGCCAATCTCGGTCTCGGCCTCGCGCTCGAATTGAGCCGCTTGAGCGACGGCGAGCGGATGCAGGCGCTGCTGCTGATCCCCGGCACGATCACGCGGTTCATCCGGCTGCCGGGACGCGCGATCCGCTTCCTGCCGCTCGAGCAGTTGATCGGGCTCCATCTCGACCATCTCTTTCCCGGTTTCGCGGTCGAGGGCCGCGGGATGTTCCGCATCCTGCGCGACAGCGAGGTCGAGATCGAGGAGGAAGCCGAGGACTTGGTGCGGCTCTACGAGTCGGCGCTGAAGCGCCGCCGTCGCGGCCATGCGATCCGGCTCAGCGTCGACGAAAGCATGCCACGGAGTCTCCTAAGTTTCCTCATCGAGAAGCTCGATGCCTCGCCCGACGACGTTTTTCCGCTGGATGGGCTTCTCGGCCTCGCGGACACGCGCCAGCTCATTATCGACGAGCGGCCGGACTTGGCGTTCACGCCCTATAACCCGCGCTTTCCCGAGCGTGTGCGCGATTTCGGCGGCGACTGCTTCGCCGCGATCCGCCAGAAGGACATCATCGTCCACCACCCCTATGAGAGCTTCGACGTGGTGGTGCAGTTCGTGCGCCAAGCGGCGCGCGATCCCTCGGTGGTCGCGATCAAGCAGACGCTCTATCGCACCAGCCACGACAGCCCCGTCGTGCGCGCGCTGATCGAGGCGGCCGAGGCCGGCAAATCGGTGACGGCGCTGATCGAGCTGAAGGCGCGCTTCGACGAAGAGGCGAATATCCGCTGGGCACGCGATCTCGAGCGCGCGGGCGTGCAGGTCGTCTATGGCTTCGTCCGCCTCAAGACCCACGCCAAAGTATCGCTGATCGTGCGGCGTGAGGGCGGCGAGCTGCGCTCCTACGTGCATTTCGGCACCGGCAACTATCATCCGTATACCGCCAAGGTCTATACCGATTTCAGCTTCTTCACCTGCGATCCGGCGCTGTGCCGAGACGCGGCGCGGCTCTTCAACTACATGACCGGCTATGCGACGCCGGCGACGCTCGAGAAGATCGCGGTCGCGCCGCTCAACCTGCGCCTGCGCCTTGTCGAACTGATCGATGACGAGATCGCCCATGCCCGCGCCGGGCGGCCGGCGCAGATCTGGGCAAAGATGAACGCCCTGGTTGATCCGGCGATCATCGACCGGCTCTATCGCGCCTCGCAGGAGGGCGTCGAGATCGACCTCATCGTGCGCGGCATCTGCTGCCTGCGGCCGGGCGTTCCCGGCCTGTCCGAGAATATCCGCGTCAAGAGCATCATCGGCCGCTTCCTCGAGCACGGACGCGTGGTCTGCTTCGGCAATGGCAAGAAGCTGCCGTCGCCCGAGGCCAAGGTGTTCATCTCCTCCGCCGACTGGATGCCGCGCAATTTCGACTGGCGCGTCGAGGCGCTGGTGCCGATCGAGAACGAGACCGTGCACCGCCAGGTGATCGAGGAGATCATGGTCCACATGCTGCGCGACGAGGCCCAGACCTGGTGGCTTGAGGCCGACGGCGTCTATCGCCGCGACAATACCGATCCCGAGAGCTTCAGCGCCCATACCTATTTCATGACCAACCCCAGCCTGTCGGGCCGCGGCAGCGCGCTGCACCGCACCAGGTCGTCGCCGCGTCTCGTCAGCGAGAAGGCCGAAACTTGAGCGCGACGTCGACCACCCGGCGCGCCGAGGCGACGATCGCCCCGAACGGGCGGCGCGACAGCGTCGCCGTCATCGACATCGGCTCCAACTCGCTGCGTCTCGTGGTCTATGACGGGGTGCGGCGCGCCGCGCGCACGCTGCTCAACGAGAAGGTGCTGTGCGGCCTCGGCCGTGGCCTGAGCGAGACCGGCCGGCTCAATCCCGACGGCGTCGAACTGGCGCGCGTCAATCTGCAGCGCTTCGTCGCGTTGGCGCAGGCGATCGGCGTGGTGCGGCTCGACGTGCTCGCCACCGCCGCGATGCGCGACGCCGCCGACGGCAAGGATTTCGCGGCCGAGATCGAGCGCCGCTTCGGCGTGCGCGTGCGGGTGCTGGCGGGCGCGGAGGAGGGGCGCTATTCGGCGCTGGGCGTGCTGTCGGGTATCCCCGAGGCGACCGGCGTCGCCGGCGATCTCGGCGGCGGCAGCGTCGAGCTGGTGCCGATCGCCAAGGGCCGCGCCGGTGTGGCGGCGACGCTGCCGATCGGGCCGCTCCGCCTCGCCGCGGTCGCCGACGACGAGAAGCGCGTGCGCGACACGATCGACCGGCAGCTCGCGACCGTGCCGTGGCTGACGCGGAACGCGGACGGCAATTTCTATGCGGTCGGCGGCGCCTGGCGCGCGCTTGCCCGTCTCCACATGGAGCAGGCGCAATATCCGCTGCACATCATTCAGGAATACACGCTGGCGCGCGCCGAGGCCGAGAAATATCTCGACCTGGTGGCGCGGCAATCGCGGAAATCGCTCGAGCGGATCAGCACGGTGTCGCGCAAGCGCCTCGAGGTCGTGCCGCTGGCGGCGCGGCTGCTGCTGCGGCTGTTGCGCCGGGTCGAGCCGCGCGCGGTGGTGTTTTCCGCGGCGGGCTTGCGCGAGGGTCATCTCTACAGCCTGCTCGACGCCGCCGAGCAGCGCAGCGATCCGCTCGTCGCCGCCTGCACCGAGGCGGCGCAGCTCAACCCCCGCTTCGGCGCCAGCGGCGAGGCGCTTTACGCCTGGACCGGCCCGCTTTTCCCCAAGGAGCCGCCGTCGCGCCAGCGCCTGCGCCGCGCCACGGCGATGTTGAGCGACATCGCCTGGGACGAGCATCCCGATTATCGCGCCGAGCAGGCGCTTCGCCACGCGCTCTACATGCCCGTGACCGGCGTGAACCATGCCGAGCGCGCTTTCATCGCGCTGGCGCTGCACGCCCGCTATGGCGGCCGCGCCACCGTCGATCTCGCGGCGCCGCTCGAGCTTTTGGACGAGGACGCGCTCGCCGCGGCACGGATCGTCGGCCTCGCGCTGCGCTTGGGCTACACCATCATGGGTGGCGTGCCGGGGCTCTTGGGCGGGGTGACGCTCGGCCTCGGCGACGGCGCGGTGGTGCTCAATTTCGCGCCGAGCAGCACCGGCCGGTTCGGCGAGACCGTCCAGCGCCGTCTCGACGCGCTAGCCCGCGCCATGGGCCGCAGCGCCGAGCTGCGCGGGGTGTGAGGCGCGGCCGTCTCTGTCGGCAAAACTGCGGCACGTGTCGGGATTGTCGCGAACGCAAATTCGCCGCAGAATGACGACCTCACCGGCTTCGATCCGGTGACGGCTCGGCACGGCACGCCGGTCCGGGGGAGCGACGATGGCGATCAAGTTTCGGGTTGTTGCGGCCGTCGCAGGGTTCGCGCTGGGCCCCGCCCTTGCGGCGCATGCGCAGACGCCGCAGATGCAGCAGACCGCCCAATGCGTCTTGAGCGCGACCAGGGACACGCGTTCGCGGCTGGCGGTGCGGCTCATCCGGCAGGCCTGCAACGACAGCGTCGTCAACACCGGGGCCATGTTCGAACGTCAGCGCGCCTACGACCAATGCCTGGTCCAGCAGCTTTCCGGCGCGCAAAGCGATGCGGCGGCGGTGCAGATCCAGTCGGCCTGCCGGACAGCCTTTCCACTCTTTTGAGGTGTGATCCGGTCCGGCGGCACTGGCGGCGGTGCTATTGCGCCGCGTCGGCGGCGAGGGGGACGAGGCGGAGCCGCTTGCCGGCGGCGGTGAGCGCGAGCCGGCCGTGCTTCAGGTCGAGCGCGTCGCGGCCGAACACCTCATAGCGCCAGCCCTGGAGGGCGCGGACGTCGGCCTGGTCGTCGGCGGCGATGCGCTCCAGATCCTCGGCGTCGGCGACGAGGCGCTGCGCCACGTCGTTCTCTTCCGCGCGCAACTTCAGCAGTACGCGCAGGAGATCGGCCAACGGCCCCAGGCCCGGCGGCACCTCGCGCCGCTTCTCGGGCTCGGGCCAATCGGACTCGGGCGAGGCCAGGACGCGCGCCACCACCGCCAGAATCTCGCTGCCGAACCGGCTCTCGGCGAAACCTTTGCCGAGGCCGCGGGAATGCGCCAGCTCCTCGGCGCTGTGCGGGGCGTGGGCCGCGATCTCGAGCAGCGCCTCGTCGCGGATGACGCGGTTGCGCGGCAGGTTGCGCCGCTGCGCCGTGGTCTCGCGCCAGCGCGCCAGCTCGCGCACGAGCGCCAGCATGCGGCGGTCGGCGGTGCGGGGCTTGAGCCGGCGCCACGCCTCGGCCGGGTCGAGCCGGTAGGTCGCCGGATCGGCGAGCGCCGCCATCTCCTCGCCGAGCCAGTGGGCGCGGCCGCTGGAATCGAGACGCTGGCTCAGCTTTTCGTAGATGCGGCGCAGCGGCACGACATCGCCGAGCGCGTATTTGAGCTGGCGCTCGGTCAGGGGACGGCGCGACCAGTCGGTGAAGCGCGAGGATTTGTCGATGCGCGCACCGGCGAGCCGGCCGGCGAGCGTCTCATAGCTCACCGCGTCGCCGAAGCCGCACACCATCGCCGCGACCTGGGTGTCGAACAGCGGCGCCGGCACTTCGCCCATGAGGTTATAGAAGATTTCGATGTCCTGCCGCGCCGCGTGGAAGACCTTGAGGACATCGGGATCGCGCAGCAGCGCGAACAGCGGCGCGAGGTCGATCCCCTCCGCCATCGGATCGATCGCCGCCGCTTCCTCCGGTCCCGCGATCTGGACCAGGCACAGGATCGGCCAATAGGTCTTGTCGCGCATGAACTCGGTGTCGATGGCGATGAACCCTTGTCCCGCCTGGCGGCGGCAAAATCCGGCCAGAGCGTCGCTGTCGGCGATGAGAGACATGCTGTTTTGCTGACTTTCCGTCCTTTGTGCCCCTATACACCGAAACCGGCGCCACCAGAAGGGCGGGAAACCCGGCCGCGCCACCCGTTGGATCGGCCCGCGCCCGCGTGCTATGGCAGTTGTGTTTGGGAGATGCAGCATGAGCGGGATCAAATCCATTCTCGTTCCGGCAATGGGCGATGCCGGTGATGACACGCGGCTCGCCACCGCCGCGGCGGTGGCGCAGTTGTTCCAAGCCCATATCGAATGCCTGCATGTGCGGGCGGAAATCGGCGATCAGCTCGCATCGACGCTTTCCGTCCAGCCGCCGACGATCGCCTCGGCGGAATTCATGGCCGCCATCGCCACCGAGGTCGAGCGCCGCGCGCATGAGGCCCGCCGCGCGTTCGACACGGTTTGCCGCACGCAAAAAATTCCCGTCTCTGCCGGTATCGCGACCACTGCCGCGGTTTCCGCCGATTGGCGCGAAGAGTCTGGGGATGACGTGGAGACGCTGATCGTCCGCGCCTGCCGCCATGATCTCGCGGTCGTTCGCTGCGAGATGCCGCGCCAGGGGCCGAGCCGCGGGCTGCCGCCCGATTCGGCCGGCGCGGTGCTGATCCGCGCCGGCGTGCCGATTCTGCTCGCCGGCGCAACCGCGCCGCGCAGCTTCGCCACCGTCGCCATCGCCTGGAAGGACCGGCCGGAGGCATCGCGCGCGGTCACCGGCGCCATGCCGTTCATTGCCGCGGCCCGGAAGGTCGTGGTCATGACGGTCGCGGAGAGCGCCGCGCCCGGCGGCTATGCGGCCGACGCGGTGGTCGAGCGCCTGCGCTGGCACGGCTATGAGGCGGCCGAGCTGCGCTGCCCGGCGCCCGAGCGCGGGGCCGGGGCCGGGCACCTCGTCGCCGAAGCGGTCAAGGCCGGCGCCGATCTCTTGGTCATGGGGGCGTATGGACACAGCCGGCTGCGCGAATGGGTCTTTGGCGGCTATACGCGGCACGTGCTGTCGGGGATCGATTTGCCGGTGCTGCTTGCGCACTGACGCGGACGGGGCTCGTCGCGGCTTGACAAACCGTCGCCTCCATGGGCCTGTCCCCGCTTTCGCCGCCACCTTCTTGCTTTGAGCGGATCACGGAAGATGCATGTCTACCGGACGCATACCTGCGGCGCGCTGCGCCTCGCGGACGCAGGGAAGCCGGCGCGGCTTTCGGGCTGGGTCCATCGCAAGCGCGATCACGGCCAGCTTCTCTTCATCGACCTGCGCGATCATTACGGCATCACCCAGTGCGTCATCGACGTGGCGAGCCCGCTCTTCGCCGCCGCCGATGCGCTCAAGCTCGAAAGCGTTGTGACGCTGACCGGCACGGTGGTCGAGCGCTCGCCCGAGACCGTCAATCCCAAGCTCGCGACCGGCACGGTCGAGCTGCAGATCGCCGCGCTCGAGGTCGTCTCCGAGGCCGAGCCGCTGCCGCTTCCGGTCAACACCGAGGCCGATTATCCCGAGGAGATGCGGCTCAAATATCGCTTCCTCGATCTCCGCCGCGATAGCATCCACCGCAACATCGTGCTGCGCTCTGCGGTGATCGCCTCGATCCGGCGGCGCATGATCGAGGCGGGCTTCATGGAATTCCAGACGCCCATCCTCACGGCGAGTTCGCCTGAGGGCGCGCGCGACTATCTCGTGCCGAGCCGGCTCCATCCCGGCAAATTCTACGCGCTCCCCCAGGCGCCGCAGCAATTCAAGCAGCTTTTGATGGTGGCCGGGTTCGACCGCTATTTCCAGATCGCGCCGTGCTTCCGCGACGAGGCGAGCCGCGCCGACCGTTCGCCCGGCGAGTTCTATCAGCTCGATTTCGAGATGTCGTTCGTCGCGCAAGAGGACGTGTTCGCGGCGATCGAGCCGGTAATCCACGGCGTGTTCGAGGAATTCGGCGCCAGCCGCCCGGTAACGAAGCCGCCCTTCCCGCGCATCCCCTATGCCGAGGCGATGCGGTGTTATGGCACCGACAAGCCCGATCTGCGCAACCCCATCCGCATGTCGGATGCGACCGAGACCTTCCGCGGCTCCGACTTCAAGGTCTTCGCCAATCAGATCGCCGCCGACGCCAATATCCGCGTCTGGGCGATTCCGGCGCCGGGGGCCGGCAACCGCGCCTTTTGCGACCGGATGAATTCCTGGGCGCAAGGCGAGGGGCAGCCGGGGCTCGGCTACATCTTCTTTCGCGACGGCAAGGGCGCCGGCCCGATCGCCAACAATATCGGACCCGAACGAACCGAGCGCCTGCGCGACGCGCTCGCGCTCAAGGACGGCGACGCGGTGTTCTTCGTCTGTGGCGTCCCGAAGACCTTTTGCGCCTTCGCCAGCGCGGCACGCCTCAAGCTCGGCCGCGATCTCAACCTCGTCAAGGACGGCGTGTTCGAATTCTGCTGGATCACCGATTTCCCGATGTACGAGCTCAACGACGAGACCGGGCAGATCGAATTCTCGCACAACCCGTTCTCGATGCCCCAGGGCGGGCTCGATGCGCTCGAGACGCAGGACCCGCTCACCATCAACGCGTTCCAGTACGACATCGTCTGCAACGGCATCGAACTGAGCTCTGGCGCGATCCGCAACCACCGGCCCGACATCATGTACAAGGCCTTTGCCATCGCCGGCTACAAGGCAGAGGAGGTCGAGGCGCGGTTCGGCGGCATGCTCAACGCATTCAAATATGGCGCTCCGCCGCATGGCGGCTCGGCGCCGGGCATCGACCGCATCGTCATGCTACTGGCGGACACGCCCAATATCCGCGAGGTGGTCGCCTTCCCGATGAATCAGCAGGCGCAGGATCTGCTGATGCAGGCGCCGTCGCCGGTGCCGCCGGAGCGGCTCAGGGAGCTGCATATCCGCCTTGCGTTGCCGCCCGAGGCGAAGAAGCCGGGATGACCGCGCCGCGCCGACCGCCGCGGCCGGTTGCGGCACAGAGGCGTCGTTCGAGCGGGGCTCAGGCGCGGGCGGCGGCGGCGACCGCGCCGGCCACGGCCGGCAGCATGCCGGCGCAGGTCGAGCGAGTGGTGTCCGAAGCGCGGCGCTTGGCGGCGTACATGGTGAGATCGGCGCGGTTCAGCACGGTCTCCTCGTCCTCGCTGCCGTCATAGGCGGCGAGGCCGAAGCTCGCCGAAAGCGGGATCGTGAGGCTGTTGATGCGCGGCGCCAGCGCGGCGATGCCGCGGGCGAAGCTTTGCGCGCGGCGCTGCGCGCTTTCGAGATCGGCGCCGATGAGGAGGATGGCGAATTCGTCGCCGCCCAGCCGCGCGACCGCATCCATCCGGCGCACCCCACGCAGCAGCAGCCCGCCGACGCGGCGCAGCACCGCATCGCCGAAAGCATGGCCCAGCCGGTCGTTCACCAGCTTGAAGCCGTCGAGGTCGCAGATCAGCACCACGCCCTTGAGGCCGCGCCGGCGGGCGGCGTCGATGGCGCGGGAGAATTCGATGACGAAGCCGCGGCGATTGAGCGCGCCGGTCAGCTCGTCGGTCACGGCCACGCTCTCGAGATGCGCGAGCCGCGCCTCGAGTTCGGCGACGCGGCGATCGGCGGCGGCGGCAATCGACAGCGCCCACGCCCGGAGCGCCGACTGGTCGCCGGCCGGCGGCATGAGGCGGACGATCGACCGCATGCGGTCGATGCCCTTGCGTTGATGCGGATCGAGGCGGATCACCTCGTCTGGCGAAAGCTCACGCTGTGCCGGCTGCGACATCGTCGCCCCCCGTTTCCGTTCGTGCTAGCGCGTACCAAGCAATGGCCATGCCAGCTTGATTTGGCCCGTATTCGCCCATAACGCGCGGCAGCGGCAGGAAATTTCTTCCCGCTGCGGCAGAGCCTGCCGGGCGCCGGGGTGCAATCTCGCGAAGTCCCGCTACCGCGCTGCGCTGCGACATGAGATACTGAGAACGGAATTTCCTTAAGCGCGCGTTGGCGGAGTCCGGGTAATGAGACAGTGTTCCGGCCGGTCGATCGGCCCTGCGGTGGCGCTGGTTCTGGCGCTGGCGCCGGCGGGACTTGCCGCGGACATCGACCCGCATCGCGCGCTCTATAGCCTCACGCTCGATTCCGCGCGGAGCGGGAGCGGCGTGCTCGGCGCGTCCGGGGCGATGTATTACCAATGGGGCGAGACCTGCGACGGTTGGACGGTCGAACAGCGCTTCCAACTCGACCTCAACTACGCCGAATCCGGCGGGTCCGACCTAAGCTCCACTCTGGTGACCTGGGAGGCCAAGAACGGGCTGAGCTATCGCTTCAATGAACGCCGCCTGCGCGACGGCGATCTCCAGGAAGAGCTGCACGGCGAGGCGCATCTCGACGGCCCGGGCAAGGGCGGCATTGCCACGTTCACCAAGCCCGACAAAGTCACCATCAAGCTCGCGCCCGGGGTGATCTTTCCGACCGCGCACACGCTGCTGCTGATCGATCGCGCGACCGCCGGCGACCAGTTCATGGCGCGCTCGGTGTTCGACGGCTCGAGCGTCGACAACGCGACGCAGATCAGCGCCGTCATCGGTCCGCCGATGAGCCCGTCGCACCTGCCCGGCGCTGCCGATAGCAAGACCAAGGACAAGGACGATCCGGCCTCAAGCAAGCTGCTGCAGCATCGGTCGTGGCGGGTCCGCCTCGCGTTCTTCCCGGCCGACTCCAAATCCGAGACGCCCGATTACGAGCTCGGCATGCGGCTTTTGTCGAACGGCGTGTCGCAGGACATGGAGCTCGATTACGGCGATTACGTCATCAAGGCCCGGCTCGACGACATCGAGGCGCTGCCAAAGCCGTCCTGCTGAACCGGCCGTCGCTAGGGCGCTTCGTCGGCGCCCCACAGCCAGGCCGCGCCGCGCACCCCGCTCGAATCGCCCCAGGCCGGCGGAACGAGGCGCGTCGCTACCCGATCGGAGAAGACATAGGCCCCCCACAGCAGCGGCACGCGGCGATAGAGCTGCTCGATCCGGCCCAGGCCGCCGCCGAGAACGATGACGTCGGGATCGAGCAGATTGATCACGGTGGCGAGGCCGCGCGCCAGCCGGTCCTCGTAGCGCGCCAGCGCCGCCACCGCCGTTGCCTCGCCCGCCTCGGCCCGGGCGGCGACGGCGGCCGCGTCGCCGCCGCCGTCGCGGGCAAGGGCCGGTCCGGACAGGAAGGTCTCGATGCAGCCGCGCCGGCCGCAATAGCAGGCCGGGCCCGGGCGCTCGTCATCGGCGGGCCAGGGCAGCGGGCAATGGCCCCATTCGCCGGCGATCGCATTGACGCCGGTGATTAGCCGGCCGTCGACGACGATGCCCCCGCCCACGCCGGTGCCGAGAATGACGCCGAACACCACGCGTCCGCCCCGCGCCGCCCCGTCGGTCGCCTCCGATAAGGCGAAGCAGTTGGCATCGTTGGCAAATCTGAGCTCGCGTCCGAGCGCGGCGCCGAGATCGCGGTCGAACGCCCGGCCGTTGAGGCAGGTCGAGTTAGCGTTCTTGACGAGGCCGGTCGCGGGCGAGATCACGCCCGGCATCGCGATGCCGACATGGGCTTCCCGTCCGAGCGCCGCCTCGATCCCGAGCACAAGCTCGCGCACCGCCCGGACCGTGGCGGCATAGTCGCCGGCGGGGGTGGGCACGCGCCGGCGCAGCAGCACGCCGCCGTCGCGGTCAAGGACGGCGGCCTCGATCTTGGTGCCGCCGAGATCGACACCGATGCGCACGCGGCCCGTCGTCGCCCCGTCCCCCGTGGTTACAATTCGTTAACCGCTATCAGTTAATACGATAGCGGCTGGAGTACCGAGCTTTTAACTTCTTTCCGCTCTAATGCGCCAGGCAGCAGGTGAACCAAGCCATGCTTTCAGAAGCCACGCGGATTCCCGTCGCGAAACGCGTCCTCATCGTCGAGGACAACGATCTCAACATGAAGCTGTTCCATGATTTGCTCGAGGCCCATGGCTACGACACTTTGCAGACCAAGGACGGTCTCGAGGCGCTGCGGCTCGCGCGCGAGTACCGGCCCGATCTCATTCTCATGGACATCCAGCTTCCCGAGGTCTCGGGCCTCGAGGTCACGAAATGGATCAAGGAAGACGACGCTTTGAAGGCGATCCCCGTCATCGCGGTGACGGCGTTCGCGATGAAGGGCGACGAGGAGAAGATCCGCGAGGGCGGCTGCGAGGACTACATCGCCAAGCCGATCTCGGTCGCGAACTTCCTCCTGACCGTCGAGCGCTTCCTGAGCTGAACGCGCCATGACGGCTCGTATACTCGTCGTCGACGACGTCGAAGTGAACGTGCGGCTGCTCGAGGCCAAGCTCCAGGCCGAGTATTTCAGCGTCCTCACCGCCTATGACGGCTTCACCGCGCTGCGCGTCGCCCAGGAGGAGCGGCCGGATATCATCCTCCTCGACGTGATGATGCCGCGGCTCGACGGCTTCGAAACGTGCCGCCGCCTCAAGGCCGACGAAAGGACGCAGGACATTCCGGTCGTCATGGTGACCGCGCTGTCCGAGGCGGCCGACCGCGTGCGCGGCCTCGAGGCCGGTGCCGACGACTTCCTCACCAAGCCGGTCAACGATATCGCGCTGTTCGCCCGCGTCCGCTCGCTCGTCCGCCTGCGGCGCACCATGGAGGAATGGCGCCACCGCGAGGAGGTCTGCGGCCGCTTCAGCATGCCCCCCGAGGACCATCGCCCGGCTTCGGCCGAGGCGCCGCCGCGCATCCTCGTGTGGGAGGAGAGCGCCTTCGCGGCCAACCGGCTCGCCGAGATGCTGGCGCCGCTCGCGGGCGATCTCGTGCGCGTCGCCGTGCCCGAGGAACTGGTGCCGCAATGCGATGCCGGGATCGATCTCGTGATCCTCAGCACCGCCGGCAAGGTCGATGCCCTGCGCATCGTCAGCAAGCTGCGCGCCAAGGATGCGAGCCGCGGCGTGCCGATCCTGCTGATCGGCGATTCCGACGAGTTGCCGCGCGTCGCCAAGGGGCTCGACCTCGGCGCCAGCGACTACCTGATGCGTCCGCTCGACCGCAACGAGCTGCTCGCCCGCGTGCAGACGCAGATCCGTCGCAAGCGGCTGCAGGATCGCCTGCACGAGAATTATCAGCGCAGCCTGTCGCTCGCGCTCACCGATGGCCTCACCGGGCTCTACAATCGCCGCTATCTGTCGGTTCATCTCGACGGACTGGTCGCGCGCGCGGCCGAAGGCGGCTTGGGGCCGTCGCTGCTCATGCTCGACATCGACTCGTTCAAGCGCGTCAACGACACCTATGGTCATGCCGCCGGCGACGCGGTGTTGCGCGAGGTGACGGCACGGGTATCGCGGCATGTCCGGCCCTTCGACCTCTTTGCGCGCTATGGCGGCGAGGAATTCGTCGTCGTCCTGCCCGAGACCCCGCTTCGCGTCGCCGAAACGGTGGCCGAGCGGTTGCGGATGGTCGTGGCGGAGGCGCCGTTCGAGATCGGCGACCCGCCGGCAAAATTTTCGGTCACGATCAGCATCGGGCTTGCCGTCACCGAGGACGCGCACGAGACGAGCGCGTCGCTACTGCGGCGCGCCGATGCGGCGCTTTATGCCGCCAAGGCCGCGGGCCGCAATCGCGTAGTGACGCATGCGCCCGGACTCCATGTGCCGACCGATGCCGTGGCTTAGGCGTTAAGCATAATTCCGCGGGCGCCGCGTCGGGAGACGCGGGGAACTACTTGATCTTGGCTTCTTTGAAGACCACGTGCTTGCGCGCGACCGGATCGTATTTCTTGAGTTCGATCTTCTCGGTCTTGGCGCGCGGATTCTTTCTCGACACATAGAAATAGCCGGTGTCGGCGCTGCTCACGAGCTTAATGAGGACGGTGTTCGACTTGGCCATGGCGACATTCCCGGCAACGATGGGGCGGAACTAAGGTAGCGCCGCGCGGATTGGTGTCAACCCCGCGTCAGCCGCCGGCGATGAGCCACGCGGCGATGCCGGAGCCCACGCCGAGCGCAACCAGGGCCGTTGCCGCGGGCAGGCTTGCGCGCGGGCCGACGAAGGCGATGGTATAAGCCGCCTTCAACAGGTTGTTGGAGCCGGCCGCGATCAGGATGGCGGCGGCCGCGGCGCCGCCGGCGAGCGGCGTCGTGCCGCCGGCGGCAATGCTCAGCACGAACGGATCGACGTCGGTCACGCCGACCACCGCCGCGAGGGTATCGAGGCCGAGCGCGCCGTAGCGGTCCCGCGCCCACCCGGCCAGCACCGAGACGAGGACGAACAGCGCGGCAAAGACCACCGCCGCCCACAGTTCGAGCGGGTTGCGCGGAATGACATGCTGCATCGCCCGGGCCTGTCCGCGGGCGCGGCGGAACTGCACGCCGGCGAACGCGGCCCCAACCAGTGACAGGGCCAATGCCGGCAGCGCGAGGCTGCGCGCCAGCGTGAAGTTGAAAACCGCGACGATCACCAGGATGCGGAGATACATCACCGCCGTGGCCAGGATGATGCCGGCCTGGGCCTGCGGATTGAGGCCGCGTTCGGCCCTGGCATGACGGGCGAGCACGACGGTGGTGGCAGTCGAGGAATAAAGCCCGCCGAGCACCGCCATGGCGAGATCGTTGGCGCCGGGTTTGAGGAAGCGCTGGACCAGATAGCTCGCATAGGAGACCGTCGTCACCGCCAGAAGCGCGAGCCAAACCTGGTAGGGCGTGATCGCGGTGAGGGTGGTCACGGGCTGGTCCGGCAACAGCGGCAGGACGATGCCGGTCAGGACGAGGAACTTGACCGCGGTCACGATCTCGCTCAGCTCGATCTGCCGCGCCAATCCGTGCAGCCGCTCGCGCGCGGTCAGCAGCAGCACGGCCGCGACCGTGACCGCGACCGCTTCCCAATGAGGCTCGGCAAAAGCGATGGGACCGATGAGATAGGCCAGCACATTGCAGACCGGCACCACCAGCCCGACATCGGGCGTTCCATCGGGCGCGCGCTCGCGCAGGTGCTGCCAGTAATAGACCGCGAGCCATGCCCCGAGGACGGCGAGGCCTGCCGCCAAGGGCAGAAGCCGCGTCGGATCGAGCCGATAGAGAATGCCGCCGCCGAGCGCGAGCAGCGGAAAGGTCCGGATCCCGCCGGGCCGCGCCACGCCGCTTTGGGCGTGAAACTCCTCGAAGGCGAGGCCGAAGAACAGCGACAGGCCCAGCAGCAGGACGAAGTCGACGAAGAGCGGGGGCGGAGTCATGGCGGTGATGGGATGACCTTGCCTACAACATCGCGCGGCAATGCTTGCCGGGGCAAGGGCGCTTCACGCCATGCGGCCCGTGCGCGCCGTCTACTGCGCCGCCGCGGCGCTCGTCACCGGATGCAGCTCGGCCTTGATCGTGGCGAGGTCCTGCTCGTCGAGCGTCTCCTTTTCGAGCAGATGCCGGGCGGCACGCTCGATCACGTCGCGTTGCTGCTCCATGAGCGCGATGGTGCGCGCCAGCGCGGCTTCGAGGATGCTCTGCACCGCAAGGTCGATCGCATGCGCGGTCTCGTCGCTGTAGCGGCGCTCGTGCCAGCCCATGTCGGCCCCGCCGCCGTTGAGGAAGGCGGAGCGCGGCGGCTCGTAGGACACGGGACCCAGACGCTCGGCCATGCCATAGCGCATCACCATGTCGCGGGCGATCTCGGTCGCCTTGGCGAGATCGTCGGCGGCGCCGGTCGAGGTGTGCTGGAAGAATATCTGCTCGGCGGCGCGTCCGCCGAGCAGAACCGAGAGCCTGGTATCGAGCTCCTCGCGCGTCATGATGAAGCGGTCCTCGGTCGGGCGCTGGAGCGTGTAGCCGAGCGCACTGATCCCGCGCGGGATGATCGACACCTTGTGCACCGGATCCGCATCCGGCAGCAGCATGGCCATCACGGTATGACCCATCTCGTGATGGGCAACGACGTCGCGTTCGCGGGGTGAGATCACGCGCTTCTTCTTCTCCAGCCCGGCGACGATGCGCTCCACGGCATTGGTGAAATCCGCCATGGTGACGAAATCGCCGTGCCGGCGCGTGGCGACGAGCGCGGCCTCGTTGACGAGGTTGGCGAGATCGGCGCCGGTGAAGCCCGGGGTCAACGCCGCGATCTTCTCCGGATCGATGTCGGGGCCGAGCGTGTGGCCCTTGAAATGCACCTTGAGAATGTCGATGCGGCCGCCCTTGTCCGGCCGGTCGACCAGGACCTGGCGGTCGAACCGGCCGGCGCGCAGCAGCGCCGGATCGAGGATCTCGGGCCGGTTGGTGGCGGCAAGCAGAATGAGGCCGCTGCGCGAATCGAACCCGTCCATCTCGGCGAGGAGCTGGTTCAGGGTCTGCTCCTTTTCGTCATGGCCGCCGCCGAAAGGATAGGCGCCGCGCGCCCGGCCCAAGGCGTCGATCTCGTCGATGAAGATGATGGCCGGCGCCTTGACGCGCGCCTGCTCGAACAGGTCGCGGACGCGGGCAGCGCCGACGCCGACGAACATCTCGACGAATTCCGAGCCGCTGATCGAGAAGAACGGCACGCCCGCCTCGCCCGCGACCGCGCGCGCGAGCAGCGTCTTGCCGGTTCCCGGCGGCCCCACCAGCAACACGCCCTTCGGCACGCGCGCGCCAAGGCGGCCGTATTCGCCGGGGTTCTTGAGGAAGGCGACGACTTCTTCGAGCTCGGCCTTGGCCTCGTCGACCCCGGCGACGTCGCCGAAGGTGACCTTGGTGTCGGTCTCGACATAGACCTTGGCCTTGCTCTTGCCCACGGCCATGAAGCCGCCGCCCAGACCCTGGCGCCCCGCCATGCGCCGGAAGAACAGCATCCACAGCCCGAAGAACAGCAGCGTCGGCACCACCCAGGACAGCAGATCGGTGAGGAACGTGCTCTGCACCTGACCCGAGAATTTCACGCCGTATTTCTGGAGCTGCTCGGCAATGTCGGGCGGCACACGGGTCGTCACGAAGGCGGTCTGGCCGCTGGGTCCCGGGCTCTTCAACTTACCATCGATGTAGTTTCCCGAGACGCTGACCTCGGCGACCTTGCCGGCCTTGAGATCGTCGAGATACTCGCTATAGGGGATGAAGGCGATCTGCTGGCTCTGCGCCCAGAGCTGTTGCAGGATGACGACGCCGATGAGGGCGGCAACGACGTACCAGACGTGAAACTGCATCCGCTTGTCCATGGTGCGCCCCGGTCTGCTGTGCCGTTCACCTGGACGATGGGCGGCCTCCTCGTGCCCGCCACCGCTCCGACCGCAAGCATAGGGGAAAAGTTAACCCCACGAGCGTGTATTCTCCGGGGGGCGTCGCCGCGGCGTTGACCGCCGCTAGGGCGCTGCACCAGACTCGCGGCTGCGAGGAGACGATGGACCGGGTCCCAATCGCGCATTTTCGCGCTTCGATCTGCGGCATCGAGGAGCTGGAGTCCCACAGCGCCGGCGGCGTCACGCATGTGCTGTCGCTGCTCGATCCGGGCTGGCCGGCGCCCGCGGCCTTCGGCGGTTTCGGTGCGCACGAACGGCTCGATTTGCGCTTCCACGACGTGGTCGATCCACTGCCCGGGTTGCGGCCGCCGCGGCCCGAGGACGTGGCGGCGCTGCTGCGCTTCGCGGCGGGAATGGCCGCGGCCTCGCAATTGCACCTCCTGGTGCATTGTCAGAAAGGGCTATCCCGCTCGACCGCGTCGCTCGCCCTCATCCTGGCGCAGGCGCGACCCGATCTCGCGGCCGACGATGTGCTGGCCGAGGTGGTGCGGCTCAGGCCCCGGGCCTGGCCCAATCTGCGCATCATCGAACTGGGCGATGCGCTGCTCGGCCGCGGCCGCAGCCTCGTCGCCGCTGCCGCTTCGTGCTATCGCGCGCGCATCGCCGCGCGGCCGCAACTGGTCGATGCCATGATCGAAATGGGCCGCGCGCGCGAGCTCTATTGCGCCCGCGAGGCCTAGGAACCGAAGATCGCGACCGCGCGCGTCCAGCCGGCCGACGCACCGCGGATCTTGACCGGGAAACAGCTCACGGTGAACCCGTCGCCCGGCAGCGCCTCGAGGTTGTGCAGCTTCTCGAGATGGCAATAGCCGATGTCGCGCCCTGCCTTGTGGCCTTCCCAGATGAGCTGCGCGTCATGGGTCGCGGCGTATTTGTCCTTGGTGTGGACGAACGGCGCATCCCAGCTCCAGCCGTCGGTGCCGGTGAGACGGATGCCGCGCTCAAGCAGATAGAGCGTCGCCTCGCGGCCCATGCCGCATCCCGCCGCGACATAGCCAGGCTGGCCGTAGGCGGTTCCCGCGCGCGTGTTGACGAGCACGATCTCGAGCGGCTTCAGGCGGTGGCCGATGCGGTCGAGCTCCCGCGCCACGTCGTCGGCGGTGGCGACATAGCCGTCGGGAAAGTGGCGGAAGTCGAGCTTGACGCCCGGCTGCAGGCACCAGTCGAGCGGCACCTCGTCGATGGTGATGGCGCGCTCGCCGCGGTTCATGGTCGAATGGAAATGGTAGGGCGCGTCGAGATGGGTGCCGTTGTGGGTCATGAGACGGATCCATTCGATCGCCCAGCCCTCGCCGTCGGGCAGATCCTCGGGCTTGAGCCCGGGAAAGAACTTCACCACATCTGCTGCCGAGGTCTTGTGCGTGACATAGTCGATCCGTGGGCCATAACCGGGCGGATCGGAGGCGACATCGTTCTCGAGATGCATCGAGATGTCGACGAGGCGGCGTGCCATGGCGCGAACTCCCGCGTTACCGGGAAACGAGGCGCGTTCTCTAGCACGGTTCGCCGTTTCGGGCGACACGGCCGGCGAAGGCACCATAATGGGCGAAATTCGCAGCGAGGCGGCGGGAGTGGGGATGGGGTGCCGATTCATCACGCGGTCGTCCGCGCCGACGAGGGCGTGGCTCGTGGCCCTGGCCTTGGCGCTCGCTTCTTGCGCCGGCGGCAGCCAAAGCGGCCCCATGACTGCCGACAGGGCGCGACGCGTCTTCACCGAGCAGGGCTATGCCGAGTTGCACGACCTGCGCCCCATGGATGGCGGCTTCGCCGCCGCGGCCATCCACGACGGCAAGCCGGTCACCGTGGTGATCGACGGCTACGGCATCATCCACACGCAATAGGACGAAAGAGAAAAAGCGGGGGCGGGGCCGAGACGCACTGACGGCCTCACAAGCGATCCCGGGAAGCTTGGAGAACACTATCGTACGTCGGGCCCCACACGCGCGTGCCTTCGTCCCCCGCAGCGGCAAAGTGAGGCGCCGCTGCGGCATTGTCAATCGCGCAGCACGCGCAACGCCAGTGTTCTTTCGCGCTCAGGGCTTGAGCGTCTTGAGATAGGCGATGATGGCGTGCCGCTGGTTCGGGTCCTTGACGCCGAGGAACGGCATCTTGTTGCCCGGCACCACGGCGCGCGGGTTCGTGAGGTATTTGTCGAGTGTCTGCTCGTCCCAGGTGAGGCCGGAATGCTGCATCCCCGGGGAATAGGAGAACCCCGCTTCCGTTCCGGCCTTGCGCCCGAACACGCCGGCGAGCGACGGCCCGACCTTGTTCTTGCCTGGCGTGGTGTCGTGGCAGATGGAGCAATACTGGTGGAAAAGCTGCGCGCCGTTATCCGCGGCCGTCGCCACGTGGGTTGTGCTGGCCGCGGCAAGCGCTGCAAACGCAGCAACGAAAATTCTTTGGTTCCAATTCATCAATCGCTCTCCGATTCTGCATCTGCCCGATGCGGCCGATTATAGCCATTTGCGGCCGCGTGTCTCGCTGCGGCGCGCGGTTGTCGCCGGCTGGGGCCGCCTGTATGGTCGCCGCGCCTTGAGAGCGTAGCGGGAGGGCGGGCGTGGCAGTGCAGCGGTGCCGGCTGTCGGCGGATGTCGGCGGGACCTTCACCGACATCGCTGCGTTCGACGAGGCGACGGGCGAGTTGCGGCTCGGCAAGGCGCTCTCGACCCCGGCGCGGCTCGTCGCCGGCATCGAAGCCGGGGTGCGGAAGGCGGGCGTGGATTTTGCCGCCGCGCGTCTGTTCCTCCACGGCACCACGGTCGCGATCAATACCATCCTCGAACGCACCGGTTCGCGCTGCGCGCTGCTCACGACCCAGGGATTCCGCGACATCTACGAGATCGGCCGCGTCAACCGCCCGGAATCCTATAATCTGTTCTTTCGCCGGCACGAGCCGCTGATCGAGCGGGCGCGGCGCTACGAGATCCGCGAGCGCATCGATGCCGAGGGACGCGTCCTCATCCCGCTCGACGAGGCGCAGCTTGCGACGATCGTGGCGCAAGCGGTGGCCGAGGGGATCGAGGCGATGGCCATCCTCTTTCTCCATTCCTATGCCAATTCCGACCACGAACGCCGCGCCAAGGCGATCGTCGAGGCGGCGCATCCGCGGCTCTTCGTCACCGCCTCGCACGAATTGTCGCAGGAATACCGCGAGTTCGAGCGCACCTCGACGGTGGCCGCCAACGCCTATATCGGCCCCCGCGTCCGGCGCTATCTCGGCGAGTTGACGTCGCATCTGGCGGCGGCGGGCTTCGGCCGCGGCTTTTTCGTGGTGCAATCGACCGGCGGGCTGTTCGATGCGGGCGAGGCGCAGCGCGCCTGCATTCGCATGCTCGAATCCGGTCCCGCCGCCGGCGTCATCGGCACCAGGACGCTGTGCGAGCGCGTCGGTTTGAAGAATGCCATCGCCTTCGACATGGGCGGGACCACGGCCAAGGCGGGGGTCATCCACGACGGCGAGGTGCTGATGACCGGGGGCGCGCTGGTCGGGGGCTATGCCACCGGGCTGCCGGTTCAGATTCCGATGATCGACATCCAGGAGGTCGGCACCGGCGGCGGCAGCATCGCGCGCGTCGCCGCTTCGGGCGCGCTCCATGTCGGACCCGAAAGCGCCGGCGCGCAGCCGGGGCCGGTTTGCTACGGAAGCGGCGGCACCGAGCCGACCGTGACCGACGCCAATCTCGTCCTCGGCCGGCTCGGCGCCGACCGGTTCCTCGGTGGCGATATGCGGCTCGACCGCGACGCCGCCCTGCGCGCGCTCGGCGAGCGGGTCGCAGCGCCACTGGGGCTCGCGCCAACTGCGGCGGCCGAGGGCATCCTGCGCATCGCCGCCACCACGATGGCGCATGTGGTGCGGCGCGTCACGACCGAGCGCGGACTCGATGCCGCCGATTTCGCGCTTGTCGCCTATGGCGGCGCGGGGCCGCTCCATGCCGCGATGGTGGCGCGCGAATTGCGCATTGCGCGGGTGATCGTGCCGCGCGCGCCGGGACATTTCTCGGCCTGGGGCATGCTCGTGGCCGACCTGCGGCGGGATTTCGTCCATACCTGGTTCATGCCCCTGGCCGCGGCATCGTTCGCGGCGATGGCGGCGATCTACGAGACGATGGAGCGCGAGGGGCACGCGGCCATGACCGGGCACGACGCTGCGCTCGCCGCCGTCACGGTGAGCCGCAGCGCCGACATGCGCTATGTCGGGCAGGAGCATGCGGTCACCGTCGACCTGCCGCTCGCGCTCTTTCGTGACGAGGACCGCGCCGGCATCAAGCGCCGTTTCGACGAGGTCCATGCCCGGCGCTATGGCTACGCCGCCGAGGGCGAGCCGGCGGAGATCGTGAGCCTGCGCAGCGCGGTCACGGGCACGATGGCAAAGCCGCCCGCCGCGCTTGTCGCCGCGGGCGGCGAAGCCCCGCCGGACGACGCCTTCCACGGCACGCGCCCGGTCTATTTCGCCGAGGCAGGCGGCGCCGTCGCCACGCCCACCTTCGCCCGCGACGCCTTGCGCGGCGGCAACCGCATTGCCGGGCCGGCGCTGGTCGAGGAATATGCCTCGACCACGGTGCTCCATCCCGGCGATCGGCTCGAGGTGGACGCATTCGGCAACCTCGTGGTCGCGATCGCGCGGCGCTAGGGCCAAGGCGCAACGGAGGCGGTGCATGGATGACGCCTTGACGGTAGCGGGAGGCGCGGCGGCACGGCAGCGCGCCGATCCGGTCATCACCGAGATCGTGCGCCATTGTCTCATCGCCGCGACCGAGGAGATGAAGACCAATCTGCTGCGCACCGCCTACAACATGATCATCTACGAGGCGCTCGACTTCACCGTCGGGCTGTTCGACGCGCACGGCAACACGCTGTCGATCGGGCTCGGCCTGCCGATGTTCATTCGCGGCATGAGCGACACGGTGAAGGCAAAGATCCGCCATTTCAACGGCGACATCGCGCCGGGCGACATCCTCCTCACCAACGACGCCTACATCACCGGCAGCCATCTCAACCACATGACGTTTTCGGTGCCGATCTTCGTCGATGGCGAGATCGTCGCGTTCTCGACCTGCATGGCGCATTGGGCCGATGTCGGCGGCACGCTCGACGGCGTCACCACCGACATCTTCTCCGAAGGCCTGCAGATGCCGATCGTCAAGGCCTATCGCCAGGGTGTCGCCAACGAGGAGATCATCGCCATCATCCGCGCCAATGTCCGCCTGCCGGAGCGGGCGATGGGCGATTTCCGCGCCCAGGTCGCGGCGGTCCGCACCGGCGAGCGCCGCTTCCTCGAGATGATCCAGAAATACGGGCGCGCCGAAGTGCTAGCCGCGATCGCGCAGATCATGGACCAGAGCGAGGCCGCCGCCCGCGCCCGCGTGCGTGCGATCCCCGACGGGGTCTACGAGGCCCAATCGTTCATGGACGACGATGGCGTGGCCCACGGCAGGCGCGTGCCGATCCGTGTCCGCGTCGAGGTCGCGGGCGAGCGCATGACGGTCGACCTTACCAACGTCGCGCAGCAGGTATCGGGCTTCTACAATTCCGGCGAGACCGCCGGACGCTCGTGCTGCCAGGTGGCGTTCAAATGCCTGACCTCGCCGCTCGACCTGCCGATCAACGAGGGCCAGTTCCGCGCCCTCGAGGTGGTGCTGCCACCGGGCAAGGTGGTGAGCGCGCTGAAGCCGGCGGCGATGCGCATGTGGATGACCTATCCCATGACCATCGTCGATACCATCTTCAAGGCGCTGGCGCCGGCGCTTCCCGACCAGGTGATCGCCGGCCATCACGCCGATCTCTGCGTCGGGCGGGTCAATGGCCGCCGCCCGCGCGACAACAGCTTCTACCTCTATCTCGGCGGGCTCATCGGCGGCGGCTGGGGCGCCAAGCACAACGGCGACGGCGTCAACGCCACGATCGCATTGAACGACGGCGATACCCATAACGGCCCCTCCGAGCAGGTCGAAGCCAAGTATCCGCTGCTCGTGGAGCGCTATGCTTTGCGGCCGGATTCGGGTGGCGCCGGGCGCTTCCGCGGCGGGCTCGGCACCGAGCAGGTGGTGCAGGCGCGCCACGACATCCGCTTCAACGCCCAGATCGACCGGGTGCGCTGCCGGCCGTGGGGCCTCTATGGCGGGCTGGCGGCCGAGGGCAACGGCGTCGCCATCCACCGCTTCGGCGCCGACGAGCACCGCTTCCCCTCGGGCAAGGCGCTCAACCAGACCCTGGCGGCGGGCGATGCCTATATCCTGCGTTCGGGCGGCGGCGGCGGGTTCGGCTCGCCGCTCGATCGCGACCTTGCCGCGGTCGCGAACGACGTGCGCCAGGGCTATGTCTCGAAAGAGGCGGCGGAACGGCTCTATGGCGCGGTGTTCGTGGCCGGCACGCTCAACCTTGACGCCGCGGCGAGCGCGGCGCGGCGGGAAGCGATGCGGGCCCAGGATCTGCCTCAGGACGCGCCGGAGGTGCCCGACGCGCCTTCGGCGCACCCCCAACATCACCCGCATACGCACGCCCACGAACATGATAATCTAACCCCCGAGGAGCGGCTGGTCCTGGCCATGTCCGGGCGCTGCTGCTCGTGAGCACAGGAGATTCCATGAAGCGGCATCCGAACTACCTTCCGCACGGCGTCATTCCCGCTTGCCTGCTGCCATTCTTCGACGACCTCACGATCGACGAGGCCTCGTATCGGCGGCACCTGAGCGATGTCGCCGCTGTGCCCGGCATCAGCGCGATCACCATCAACGCGCATGCCTCCGAGGTCGCCTCGTGCAGCTTCGACGAGCAGAAGCGCGTGCTCGAGATCACCGCGGACGAAATCGGCGCCCGGCTCCCGATCGTCAACGGCATCTATGCCGAGGGCAGTCTCGAGGCGGCGCGGCTCGCGCGCATGGCGCATGAGGGCGGCGCCTCGGCGCTGCTGGTTTTCCCGCCGGGCCCGTTCACCCTGGGGCAGCGGCCGGAGATGGTGCTCGCGCATTTCCGCCGCATCGCCGATGCCTCGGACCTGCCGATCGTCGCCTTCCAATATCCGCAGGCGACACAGGGCTATCCGCTCGACACGCTGCTCAAGCTGTTCGACGCGGTGCCGAGCGTGCGCGCGATCAAGGATTGGACGCCCAACCTGCCGCTGCACGAGCGCCACATCCGCACGCTGCAATCGCTGCCGCGGCCGGTCAACGTGCTCAGCACCAACAGCGCCTTCCTGTTCAGTTCGCTGGTCCTGGGCTGCAAGGGCCTGCTCTCGGGCGCGGGCAGCGTCATTGCCGATCTCCAGGCGCGGCTCTTCCGCGCGATCGAGGGGAACGACCTGGCCGAGGCGCGCCGCCTCAACGACCGCATCCACCCGATGGCCGAGGCGTTCTACAGCGACCCCTTCGTCGACATGCACAACCGCATGAAGGAGGCGCTGGTGCTGCTCGGCAAGCAGCCGCGCGCGGTGGTGCGCCCGCCGCTCGTCAAGCTGCCGCAGTCCGAGATCGAGCGCATCCGCGCCGCTCTCGTCGCCGCCGGCCTCCTTGGCCGCAGCGACGCGCGCAGCGCGGCGTGAGGACCTAAGCCGCCGCGCTGTGCGCCGGCGCACCGGCGGTTGGCGCGGGATGACCGTTACGAGCGAACGCATCGCCGGCGGACTCGTCCTGCGCGTGCTGCTGCCGCTTGCCGCGGGGTTCTTTCTCAGCAGCTTCTTCCGCTCGCTCAATGCGGTGCTGTCGCCTTATCTCATCGCTGATCTCGATCTTTCGGCGCGTTCGCTCGGCCTTCTCACCGCGGTCTATTTCTTCACCTCGGCGGTGTTCCAGGCGCCGCTCGGCTTGCTGATGGACCGCTATGGGCCGCGGCGCGTGCAGAGCACGCTCCTGGCCGTCGCCGCCGTGGGCACGGTGATGTTCGCGCTCGGTCACGACACGTGGGTGCTTGTCGCCGGCCGGGCGATCATGGGCATCGGAGCGGCGGGCGCGCTGATGACGAGCTTCCAGGCCGTGGTGCTGTGGTTCCCGCGGTCGCGCTGGCCCGTGCTCAACGGCTGGGTCATGGCCGCGGGCGGGCTCGGCGCGCTCACAGCCTCGCTCCCGGCGGCGCTCCTCCTGCACGTGACCACCTGGCGCGGTCTCCTGTTGATCGCCGCCGCCGTCAGCGTCGGGCTTTGTGTCGCCGTCCTGGCGATCGTGCCCGAGCACGAGGAGAGCCGTCCTCACGGCATCGGCGAGCAGCTGCGCAGCCTCGGCCGGATTTACCGCGACCGGTTGTTCTGGCGATTGGCGCCGGTGGCAATGACGATCTCGGCATCGAACCTTGCCTTTTCCGGCCTGTGGTCGGGACCGTGGCTCAAGGACGTGGGCGGGTTCGGCCCCGACGGGATCGCGGTGAGCCTGTTGTTTCTCACCACGTTCACCACCGCGGGCTATGTCGGCACCGGTGCGATCGCGTCCTGGCTGGGCCGGCGCGGCGTGCGCCTGACCTGGGTGATCGGCAGCGCCATCTTGGCGTCGATGCTGCTGCAACTGCCGCTGCTGCTGCCGTCGACGGCGGGACGCTGGGTGGTGATGTTCGCCATCGGCGCCTTCAACGGCGCGAGCGCGCTGTCCTATCCGGTGCTCAACGCGCATTTTCCGGCGAGCTTGAGCGGCCGGGTCAGCACCGCGCTCAACTTCTGCTTCTTCGTCGGCGGGTTTCTCATTCAATACGCGATCGGTGTGATCATCAGCCTGTTCCCGCAGACCGCGCCCGGAACCTATCCCGCGAGCGCCTATCAGACGGCGTTCGGCGCCATGATCCTGATCGAGTTCCTGAGCTGGCTGTGGTTCCTCATCCCGGCGCAGCCGCCGATTTCTGCCGGACCAGCGGCAGCGCCAGAAACGTGAACGCGACCACCAGCAAAAAGATGAGGCGCGGCTGGTGGGCGTCCATGAGCCGGCCGAACAGCAAGGGTCCGATCACGGCGGCGATGCTGAATCCGGTCGAGACGAAGCCGAACACCGTGCCGAAGGCGCCGGGGGGCGTCACCGCGCGGACGATCATGTCGCGCGACGGAAGGATGATGCCGTTGAGGAATCCCGCGAGTGCCAACGTCAGCACCAACGGCGTCGTGCCGAGCGGGACCAGGGCGACGACCAGGATGGCGAGCCCGCTGGCGCCGAAGCCGGCGATCGCCACGCGGTCGTGGCGCCGCACGCGCTGGGCGACGAAGCCGCCTGCAAGCACGCCCGCGGCGTTCGCGAACAGGAACGCGGTGAGCGCCAGGTTCGCCGCCGCCAGCTTCGTCCCGTAGAGCGCGCCCAGCGCCACGATCGAGAAGCCATAGATGCCCGAACTCGCGCCCGACAGCAGAATGAAGAAAAGGACGTTGCGCAGAATCGGCGCCGACAGCAGCAGGCTCCATCCGGCCGTGCTCTTGCTGCCGCGCCGCACCATCCGCGCCGCGGCAATGCCCTCGCCGAGCGCCGTCCGCTGCTGCACCAGCACCAGCGCCACGACATAGCCCAGCGCTGCCGCTCCCAGCACCGCCCCGCGCCAGCCCCAGCGATCGGCGAGAAACAGCATCGCGGCGGGTGTCGCCGCCGTGCCCAGCATGCCGAAGAAGGTATGGAACGAAAACGCCTGGCTGATCCGCGCGCTGCGAATGCGGTCGGACAGGATGGCATAGTCCGCCGGATGGTAGATGGTGTTGGCGACGCCCGCGATCGCCCATCCGGCGACGAGCGCCCAATAGGACGGCACCAGCGCGGCGAGCGCGAGCCCGCTCGCGCCGAGCGCCAGCGCCGACACCAGGAGCGTGGCTGGCGCCATGCGGTCGACCAGGAATCCCGCCGGCGGTTGCAGCATCGTCGAGACGATGTTGAAGGCGGCAATGGCGAAGGCCAGCCCCTCGTAGCTCGTGCCGTAATCGGCGCGGATGAAGAGGAACAGCGGCGGCAGGACGATCAGATAGACGTGGCTGACGAAATGCGCCGCGCCGACGAGGCCGATGATGCGCGCATCCTTGAGCCACCCGGCCGCGCCGGCAAGATCAGTCGCTTCGCTCGCCTGTGTCATCGGCAACGCCTAGCATGGCGCGCGCCGCGGCGCGAGCGGCGGTTTTGCAGGGCCTCGTTGCGCCGTGCAAGGGCCGCCGCGATGCCTTCGAGGTCGAGGTCGAGGTCGAGGTCGAGGGCGATCGGCATGCGGCCGCTCGCCTGCGAACGGAAACAGGTATAAAGCTTCACGGCGATCCTCCCCCGGCGTTGGCCAAGGCTGACACGCGCGGAAGGGCGTGTCGAGACGGCGGCAATCACGGTGTGCGGAGGCGGTGCGATGCGGCTCTTCGATCTTAGGGGCAAGTCGGCGATCGTCACCGGCTCGTCGCGCGGCATCGGGCGGGCGATCGCGGAAACGCTCGCCGCTGCTGGCGCGCGGGTGGTGATCTCGAGCCGCAAGGCCGATTCGTGCGAGACGGTGGCCGCTTCGATCCGCGCGTCCGGCGGCGCGGCGATCGCCGTTCCGTGCCATGTCGGCGACAAGGCGCAACTGGAGGCGCTGGTCGCCCGGACCCGCGCCGAATTCGGCGCCGTCGACATCCTCGTCTGCAATGCCGGCATCAATCCCTATTACGGCCCGCTGGTCGAAATCGGCGACGATGCGTTCGACCGCATCATGGCGGTGAACGTGCGCAGCGTCCTCGCGCTCTCGTCGCTGGTGCTGCCCGAGATGGCGGCGCGGCGCGACGGCGCGATCGTCATCATCTCGAGCATCGCCGGATTGCGCGGCACGCAAGGGCTCGGCGCCTATGCCATCGCCAAGGCCGCCGCCATGCAGCTCGCGCGCAACCTCGCGCTCGAATGGGGCCGGCACAATATCCGCGTCAACTGCATCGCGCCGGGGCTCATCAAGACCGATTTCGCGCGCGCCCTGTGGGAGGATGATGTGTTGATGGAGCGCCGCCTCGCAGCGACGCCGCTCGCCCGCATCGGCGAGCCGGAGGATGTGGCCGGCGTGGCGCTGCTCCTCGCCGCGCCTGCCGGACGCTTCATCACCGGCCAGACCATCGTCGTCGACGGCGGCGTGACCAGCGCGTGACGACTATTCCGCGGCGACGCGTCCTTCGGGCAGGAGTCCGGCGCGGACCAGAACGCCGTCGAGACGCTTGGCCAGATCGGGCGTCGCCGGCATCATCGGCAAGCGATGGTCTTCGGTGGGCAGGATCCCGAGGCGCTTCATCATGTATTTCATCGGGATCGGGTTGGTGTCGAAGAACACCGCCTGATTGAGCTCGAAGAGTTCGTAATGCAGCGCCCGCGCCTCGGCGAGCTTGCCGGCGGCGGTGAGCTCGTAGAGCCGTGCCACTTTGCGCGGCGCGATGTTCCCGACCGCGTTCATCAGTCCCGAAGCGCCGACCGCAAGCATCGGAAACGACAAATCCTCGAGCCCGACATGGACACGGAACTCGAACCCGAGCCGCACCAGAAGCTCGGTGACGAAGTTGAGGTCGTTGAACGCGTGCTTGATGCCGACGAGCCGCGGCAGCCGCTCGGCGATCGCCGCCACGGTATCGACCGTGACATTGACCGCGGCGCGGCCGGGGATGTGGTAGATCATCACCGGCAGATCGGTGCGCTTGCCGAGATCGACGTAATACTCGATCAGCCCGCGCTGCGGCGGGCGGATGAAATAGGGCGTGACGATCAGCACCGCGTCGGCGCCCGCCGTCTTGGCCGCCTCGGTGAGCACGATGCTGTCGGCATGGCTTTGCGAGCCGGTGGCGGCGACGACGGGAACGCGGCCTTTGGCGGCGCGCACCGCCACTGCGACCAGCCGGATGCGCTCCTCGACGCTCAAGGTCGAGGGCTCGCCGGTGGTGCCGTTCACGACGATGCCGTGCGAGCCCTCGGCGATCTGGCGCTCGACCAGGCGCGCATAGGTCTCCTCGTCGACGGCGCCGTCGCGGAACGGCGTGACCAGCGGCGGATAGGAGCCTTTGAGGAATCCGTCCTTGAGCGCGATCATCGCCTTCACCCCACCGCCGCCTTGTTGGTGCCGAAGCCCTCTTCCTGTCCCAACACCGCGAGCGGCATCTTGAGGCTTTCCTGCCAGAGCAGCGCTTCCATCGCGATGGTGAGCGGCTGGTCCTGCACTGTCAGCTCATAGACGTAGTCGTCGTTCGAGGCGTGATTGTGCACCGCCCAGCCCGGCGCCGACAGCATCAGATCGCCGGCCTTCCACGTATAGACCTGGCCCTCGACGGTCGAGCGGCCGGTGCCGTGGAAGTAATAGTTGATCGCCGCCGAGCTGTGGCGATGCGGCCGGTCGACGATCTTGGGCGGGCGGATGGTCATGGTGGCGAAGAAAGATGGCGTGCAGCCATTGGTGCGGCCGGTCATCGGGTTGTAGAGCAGATACAGGCGCCGTCCGACATAGTCCTTGCCCAGCGCCTCGAGCTTGTCGAGCTCGGGCTTGACCTTGGCCCACGGCCAATGCAACGCCTTCGATTCGACCGCCGGCGGATTGATCAGCGTCTCGTAGGGCATGAGATAGGCGCCGTCGTCGGTGAGCTTGAAGGTGCCGAACGGGCTGGTGCGGCGCTTCTGATCGTCTTCCGACAGCGCCTCGTGCTTCACCGCCTCGACCGGCGGCGGATTTTCCTCGACATAATGAATGTTCATCATCTCGAGCAGCGCGGCGTTGGAATAGGTCAGGCGCACCAGCGGGTCCTTGCCGTCATTGCCATGCCAATAGGCATGCATCGACGGCGTGTTCCACACATCATGGAGCGCGACATTGAAGCGCTTGCCGCCGATCACCGAATGGCCGGCGCCGCGGATCACGAAATTCACCTGGGTCGAGTTCTGGCGATAGGGGACGGTGCGCTCGCCGGGAAGCAGCACCTCGAGCGCCACCTCGATCCCCGGTGCGAGCCCGTGGCTGCGCTGATTGCTGGGATGAACGACGAGCGAGCGCCGCCGTCCGTTCGCCGGGCGCGGCAGGCTCGCCAGGCGCTCGATTTCGGCGTCGATCGCCTCCTTGGGGATGATGACGGCGGGCCACAGCGGCGCGGCGGTGGGGGTCGTGCCGGTACGGTCGAGGAAGAAGGACTGCGTCATGGTCTACCCTCCGTTGGCAGCGGTGGTGTTCGGGAAGCGGCCGGGGCCGGTTTTGCGGCAAGGATGGCGCAGCCCGGCCCGGTTGTCGATGACGTTGCAGGGCGGCGCGAACCGTCCGTTTTGCTTCGGCTCCGAAGGATAACGCATGGTCTATTCCACTGCGGCCTCGACGCTCGGCGGCAGCGGCGCGTCGGCCTGGCGGCGTTCGAGATTCTGTTTCATGCGCGTCAGGACGAGGCGCAGAAAGCCGATCTCGCCATCGGAGCACCCGGCCAGTGCCGCCGCGTTGACCTCGGCGGCATAGGGCAGCAGCCGGCTGCGCAGCGCGCGGCCCTCGGCGGTAAGGAAGACATGGACCTTGCGGCGGTCTGCGGCGCTGCGTCGGCGCTCGATGAAGCCGCGCCGCTCCATGTTGCGCAACTGCTCGACCGTGGTCGGCTCCATCGTGCCGACGCGCTGGCTCAGCGCGCGCTGGGTGAGCCCGTCCTCCTGCCACAGCGCGCGCAGGAAGTACCACATCCCCATCGGGATGTCGTAAGGCGCCAGATGGCGCTGCAGGTCCTGGACGAAGGCGCGCTGGGTCGCGCGCAGCAGATAGCCGACGCTGAATTCGAGCGGATGGTCGAATTCCGGCTGGACGGCCGGGCCGATGGTGCTCATGGTGGGATCAGACCTGCCGCGATCCGGTAAGTTAATTAGGACCCTAAGTATACCGGCGGCGGCGCCCGCTGTCGAGAGGATCAATAAGGTCGCATGGACAAGGAATTCCGCTATGCGTTGCCGGTTGCCGAGACCGGGTGGCTGGTCGACGGCGCGAGCAGCACGATCCTGCGCTGGGATTATGATTCCGGCCGGGCCGGGCTGCTGGCGCTATACGACAAGGGCAAGCGGCAGCAATGGAACGCGGCCGAGCGCATCGACTGGTCCCGGGATCTCGACCCCGAGAACCCGGCCGAGATCGCCGACTGGACCATTTCCATTTACGGCTCCGACGTCTGGAACCGCATGACGGCGAAGGAGCAAGCCAATCTGCGGCGCCATTCCCAGGCGTGGCAGTTCTCGCAGTTCCTGCACGGCGAGCAGGGTGCGCTCGTGTGCTGCGCCAAGATCGTGCAGCAGGCGCCCGATCTCGACGCCAAGTTCTTCGCCGCCACCCAGGTGATGGACGAGGCGCGCCATGTCGAGGCCTATTCGCGCCTGTTGCGCGAAAAGTTCGAGCTCGCCTTTCCGATCACGTCGCCGCTCCAGACGCTGCTCGACGCGGTGGTGCGCGATGGGCGCTGGGACATGACCTATCTCGGCATGCAGGTGCTGATCGAGGGCTTGGCGCTGGCGGCATTTCAACTGTTCCGCGACGAGGCCAAGAACCCGCTGGCGGCGGCGGTCAATTCCTATGTCATGCAGGACGAGGCGCGGCACGTGGCTTTCGGCCGCCTGGCGCTGCGCGACTATTACCCGCAATTGACCGAGGCCGAGCGGCGCGAGCGCGAAGAGTTCGTCGTCACCGCCTGCTATCACATGCACGACCGCTTCCTCGCTGATGAGTTGTGGGAGGCGGTGGGCCTGCCCAAGGCCGAATGCGTCGCCATCGCCCACGGATCGGAGCGGCTGCGGTATTTCCGCGCCCAGCTCTTCAGCCGCATCGTACCGATGATCCGCGATATCGGCCTGCTCGGGCCCGAGGTGAAGGCGGCGTTTGCCGATATGGGCGTGCTGGCCTTTGCCGAGATCGACCTCGCGTCGCTGCTTGCCCGCGACGCCGAGATCGCCGGCGGGTTCGACGCTCGCCGCGCCGGCGCGGCGAGCTGAGGCGCCGATCGGTCCTTGCGCCGGGTCCGGCAGCGAACGAGCCGACTTGCCCCTTGCGCGCCGAGGCCGCATAAGGTCGGAAAGAACGGCCCATTTGGAGTGAACATTGCGATGAAGCGCACGCGGCTTGCCGGATCGTCTCTGGCCCTTTCGCTGCTCGCCACTGCGGCCCTCGCGCCGCCTCAAGCCGACGCGGCTGGACCTTATGAAATTCATGCCATTCTGCCGCTGACGGGCGGCGCCGCGTTCCTCGGCACCGGGGAGCAGAAGTCATTGCAGCTCGGCGAAAAGGCCGTCAATGAATCCGGCGGTATCCAGGGAAGGCCGGTCAAATTCGTCTTCCAGGACGACCAGTCGAGCCCGCAATTGGGCGTTCAGCTTTCCGGCGATCTCATCGCCCGGAAGCCGGCGGTGATGATCGGCTCGTCGCTTGTGGCCATCTGTCGCGCCATGGCGCCGCTGATGAAGGACGGGCCGGTGGACTATTGCCTCTCGCCGGGCATCCATCCCGAGGCGGGATATGTTTTTACGGCAAGCGTCTCGACGCTCGATCTCGCCAACGCCCTGATCCGGTATTTCCGGCTGAAAGGATGGACGCGGATCGGGTTGATGTTCTCCACCGATGCCACGGGCCAGGATGCCGAGAACGGTATCAAGGGCGTGCTCGCGCTGCCCGAGAACAAGGCGATGAAGATCGTTGCGACGGCGCATTTCAACACCACCGATGTGAGCGTCGCGGCTCAGATCGAGGATGTGAAGGCGGCCCATCCGCAATGCTTCATCGCCTGGAGCACCGGCGCGCCGATCGCCACGATTTTCCGCGGCATCACCGCCGCGGGTCTGGACGTGCCGACGGCCACGACCGACGGCAACATGACTTATGCCCAGATGACGCAATACGCCAAGTTCCTGCCCAAGCAGCTCTACATACCGGCGGCCGAGTGGGTGGTGCGCGACGGGGCGCTACTGTCGCCGCCGGTGGCGAAGGCGCATGAAGAGTTTTACCGGTTGTTCGACGAAGCCGGCATCAAGCCCGACATATCGGCCGAGCTCGGCTGGGATGCGGGCATGATCATCGTCGACGCGCTGCGCAAGCTCGGTCCCGACGCCAAGGCCCCGCAGGTTCGCGACTTCATTGCGCATCTCAAGGGCTATGCCGGCGTCAACGGCATCTATGATTTCACCAAGGTGCCGCAGCGTGGCCTCGATGTTTCGAACGCCGTGGTGACGCGGTGGAGTCCAAAAGCGAAGACCTGGCAAGTGGTCAGCAGGCCGACCGGCGTACCGCTGCCATAACGGACACGCGCGACACGTGAACCAGTTCATCCAGATCGTCATCGGCGGTCTGTTGCAGGGCAGCGTCTTCGCCGTCGTCGCGCTGGGGTTCTCGCTCGTCTACCGCGTCACCGGCGTCCTCAACCTGTCGCAGGGCGCGTTCTGCGTCGTCGGCGCGCTGATGATGGATACGCTGCAGGTGACGATGGGTCTGCCCATTCCGCTGGCCTTCATCGGCGCCGCGCTCGGCACCGCGCTGGTCGGCGCGGTGATCGGCGCCACGACCTTCGTCCCCGCGGTGTCGCGGCTGCCGCTCAGCAGCATGTTTGTGATGACGGCGGGGCTTCTCACCCTGGTCGAGGGCCTGATGCTGGTGGTCTGGGGCAGCCAGCCCTATGCGCTGCCGCCGATCTCGGGCGAGGCGCCGGTGGAGGTGCTGGGCATCCGCGTGCCGACGCAGGGATTCTGGATCGCCGGCGCGACCGTGCTCATCATCGTCGTGCTGTGGTGGCTGTTGCAGCGCACCACGCTCGGCATGGCGTTGCGCGCCTGTGCCGAGAACCGGCTCGCGGGGCGGCTCATGGGGATCGACGTGCCGCGCATGACGCTGTTGAGCTTCGTCATGGCGGCGCTCCTGGGCGGCATCACCGGGATTGTCGTCGCGCCGATCACCTCGCTCGAGTTCGACAGCGGCGGCTTCTTCACCAATTTCGGCTTCATCGCGGTCGCCATCGGCGGCATGGGATCGTTCGCCGGCGTGATTATGGGCGGGCTCCTCCTCGGCGTCGCCGAGCAGCTCGCGGCGGGCTATGTCTCCTCGCTTTTCGCCAACGGGCTTGCGCTTGCGCTCCTGCTCGCGGTGCTGCTGTGGCGGCCCAATGGCCTGTTCAGCACGGCGCGGCGGCGCCAGGACGTGCGCGACGAGCAGCGCATCCATCGCGCCATCGTCCGCATCGAGGGCAGCGGCGGACTCGCCTTCGGCGTTGTCGCCGTCGCATTCGTCGCGGCGCTGCCCTATCTGCTGCCGGACCGCGGCATCCTCAACTCGCTCGTCATCACCGGCATCATCTTCATCGCGGTGCTGGGACTCGACGTGTTGATGGGTTTTGCCGGGCAGGTGAGTCTGGGCCAGGCGGGCTTCATGGCGATCGGCGGCTACACCGCCGCGATCCTCGCCGTCACCTATGGCCTGCCGCCGCTGGTCGGGATCGCCGCCGGCATCGTCTTGTCGGCGGTGGCAGCGGTGCTGCTTTCACTCGTCACGGTGCGGCTCAGCGGGTTCTTCCTCGCGCTCGCTACGCTCGCCTTCGGGCTGATGGTGGATTCGCTCGCCGTTGGCTTGTCCGATCTCACCGGCGGTCCCTCCGGGCTTGCCGGCATTCCCTCGTTCTCCGTCGCCGGCTACAGCTTTACGACGCCGCGCCAGATGTATTATCTCGTTGCCGGCGTGATCGTGGTCCTGGTGGTGCTGCTCCTGGGCGGCATGCGCTCGGGTTTCGGGCGCGCGCTCAAATCGGTGCGCACCGATCAGACCGCGGCGGCGGCGCTCGGTGTCAATGTCGCGCGCTACAAGCTCGCCGCCGTGGTGATCAGCGCCGCGCTGGCCTCGCTGTCGGGCAGCCTCTATGCGTTCTATTTCCACTTTCTTTCGCCCGAGATGGTCGGCACGCCGCGGTCCTTCGAGATGATCGCGATGCTGGTGGCCGGCGGCGAGGGCACGCTGGTCGGGCCGGTGCTGGGGGTGGCGCTGCTGACACTGCTGCCGACGGTGTTCCAGCCGTTTGCGACCTACAAGACGCTTGGCGAAGGGCTGTTGCTGGTGGGCTGCTTCTTGTGGCTGCCGGAGGGGATTTTCGGCACCGCCGCGACCTGGATCGTCCGCGCGGTGCGGCGGCGGTCGGGTGGCGGGCGCCTGGCGATGGCGCCTGGGGGCGACCCGCGATGAGCGAGCCCGCGCTCGACGTGGTGAGCCTCTCGCGCAGCTTCGGCGGCGTGCGCGCCTGCGACAAGGTCAGCTTCGCCGTGCCGCATGGCAGCCTCACCGCGGTCATCGGACCCAACGGCGCCGGCAAGACCACGGTGTTCAACCTCGTCACCAATCTCTACGCGGCCGACGATGGCGCGGTGCGTTTCTATGGTATCCCGATCCTCGGCCGCGCGCCGGCCGAGATTGCCGCGATGGGCCTGATCCGCACCTTCCAGTCGGCGCGCATCTATCCCGGCATGACCGCGCGCGAGAATGTGCTGGCGGGCGCGCATCTTCACATCAGGCGGCCGGCCTGGCAGCAGATGCTGTGGCTTCCCGGCACTCGGCGCGAGGAGGGGCGGATCGCGGCGCAGGCGGACGCACTTCTCGACCTCGTCGGGCTGGGACCGTTCCGCGACCAGGCGGCGACCGATCTGCCGATGGGCGGGCAGAAGCTGCTCGAGGTCGTGCGCGCCCTCATGGCCCGGCCACGGCTGCTTCTCCTCGACGAGCCGGCCGCCGGCCTCAACGATGCCGAGACCGCCGATCTCGCGGCGCTGCTGCGCGCGGTGCGCGACAGCGGCATCACTGTCATGGTGGTCGAGCACAACATGTCCCTCGTCATGGGCGTCGCGGACGAGGTCATCGTGCTCGATGCCGGCAGCATCGTCGCCCACGGCACGCCGCGCGAGATCCAGAACGACGCGCGCGTCATCGCCGCCTATGTCGGGCAGGAGGCGCCCTAGATGCTCGAGGTCAAGGGGCTTCATACCGGCTATGGCAGCATGGACGTGATCCACGGCATCGACCTTGTCGTGGGCGCCGGCGAGATCGTGGCGCTGGTCGGGGCCAACGGCGCCGGCAAGTCGACGCTGGTGAAAACCATCTCGGGTCTCCTGCCGGCGCGCGAAGGCGAAATCCGCTTCGAGGGCGAACGCATCGACCGGCTGTCGCCGCGGGCGCGCGTGCTGCGCGGCATCGCCCAGGTGCCGGAGGGGCGGCAGGTATTCGGCGCCCTCACCGTGACGGAGAATCTGCGCCTCGGCGCCTATGTCCATCGCCATCACTGGAGCGAGGCCGAACTGGCGCAGCGCATCGACGCGGTGTGCGCGCAATTCCCCGTCCTGCGGGAGCGTTTTCGCGAGCCCGTCGCCAATCTCTCCGGCGGACAGCAGCAGATGCTGGTGATCGCGCGCGGCCTCATGGCGGCGCCGCGGCTTCTGGTGCTGGACGAGCCGTCGCTGGGATTGGCGCCGGTGCTGGTGGCCGAGATTTTCCGCCTCATTGCCGGGCTGCGCGCGCAGGGGCTGGCGATCGTGCTGTCGGAGCAGAATGCGAAATTGAGTCTCGCGATCGCCGACCGCGCCTACGTCATCGAGATGGGGCGCGTGGCGCTCGAGGGCACGGGGCGGGAACTGCTCGCCTCGCCCGAAGTCGCGGAACGCTATCTCGGCGTCGGCCACGCCGTCAGCGTCGCCGACGCTCCCCGCCACGCCCGGCTCGTCGGCCGCCTCAAGGAAATCTTCGCGGCATAGCGCCGCGCGAACCGGTTACCCCGCCGCGTCCGCCTTCTTGCCGATGAGCGCCAGCAAACGGTCCGCGGCGTCGCGCCACTCCGCTTCCTTCATGCCCTTGAGCGCCGGCAGCGCATCGACGCGGTCGGCAACCCAGTCCTGGCGGAGGGCGGTCGCGCTCGTCATCACCGGGTCGAGGCCGATGGCGGCGACGGTCTCGGCCGCCTCGCGCATCTCGGCGGCGCGGCGGCGGCCATGCTGGACCACGCGCTCGATCAGGTAGCCCGCGAGCTTCTCCCAATCGAGCGGCTTGAAGGTCTCGTTGAGCGAGGCGACGATGCGGTCCTCGACGCCATAGCGCCGCGCCGTCATGAAGCATTCGACCGCGAGCGCCTCGATCCCCTTGATCATCACGCTGCGGCACATCTTGATCGCCGACGCCTCGCCGATCTCGGTCGCGACCGGTTCCATGCGCAACCCGGAAGGCGCGAGCAGCGCGGCCAATTCCGCCGCCGCCGTGCCGCCCAGCAGCATCGGCACTTTGAGCCCATAGGGCGCGACCGGCGCCATCACTGCGGCCTCGACGTAATGCGCACCCGACGGCGCGACCGCGGCCGCATCGGCGCGCTTGGTCTCGGGCGAGACCGAATTGATGTCGAGAAAGAACTGGCCGGCGCGGAGATAGCGCGAGGCATCCTCGGCGACGGCGAAGGCCGATGACGCCGTCACCGCCGAGATCACCACCTGTGCACCCGCGGCCGCGGCCGCAGCCGTGGGCGCCGCCTCGACTCCCATCGCGCGCGCTGTCTCGCGCAGCGCGGCGCCGCGCTCGGAATTGTCGAAAAGAATGTCGTAGCTCGCGACCTCGTGCCGGCCCGTGGCCACGAAGCCGCGGGCGAAGGTCTTGCCGAATTCGCCGAAGCCGATGAGGGCGATGCGCCGCGGGTCGATCTCTCGCTCGCTCATGGGGACACCCGGAAAGTCGCGTCGGCGAACGCTTAGGCGCCGCACCGCATCCTGTCAACGACGCTAGACCACGCGGTGCAGCAGCTTTTTGCCGGCGCCGAGACGCCGGCAGTTCTCGATGATGATGCCAAGGCTGCGGTCGAGCGTCTCGGCGGTGAGCCACGACAGATGCGGCGTCGCCACGATATTGTCGAGCGCGAGCAGCGGATTGCTGGCCGGTACCGGCTCCTGATCGAAGACATCGAGTCCGGCGGCGGCGAGATGCCCCGAGGTGAGCGCCGCGTGGAGCGCCGCCTCGTCGACGAGCCCGCCGCGCGCGGTGTTGATGAGGATGCTGCCGCGCTTCATCGCAGCGAGCGCCGCCGCGTCGATGATCCGCGCGGTCGCCGGCGCGAGCGGCAGATGGAGCGACAGGATATCGACCCGCCGCAGCAGTTCCGCCAGCGGCAGGAACGAAATTCCCGCGTCGGCCTGCGATTGCCGCGCGGTATAGACGACGCGCGCGCCGAAGCCGTGCAGCATCGGCACGAGCCGGCGCCCGACCGCGCCGAACCCCAAGAGCCCGACCTCGCGCCCGCCCAGTTCGCCCAGCGCGTCGATCACGGCAAGCGGCGGGGTCCAGCCTTCACCGGCGCGGGTCAGCACATCGAGCGCCGTCACGCGCCGCAGCACGGCGAGCATCAGGAGCATCGTCATCTCGGCCACGGCCTGGGTGTTGGTGCCGGGCATGTTGCAGACGGCGATGCCGCGCCGCCGCGCCGCGTCGAGGTCGATGGTGTTGACGCCGACGCCGATCTTTTGAATGAGGCGCAGCAGCGGCGCCCCTTCCATCACCGCTTCGGTCACCGGTTCGAGCGCGTGCAGCAGTACGTCGGCGTCGCACATCGCGCGCGCGAATTCCGCCTTGTCCGCTTCCGCGACCACGGTCACGTCCAATCCTTCGAGCGCGGCGAGCCGGGCGCAGAAGCCCGGGCTCGCGCGGAATTGCAGCACCGCCTTCATCGCATGAGCCCGCTTCGGCCGCGGAAGGCGGTCGCGCCCAATTCCTCCTCGATCCGCAGCGCCTCGTTCCACTTCGCCATCCGCTCCGAGCGAGCGAAGGACCCGAACTTGAGCTGGTCCGCGCCCCAGCCGACCGCGAGATGGACGATCGACAAATCCTCGCTCTCGCCCGAGCGGGCGGAGACGATGGTGCGCCATCCCGCCTCCCGCGCCGCCATCAGCGCCGCGCGCGTCTCGCTGACGGTGCCGGCCTGGTTGGGCTTGATGAGCGCCGCGTTGCAGGCGCCATGCGCGGCCGCTGCTGCGATCCGCGCCGCCGAGGTGACGAGATAGTCGTCCCCCACGACCTGAATGCGCCCGCCCATCGCCGACGTGAAGCCTTGCATGCCGGCATCGTCGTCCTCGGCGGCCGGGTCCTCGACCGAGAGGATCGGATAGGCCCGGCACCAGCCGGCGAGAAGATCAACGAACGCGCCGCTTTCGAGGTTCCGCCCCTCGAAGCGATAGAAGCTCCCGTCGCGCAATTGCGAGGCGGCGACGTCGAGGGCGAGCGCCACGTCCTCGCCCGGGCGCAGCCGCGCGCGCTCGATGGCGCGCATCGCGGTGTCGAGCGCTTCGGTGTTCGAGATGAAATTCGGCCACCAGCCGCCTTCGTCGGCCACACCGGCGCGCTTGCCGGCTTCCTCGAGGATCGCGCCCGCGGCGTGATAGACCCGTGCCGCTATGGTCATGGCCTCGGCGAAGGACCGGGCGCCAAGCGGCAGGATGAGAAAATCCTGGATGTCGATGCGCCGCGCGGCATGGGCGCCGCCGCCGAAAATCTGGATTTGCGGCAGCGGCAATGTCGCCGGCGCGTCCCCCGCCAGGTGACGCCACAATGGCACGCCGGTGGAAGCGGCGGCGGCATGGAGCGCGGCGAGCGAAACCGCGGTGGTGGCGTTGCCGCCGAGCCTCGCCTTGTTCGGCGTGCCGTCGAGCGCGACGAGGCGGTCGTCGATCGCCTGCTGGTCGGCGATGTCCATGCCGCGCAGCGCCGCGTCGATGCCGCCGTCAATGCCGGCGATGGCGCGCGTCACGTCGTATCCGTCGAGCCAATCGCTGCCGTCGCGCAGCTCGACCGCCTCGTGCCGGCCGCGCGAGGCGCCGGCGGGGGCGATCGCCCGGCCGCGCGCGCCGCCGGTCACGACGATCTCCGCCTCGACCGTGGGCCGTCCGCGCGAATCCCAGACGCGGCGGCCATGGATGCGCTCGATGCGCGCGCCGACCATGCTCAAGCTCCGATTTCTGCGGCCCACGCGCGGCGCACCGCCGCGAGCCGCGCCGCGGGACGGAGCAGGAGCGCGCCGGCGACGCGCCGCACCCGCGCCTTGTCGTTCTCTCGCGTCACGTATTCGACCGGTGATGTGCCGTCGATGCGGGCGAGGAACAAGCCGGGCAGGAGCCGCGCCGCACGCAGCTCGAGCGCCGCGGCATCCTCCCAATCGACCGAAGCGAGATAGGCGGACGCGAGAGCGTCGAAGGCGGCGAGGAATGGCGCCGCGGCCGCCGGGACCCACAGGCATTTCAGCAGGAGATGATTGAGGCAGAAGGCAAGGTCGAAGGCGGGATCGCCGAACCAGGCGCATTCGGCGTCGATGAACACCGGCCCGTCCGGCCCCATGAGGATGTTCTTGGGGCTGACATCGCCATGGACGAGGGCGCGGCGTGTCGCCGCCGTTGCCGCCGCCAAGGCCTCGAGCGCCGGGGCGAGATCGCGATGCACCCGCGCCGTCGCCAGGAGATAGGGCTCGAGGCGGATGGCGTGGAAGATGGCGTCGGTCGCGAAGCGGCGTCCCGTATTCTCCGCGCGCGCCGTCGCGGAATGAATCCGCACCAGGCGCGCGGCGACGGCGGCGGCGAAACCAAGATCGACCGCGCCCCGGCGCAGCGCATCCTTCCACACCGGATAGGTGGCGGGCGGGAGATATTCCATCGCGAAGATTCCCGCCGCCGCATCCTCCGCCAGCACCGCGGGCGCGGCGCCGGGCAGAATCGTGCCGGCGGTCTGCAGCCAGGCCGCCTCGGTCGCATTGCGGGCGACGGAAACGCGCCACGGCGCCGCGACCTTGAGCCGTTCGCGGGCGCGCTTGACGCAGAGCGCGCGGCCGCCGGCGCGGACGAGCCAGATGTCCGACGAAACGCCACCCGCGAGCGGCTCGAAATCGAGTGGCGCGGTTCGCGGAAAGAGGCCGGACGCTTCGATGAAGCGGAGGATGACGGGATCGGGCGGAGCGGTGACGGTCGCGAGCGGCATCGGCGCGATCATAGCGCCCGTTCGGTCCGCCGCCAGAGGCGGCGCTTGGCGGCAGCGAACGCCGCACCTATCATCGACGCCTCCGCGGCGGCGAGGAGGACAGGAATGCCCCGCTATGTCAGGCTCGGCTATGTCGCGCTCAACGTCACCGATCTCGGCCGCGCCCGCGCGTTCTACGAGCACCAGCTCGGCCTGCAGCCGAGCGGCGAGGGCGAGGATGGCGCACTGTTCTTTCGCTGCGGCCACGCGCACCACGATGTGGTTCTCTATGGCGCCGCCGCACCGGGGTTGAAGCGCATCGGCCTCGCGCTCGAAGGCGCGGACGAGGTCGATGAAGCCGCGCGCGGCTTCGCCGCCGCCGGGGTCGAGGTCGCCGACGTCGCGGTGGCGGAATGCGTGGCCTTGCATCAGGGCCGTGCCGTGCGCATCGTCGAGCCGTTCACCGGCGCGACCTTCGAGCTCTATGCCGGCATGCGCGAGTTCAGCGATCCGTTCGTGCCGCGTCTCGCCAAGATCCAGCGCCTCGGTCACGTCGTGCTGCGCGTGCCCGATTTCGATGCGGCCTGCGCGTTCTATACCCGCGTGCTCGGCTTCCGCGTTTCCGACGTGATCGACGGCCAAGCGTGCTTCATGCGCTGTCATCCGAGCCCTTATCATCACGGCATCGCGCTCATCAAGGGCGCGCGGGCGCAGCTTCATCACGTCAATTTCATGGTCAGCGAGATCGACGACATCGGCCGCGCCATCGCCCGCTTCGGCAAGAACGGCGTCGCCATCGTCTATGGTCCCGGGCGCCATCCGCCGTCGGGCAGCGTGTTCCTCTATTTCCTCGAGCCGGACGGGCTCACGCTCGAATACAGTTTCGGCATGGAGGAGTTTCCCGAAACCGATGCGCGCCCGCCGCGCCTGTTCGAGCCCATCCGCGAATCCTATGACTACTGGTCGAGCTTCCGCGATGCCGAGCGCTATGCCGCCATCGGTGCGATCGAACGGGGATGGGGCTCGAGCCGCGCCGCGCGCGTCGGGGCTTAGGGCGCGGACAGGGCGCCGGCGCGACGACCTTACGGGTCGGCCTTGTCCTTCAGAAACTCGCCGTACACCCAACCCTCCTGCTGCGGCTTGCCGTCTTCGGCGATGATTTGAATACGAACCCACTTACCGCGCCGCTCCACCGGCGTGACTTCCACATCGTGCGGCAGCGTCGTGATCACCGCGGTCGCCGTCGAGGGGCCGGCGCGAACATTCGCGACCGGGACGTCGATGATGCTGTGCGCTGCCGCGGCTTGCCCCGGTTCCGTCGGCGCGGGCTGGATCGCGCTGTTGCCGATGCCGAGACGAGCCTCGATCTCGGTTGCGAGCGGGACGATTTTCGGCCACCACCGCTGGACAATGATCGGCTCGATGCGGGGCTCGAGGCGGGGATAGAGCACCGTGGCCAGCGCCACGAATGCGGCGAGGGCACTGGCGCGGAGCATGAAATCTACGACCTTCGCTTGACGCGGCTGCGTCATCGCCTTGGCTGCTTTGCCCCGGGAATTGGCGGCCCGTGCGGCTTTCTGCCATTCCGCCCGGGCTGCCGCCAGCCTTTGGGCCTCGTCGCGTTTCCAGGCTTCTTCCGCCTTGCGGAGGGCGGCCTGGGCCTCCGCGGTCCAGCGTTCGCGCGCCTTGGCCAACTCGGATTCGCGGGCGGTGAGGGACGCTTTCGCTTCCGCCTGCGCCGCCTCGGCGCGTTCCGACCGCGCCGTCGCTTCGGCCAGCGCACGGGCGGATTGCTCCCGCCATTGTGCTTCGGCGGCGGCGAGTCGAGCGGCGGCGTCGGCCTTCGAGGCTTCCACCGCCTGCGACCGGGCCGCGTCGGCTTCTTGTTGCCCGCGTTCGCGGTCGTGTTCGATGCGGTCGTGCGCGCGCGCCTCCGCTTCGGCTAGGCGCGTTTCAAGTTCTCGTTCCCAGGCGGTTCGCGCCGCGACCAGCTCGGCCTCGATGGCCTGGCTGGCCCCCGCCGCCTGCTTGACGGTTTGCCGCATGTCGGCCAGTTCGCGCTCGCGGGCGGCGAGCAAGGCGTTCGCCTCGGCCAACTCGTCGCGCAGGTCGCGCGCGGCCTCGGCCTGTGCGCCGGCCTCGGCCAGCGTCGCCTCGGCGCGTTCAAATCGTGCCGTCGCCTCGGCCTGCGCGCGGGCAGAGTGCTCTTGCCATTCCGCTTCGGCGGCGGCGAGCCGGAAATCGGCTTCCGCTTTCCACGCTGCCTCCGCCTGCGACCGGGCCGCTTCGGCCTCCTGTCGCCAGCGTTCGCGAGCCTGTTCGATGCGGTCTTGCACGCGCTCGTTCGTCGCGGCAAGGCGATCGTCCTGCTCCGCCTGCCACTCGGCGCGGCTCGTCTCGAGATGCGCCGCGGCCTTCGCCGCCGCCTCGGCCAGGCGCGTTTCGAGTTCTCGTTCCCAGGCGGTTCGCGCCACGGCGAGCTCGGCCTCGATGGCCTGGCTGGACCCCGCCGCCGCCTGCTTGACGGTTTGCCGCATGTCGGCCAGTTCGCGCTCGCGGGCGGCGAGCAAGACGTTCGCCTCGGCCAACTCGTCGCGCAGGTCGCGCACGGCCTCGGCCTGTGCGCCGGCCTCGGCCAGCGTCGCCTCGGCGCGTTCAAATCGTGCTGTCGCCTCGGCCAGTGCGCGGGCGGATCGCTCTCGCCATTCCGCTTCGGCGGCGGCAAGGCGATCGTCCTGCGCCGCCTGCCACTCGGCGCGGCTCGTCTCGAGATGCGCCGCGGCCTTCGCCGCCGCCTCGGCCAGGCGCGTTTCAAGTTCTCGTTCCCAGGCGGTTCGCGCCGCGACCAGCTCGGCCTCGATGGCCTGGCTGGCCCCCGCCGCCTGCTTGAGGGTTTGCCGCATGTCGGCCAGTTCGCGCTCGCGGGCGGCGAGCAAGGCGTTCGCCTCGGCCAGCTCGTCGCGCAGGTCGCGCGCGGCCTCGGCTTGAGCGTTGGCCTCGGCAAGTGCGCGAGCAGATCGCCCTTGCCATTCCGCTTCGGCGGCGGCGAGCCGAGCGGCCGCATCGGCCTTCCACGCTTCTTCTGCTTGCCACCAAGCCGCTTCGGCCTCTTGCCGCCAGCGTTCGTGCGCCTGTTCGATGCCGTCATGTGCACGCGCTTCCGCCTCGGCGAGGCGGTCGTCCTGTTCTGCCTGCCACGCCGCGCGGTTCGCCTCGAGCTTCGCTGCGGCCTCGGCTGCGGCTTCGGCCAGGCGCCGTTCCAGCTCGGCTTCCCAGGCGGTTCGCGCTGCGGCCAGTTCGTCGCGCCGGTCACGCGCGGCCTCGGCCAGCGCCGTCTCTGCGCATTCGAACTGCGCCGTCGCTTCGGCGCGTGCGCGCGCGGATCGCTCTTGCCATTCCGCTTCGGCGGCAGCGAGCCGAGCATCCGCGTCGGCCTTCCATGCTGCCTCTGCTTGCAACCGGGCCGCTTCGGCCTCTTGCCGCCAGTGTTCGCGTGCCTGTTCGATGCTGTCGCGCACGTGCGCTTCCGCTTCGGCCTGCCACGCCGCGCGGCTCGTCTCGAGATTCGCCGCTGCCTCGGCTAGGCGCGTTTCGAGTTCGGATTCCCAGGCCGTGCGCGCCGCGGCCAGTTCGACTTCGATCGCCTGCCGGGAACCTGCCGCCAAGGCGAGCTCGACCGTTTGCCGCATTTCGGCGAGCTGGCCGTCGCGGGCGGCGAGCGACGCCTTTACCTCCGCCCATTCATCGTGCAGTCGGCGGTCCGCGTCGCTTCCCGGCATCGCGGCCGCATCCGACACGACCGTCGATCGGGCATCGCTCGGCGAGACGGGGAGATCGTGGACCGCGAGCGTGGCACCGTAGTCGCCGTCGAGGCTGAGAATTCTGATGGCAAGGGTATGCGTCTCGTCCATGCCTTCCGGGGGCTGGTAGACGAGGCCATCCAAATCGTCCGGCGTCAGCGACCAGGAACGATCGAAGTTGTTGCGCCCCCGGGACAGCCGCGCGTGGTCGGGTAAACGCTCGACCCGAAGCGAGAGACCCTTGTGCCGTCCATAGGGCGACAGCATCGGGGCCAGGTCGAGCGGAATACCGCCTGGCGCCGCTGTCGATTTGGCCATCGCGCGCATCAAATCGTTCCCATGGTTCGCTCCTGCGCCGGCTGGTCGTTTGGCGAAGGCTGCGGCCGAGGCACGGTTGCGCCGGGCTCCAGCATTGCCGTTCCGACGGCGGCCGACCTTCCTGCCGGGAGGTGGCATTCTTGGCCAATCGGGGTAAAGCAATCGTTCTTTATGCGTGCGGGGACCGCGACGAAGCCGCCGTCGGCTGCGCTTGAATGCGGGGATTTGCCGCGAATTTGCCGGCAATGGCGAAGGCCGTGCCTTCTAAGCCCGCATTCCCCGGATGAGACGCGATTTCTTGCCGGAGCTGCGACGATTCTGATATAGGATTCAGCACCTTATCCGAGCGCGAGCGAGGCGAGGATGGCGGACCCGACGGGTGAATCGACGCGCGCGGCGCTGAAGCTCGA
>DATKQE010000080.1:0-8632 GCA_035532935.1 Allostellaceae bacterium
CACCAGCGCGATCGGCACGTTGCGGGCATCCAGGGTGACGCCGTAGCCGAAGATCAGCAGCAGCACCGCGGGCAGGACGAAGGCGATCGCGAGCGCCGAGGGGTCGCGCCAGATCTGCAACGTTTCCTTGCGCAGCAGGCCGAACAGACGACGGAGCGCGCCGGCGTTCATGCCGCGCGCGCCGGCCGGCGGGGCGCCTCGATCACGGCGATGAAGGCGTCTTCCATGGTGGGGTCGGGCCGGGCCGCGGTGCGCGCGGCCTGCTTGATCGCCTCGGGTTCGCCGGCGGCCAGCACCTTGCCCTGCGCCATGATGACGAGGCGGTCGCAATATTCCGCCTCCTCCATGAAATGCGTGGTCACCAGCACCGTCACGCCGGTCTCCGCCAGCGCGTTGATGCGGCGCCAGAACTCGCGGCGCGCCAGCGGATCGACCCCGGAGGTGGGTTCGTCGAGAAACAGGATCTCGGGTTCGTGCATCAGCGCGCAGGCGAGCGCGAGGCGCTGCTTGAAGCCGAGCGGCAGGTCGCGCGCGGTGGCGTCCCGCATCGGGCCGAGCTCGAATTCCGTCTCGGCCCAGTCGATGCGCGCGTGCCGGCGGGCGCCGCGCAGGCGATAGGCGCTGGCGAAGAAGCGCAGGTTCTGCGCCACCGACAGATCACCATAGAGCGAGAATTTCTGCGCCATGTAGCCGATCCGCCGCCGCGCCGCCGAACCCGCGCGATAGAGATCGATCCCCTCGACCGCGGCCGATCCGGCGCTCGGCCGCATCAGCCCGCACATCATCTTGAAGGTGGTGGACTTGCCGGCGCCGTTGGGGCCGAGCAGCCCGAAAATCTCGCCGCGGCGGATCGCAAACCCGACATCGGCGGCGGCGAGGAAGTTGCCGAAGCGCTTGGTGAGGCCGTGCGCCTCGATGACGACGCCGCTTTCGGTGGGGGACGCGACTGCCGGATCGGGTACCGCGGTCCTGATGGCGGCCTGGCCCAAGAGCGCGACATAGGCGTCCTCGAACCGGGGCGGCACGGCACGGACGGTGAGGGCGCCGGCGATGCCCAGCATCGCCGCATCGGGCGCCGGCGCGCCCGCTGCCATGACCAGGCGGACGGCGCGGCCCTGGACGACGCCGTCGGCGACCTCCGGCCGGGCCAGCGCGCGGGCGAGCAAGGCGCGGCTGTGTCCTTCGCTCTCGACCAGGAAGCTGCGGCCATCCATCCGCCGCGTGAGTTGCGCCGGCGGTCCCGCATGCAGCAGCTTTCCCTGGTGCAGCAGCAGAACCTCGGCGCAGCGCTCGGCCTCGTCGAGATAGGAGGTGCTCCAGATCACGGCGATACCGTCATCGACCAGATCGCCTATCATGCGCCACAACTCGCGCCGCGAGATCGGATCAACGCCGACGCTCGGCTCGTCGAGCAGCAGCACGCGCGGCTTCTGCACCAGTGCGCAGGCGAGGCCCAGTTTCTGCTTCATGCCGCCGGAGAGGCGGCCGGCGAGTCGCTCCTGGAACCGCTCGAGATCGGTGAAGGCGAGGAGCCGCGCGAAGGTCTCGCGCCGCGCCGCGCCGGTCACGCCGCGCAGATCGGCATAAAGCACCAGGTTCTCGCGCACGGTGAGATCCTCGTAGAGGCCGAAGCGCTGCGGCATGTAGCCGGCGATGCCATGGACCATCGGCGCCGCGCGCGCGGCATCGAGGCCGCACACCGTGATCCGGCCGGCATCGGCGACCATGAGCCCGTCGATGAGGCGCAGGAGCGTCGATTTCCCGGCCCCGTCCGGCCCGACCAGCCCGGTGATGCAGCCGGGACGGATGGCGGCGCTCAGATCGTCGATCGCTGCGGCCGCGTCGAAGCGCTTGGTCACGCCTTCGAGGATGATGACCGGCGCCGCTGTCATCGTCCGCCCGGTGCGGTGTCGAGCGTTACCGTCACCGGCATGCCCTGGCGCAACCCCTGGTCGGGATCGTCGACGATGACGCGCAGGCGATAGACGAGATCGGTGCGCAACTGGCGCGTCTCGACGTTCTTGGGCGTGAACTCGGCGACCGGCGAGATGAAGCCGACATGGCCGTGATAGACGCGGTTCGGCGCGGAATCGGTGTGCACCGTCGCCGCCATGCCGGGATGAACGCGGCCGAGATCGGGCTCGCCGACATAGGCGCGCACCCAGACGGGGGTGAGGAGGGCGACGGTATAGACGGTCTCGCCGGCAGCGACGATGGCGCCGGGCTCGCGCACCCGGGTGAGGACGATGCCGTCGGACGGCGCGTGCAGCGTCGCGTCCGACAGCGCCCGCTCGGCCACCGATACGTTCGCCTGCTCGAGCGCGAGTTGTGCCCGGGCGGCGTCGATGTCTTCCTGCCGCGGGCCCGCCACGGCGAGTTGAAGCGCCGCCTTGGCATAGTCGAGCTGCGCGTCGGCCTGGTGCGAGGCGGCGACGGCATCGTCATAGGCCTGCCGCGACGCCACCGAGGTCGAGAGCAGCATTTTCTGCCGCCGCATCGTGACGGCGCGGTTCTCGGCATTGGCGGCGGCGAGCGCGACATTGGCGCGGGCCTGGGCGATTTCCTCCGGCCGCGAGCCATGCACGAGCTTGGCCAGATTCGCCTCCTGGGCGCTTTCGCGCGCCCGCGCGATGCGCAGGTCGTCGGCGAAATAGTGCTCGTCGAGTGCGGCGATGGTCTCGCCGGTCTTGACCCGGTCGCCCTCGTCCACGGCCATCCGGACGATCCGCCCGCCCTGCTTGAAGGCGAGATCGACGTCGCGAACGTCGACATTGCCGAGCAGCACCAACCCGTGCGCACCCTGCGCGCGCGGCAGCGTGCGGTAATAGGCATAGCCGCCCGCGGCGGCGGCGGCGGCAAGCAGCGGCACCATGAGAAGGCGCATCTTCATGGCGCTCGCTCCGCGGCAAGGCCGTCGAGCAGGATCGCCAGATGGGCACGGCACAGCGCCTCGATGTCGATCGGCCGCGCCACGATCGGCGCGAAGGTCTGCTGCCACAGCACCGCGACGACCAGCGGCGCCACCACCGAGAAGAACGCGGCCTCGGGATCAACGCGGCGGAACTCGCCGCGCTCGATGCCGCGATTGATGATGCCGACGATGATGCGCCGCGCGCGATCGATGACCTCATCGACATAGAAGCGGGCGAGTTCGGGGAAATTGCCGGCCTCGGCGATCATCAGCTTGGGGATGGCGCCGAGATGCGGCGTCGCGACCAGCGCCGGCCAGGCGGCGACCAGGCGGGTGAGTTGGCGCGCGGCGGACTCGCCCGCGGCGGCGCCGTCCGCGAAGAGTGAGATCCGCGGCAGCAGCGCTTCCCGCACCACCGCCTTGAACAGCTCTTCCTTGCTGGGGAAGTAGAGATAAAGCGTACCCTTGGTCACGCCGGCGCGGGCGGCGATCTCGTCGAGCGATGCCGCGGCGAAGCCGCGCTCGGCAAAGCAGGCGAGCGCCGCCGCGGCGATTTCCTGCGGCCGCGCCGCCTTGCGCCGCCGCCACCGGGCGTTGCCCCCGGTGCCGAGCTTCGTGCCGATCCGTTCCCGCATCGCCGCTCTCTATTAACTAACTAGTCAGTTATTTATATAGTCGCGGCGCGGGTCGCCGGCAAGGGGCGATTTTGCCGCGCGATCGGACCGGGTTGGGACGAATGCCGGCGCGGCGCGCCAGCGTGATTGGCACGGACGGCGCGGTTCAACGCACGTCGGCGGCGAAATACTTCAGCACGGACTTGACCGGGTTCATCGCCGCCTGGCCGAGACCGCAGATCGACGCGTCGGCCATCACCCGCGCCAGCTCCTCGACCAGCGGCGCATCCCACTGCGGCGCCGACAGAAGCTGCACCGCCTTCGCGGTGCCGACGCGGCAGGGCGTGCATTGGCCGCAGCTCTCGTCCTCGAAGAAGCGCAGGAGATTGAGCGCGACCGCGCGCAGGTCGTCGCGATCCGACAGGACCACCACCGCGGCCGAGCCGATGAGGCAGCCATGCGGCTCGAGCATGCCGAAATCGAGCGGCACGTCGGCAAGGCGCGCGGGCAGGATGCCGCCCGACGCGCCGCCGGGGAGATAGGCCTTGAACGCGTGCCCCTCTTCCATGCCGCCGCAATATTCGTCGATGAGCTCGCGCGCGGTGATGCCGGCGGGCGCGAGCTTGACGCCGGGATTGCGGACATGGCCCGAGACCGAGAAGCTGCGCGGTCCCTTGCGGCCGTGCCGCCCCTGGCCGGCGAACCATTCGGCGCCACGCTCGACGATGTCGCGCACCCAATAGAGCGTCTCGACATTGTTGATGAGTGTCGGGCGCCCGAACAGCCCGACCTCGGCGGGATAGGGCGGCTTGTGGCGCGGCAGGCCGCGCCGGCCCTCGATGCTCTCGAGCATCGCCGATTCCTCGCCGCAGATATAGGCGCCGGCGCCGCGGCGCAGATGAATCCGCACCTGCGGCGAAAGGCCGGCCTTCCCGATCTGCGCGAGCTCGCGCTCGAGCATCGCGCGGCATTGCGGGTATTCGTCGCGCAGATAGATATAGACCTCGCGCGCCTCGACCGCCCAGGCGCCGATCAACATGCCCTCGAGGAAGCGATGCGGGTCGGTCTCGAGGAAGTGGCGGTCCTTGAAGGTGCCGGGCTCGCCCTCGTCGGCATTCACCGCCATCAGCCGCGGTGCGGTCGCGGCGCGCACAAGGCGCCATTTGCGCCCGGTGGGAAAGCCCGCGCCGCCAAGCCCGCGCAGCGCCGAATCCTCGAGCGGCTTCAGCACCGACTCGAGATCGCGCGCGCCGTCGAGGCATTGGCGCAGCAGGCGATAGCCGCCGGCCGCTTCATAGGCGTCAAGGCCGGGATAGGGCGGGACCTGCGGATGGGTGTCGCCGCGCGCGACGGCAGCGGCGATGCTGTCGAGGCTCGCATGCTCGTGCAGCGCATGGCCCAGCGCCGCCACCGGCGCGTTGTGGCAGCCGCCCATGCACGGCGCCCGCACCACGCGCACGCCGGCACCGAGCCGCGCCGGCAGCGCGGCGAGCAGCCGCTCGGCGCCGAACAGCGCGCAGGTGAGGCTGTCGCACACCCGCACCGTCAGCGGCGCGGGCGCCGCCTCGCCGTCCATGACGATGTCGAAATGGGCATAGAACGACGCGACCTCGTAGACCTCGACCAGCGCCAGCCGCAATTCGTGCGCCAGCGCCGTGAGATGCCGCGCGTAAAGGCAGCCGAAACGGTCTTGCAGCAGGTGGAGATGCTCGATCAGGAGATCGGGCCGACGCGGCCGGTCCGTCAGCAGCGCCTGCACCTCGGCGAGCGCTTCGGGCTCGACCTGGCGCCCGCGCGGGAGATCGCGCCCGCGCCGCCGGCCGGAGCCGGGATGAATGCGGCGCTGGGCCGGTTGGGCCGGATCGGCGGGCATGAAGCCTTCCTCAATCTCGCAGTTGCGACCGAGAAGATACCGGGCCGTCTATAGCGGGAGGCACTGCAACTGTCGAAAATGTTTTCCCGGGGCATGATCGCGCGACGGCGCGCCGCCGGCCGCCAGGCACCGGCAGGCCGGCGCCGCTCTCGCCGCTTGCCACGGTGTTCCTTTCCAGCGCACACTTCCCGGTGCCAGCGCCGCGGAGGAGACCGTGCCGTTCGATCCGGGCTATCAGGAACTGCGTTTGATCGCGCTCGAGAAGATCGAGCGCGTCATCGGTCTTCTCGGCGATCGCGACCGCTGGTGCAAGGGCGCGCTCCGGACCGACGACGGGCGCATGTGCATCCTCGGCGCGGTGCGCGAAGCCGATGCCGAGCTGCTGCTCTATGCCCCGATCCTGCGCGCGGTCCGCGAAGTGACCGGCAATGCCTATCGGCAGATCGAAAAATTCAACGACAGTTGGCTGACGTCGCATGCGCTCGTGCTCGACGTGCTCGATCGCGTGCGCGAGGACCTTGCGGTCGGCGTCGTCGCCGGCGCGCCCGGCCGCGCGCAGCGGCAGGAATCGTCGCCGCGCCCCGCGCCGGTCTTCGGCGGCCGCCTTGCGGCCGGAATCGCGCGCCTCGTTCACCGCCTTCGCGCGCTCTGACCGTCCCGGGCATCGCCCCTGATGGCCTTGGCCGGCGCACCGCAGCCCGCCACAATGGCGTGAACAGAGCGGTTTTGGACCGAGCTGGGAAAAAACGCCAGGGAAAGAGGCGGGCACCATGGAATTCGGGATGTTTCACGAGTTTCCGACCCGGGCCGGCCGATCGCACGCGGCAGCCTTCGACGAGGCGCTCGCGCAGGTCGATGCGGCCGAGAACTGGGGCCTCGACGCGCTGTGGCTGGCCGAGCTGCATTTCGCGCCCGAGCGCTCGGTGCTCGCGGCGCCGCTCACGATCGCCGCCGCCATCGCCGCCCGCACCCGCCGCATCAAGATCGGCATCGCGGTGCAGGTGCTGCCGCTGTGCCATCCGCTGCGGCTCGCCGAGGAGGTCGCCACGGTCGATCAGCTCAGCCGCGGCCGCGTCATCTTCGGGGTCGGCCGCAGCGGCGTAGTGCACACCTACGACGCCTACGGCGTGGCCTATGGCGAAAGCCGCGACCGCTTTCGCGAGGCCATGGACATCATCAAGCTGGCCTGGACGCGGCCGGGCTGCTCCTACCGCGGCCAATATCACAGTTTCACCGACATCTCCGTGGTGCCGCTGCCCTGTCAGGCGCCGCATCCGCCGATTCGCATGGCCGCCAGCACCGCCGACACGTTCCCCATGATCGGCGAACTCGGCCTGCCGATCTTCGCCTCGGCGCGGACCGTGCCCTGGTCCGATCTCGCCCCATCGATCCGCCGCTATCGCGAAGCCTGGGCGGCGTCCGGCCATCCGGGCAAAGGCGAGGTGTATGTGTCGGTGCCGGTCTATCTCGCGGAAACCGCGGACAAGGCGCGCGCGGACCCCGAGCGGAGCATCCTGTGGTTCTATCGGTATCAGGCCGATCTGCAGGCGGATTCGGCGCGGCGGACGGGGGCGGCGGGGACCGCGCGGGCAGCGCGCGGAGAGCGGCTGCGCCAGCTTTCCTATGACCAGGCGCTCAACGACCATCTTCTCTTCGGCACGCCTTCGATGGTCGTCGAACGCCTGCGCGCGTTGCAGGACGAGCTGCAATTCGACGGCATCCTGGCCGAGCTCAATTGCGGCGGCCTGCTCGCGCACGAGCAGGTGATGGGCGCGCTGCGGCTCCTCTGCCACGAGGTCATGCCGCAATTCCGTTAGCGCCGCCGAGCTGGCTGCGGCGCGGCGCGCGCTACCCCTTGAGCACGGCGCGCATGGTGCTGCCGAGGGCGGCGGGGGATTGGGCGACGTGGATGCCGGCGCTGCGCATCGCCTCCATCTTGTGCTGGGCGGTGCCGGTGCCGCCCGAGATGATCGCCCCGGCATGGCCCATGCGCCGGCCGGGCGGCGCCGTGGCGCCGGCGATGAAGCCCACCATCGGCTTCTTCACCTTGCTGCGCTTGACGAACTCGGCCGCGTCCTCCTCGCCCGCGCCGCCGATCTCGCCGATCATGACGATGGCGTGGGTGTCGGGATCGGCGAGGAAGAGCTCGAGGCAGTCGATGAAGCTGGTGCCGTTGACCGGGTCGCCGCCGATGCCGATGCAGGTGGATTGGCCGAGACCGGCGGCCGTCGTCTGCGCCACCGCCTCGTAGGTGAGCGTGCCGGAGCGCGAGACGATGCCGACATGCCCCTTGGCATGGATGTGGCCGGGCATGATGCCGATCTTGCACGCCTCGGGCGTGATGACGCCCGGGCAGTTGGGGCCGATGAGGCGCGTCCTCGTGCCCTGAAGCGCGCGCTTCACCGTCACCATGTCGAGGATCGGGATGCCCTCGGTGATGCACACGACGAGCGGCAGCTCGGCATCGATCGCCTCGAGGATGGCGTCGGCGGCAAAAGGCGGCGGCACGTAGATCGCCGAGGCCGTGGCGCCAGTCGCCGCCACGGCCTCGGCGACCGTGTCGAACACCGGCAGATCGAGATGCTTGGTGCCGCCTTTGCCCGGCGTCACGCCGCCCACCATCTTCGTGCCATAGGCGATCGCCTGCTCGGAATGGAAGGTGCCCTGCGCGCCGGTAAAGCCCTGGCACATCACGCGGGTCTCTGCATCGACGAGCACTGCCATCACGCCGCCTCCCGCACCGCTTTCACCACCGTCTCGGCGGCGGCGGCAAGATCGTCGGCGCTGAGGATCGGCAGCCCCGATTCCCCCAGAATCTTCTTGCCGAGCCGGACATTGGTGCCTTCGAGCCGCACCACCAGCGGCACTTGCAGACTGACCTCGCGCGCCGCTGCGACGATGCCCTCGGCGATGACGTCGCAGCGCATGATGCCGCCGAAGATGTTGACCAGGATGCCCTCGACATGCGGATCGGACAGGATGAGCTTGAACGCGGTGGTGACCCGCTCCTTGGTCGCGCCGCCGCCGACATCGAGGAAATTCGCGGGCTCGCCGCCATAGAGCTTGATGATGTCCATCGTCGCCATGGCGAGCCCGGCGCCGTTCACCATGCAGCCGATATTGCCGTCGAGCTTGACGTAGTTGAGCGAATGCCGCGCCGCCTCGAGCTCGGTCGGGTCCTCCTCGGCCTCGTCGCGCAGCTCCTCGATGTCCTTGTGGCGGAAGAGCGCGTTG
>DATKQE010000081.1:0-42477 GCA_035532935.1 Allostellaceae bacterium
AAGAACGACAGATCGGTGTAGACCTTGGCCGTGTAGGGGTGATAGTTGCCGGTGCCGAAATGCACGTAGGAGCGCAGCGCGCCCGCTTCGCGCCGGACGATCAGCGACACCTTGGCGTGCGTCTTCAGATGGACGAAGCCATAGACGACCTGGACGCCGGCGCGTTCCAGATCGCGCGCCCAGCGGATGTTCTGCTCCTCATCGAAGCGCGCCTTCAGCTCGACGAGCGCCGTCACCGACTTGCCGGCCTCGGCCGCCTCGATCAAGGCGCGCACGATCGGGCTGTCGTCGCTGGTGCGGTAGAGCGTCTGCTTCACCGCGACAACGGACGGGTCGCGCGCCGCCTGGCGCACGAACTGCACCACCACATCGAAGCTCTCGTAGGGGTGGTGGACGAGAATGTCCTTCTGCCGGATGGCGGCGAAGCAGTCGCCGCCGAAATCGCGGATGCGCTCGGGAAAGCGCGGGTTGTAGGGGACGAAGACCAGGTCGGGGCGCTCGTCGATGATGAGCTGGCGCGTGTCGGCAAGGCCGAGCAGCCCATTCAGCGGCACCACGTCGTCGGGCGACACGTTGAGCCGCTCGATCAGGAAATTCAAAAGGTCGCGCGGCATGTCCGCCTCGACGCCGAGGAGGATGACATTGCCGAGCCGCCGCCGCTTCAGCGCCGATTCGTAAAGCCGGACCAGGTCCTCGGCCTCCTCCTCGATCTCGACCTCGCTGTCGCGCAGGATGCGGAACATGCCGCGCCCCGCGACCGCGAAGCCGGGAAAGAGATGGTCGAGATATAGGCCGATCATCTGCTCGAGCGGCAGGAAGCGGATCGCCTGCCCGGGCAGACGGATGAAGCGCGCGATGGTGCCGGGAATGAGCAGCAGCGCGTCCATGCTCTCGCCGTCGCTGAGCCGCGTGAGCTGCAAGGCGAGGCCGAAGCCGAGATTGGCGATGAAGGGAAAGGGATGGGCCGGATCGATGGCGAGCGGCGTCAGCACCGGGAAGACCTCGCTCATGAAGCGCTGCGCCAGAAAGGCGCGGTCCTCGGCCGTGATATCCTCGGGACCCAGCACCGAGAACCCCGCCTCCGCCAGTTCGCGCCGCAAGGCCCGCCAGGTCATCTGCTGATCGAGCATGAGCCGGCCGGCGCGCTGGCTGATGGCGGCGAGCTGCTGCGCCGGGGTGAGGCCATCCTGGCTCGGCGCCGCAATGCCGGCCAGCACCTGGCCCTTGAGGCCGGCGACGCGCACCATGAAGAACTCGTCGAGATTGCTCTCCGAAATCGACAGGAAGCGCAGCCGCTCGAGCAGCGGGTGGCGAGGGTTGTCGGCCTCGGCCAGCACGCGCTCGTTGAAGGCGAGCCAGGACAGCTCGCGATTGATGAAGCGCTCCGGCGAGTGTTCGCCGATCGCGGTGTCGGTGACGCGCACGGCTTCGGCCATGGCCTGTCTCCCATTCCCCGGGCGTGGCCCCAGAGACTATAACAGCCCTGTGAACATAGCATTTCGGTCACGGCACATGCCATGAATCGGCTCCTGCTGCTTCGTCACGCCAAGGCCGCGCCGCAGGCCGACAGCGAGGCGGGCGACCGCACCCGGCCGCTCCTGCCGCGCGGCGAGCGCGCCGCGATGGCGGTCGGGCGCTGGCTCGCGACCGAGGGGATCGCGCCCGACCTGGCGCTGTGCTCGAGCGCCACGCGCGCCCGCCAGACGCTCGAACGTGTGCTGCCGGCGCTTCATGGCAGGCCACGGGTGGCTTACGAGGACACGCTCTACCTCGCGGAAGTACCGGCGCTGCTGGCGCGCCTCAGGGCGGTCGAGCCTGCCCGGAACTGCGTGCTCCTGGTCGGCCACAATCCGGGCTTGCACGAGCTGGCCGCGCTGCTGCTGGGCGAAGCCGGCGGCCGACTCGCGCGGCGGCTCAGAGAGAACATGCCGACCGGGGCGCTCGCCGGTTTCGAGCTCGCCGGCGGCTGGACCGCGCTCGGCCGCGACCCGGCCCGGCTGGTCCATTACGTCACCCCCAAGGAACTTATCCGCGACGGCGAATGAGCTCAGCCTTCGCCGGGGGCGTCGCGTCCCGACGCCTCGTCCAGCACGGCACGGACGAGCGGCACGGTGACGCGCCGCTGCGCCGCCAAAGCCGCGCGGTCGAGCGCCGCCACGGCACGCTGGGCCGCGGCGAAGGAGCGTTCCAGGCGGGCGAGAAGATAGGCGACGACGTCCTCGCCGACCTGGACCTGGCGGTCGGCGAAGAGCTTGACCAGCACCGCCGAAAGCAGCGCGTCGTCGGGCGGGGCGATGCTCGCCACCGGCGCCGCGCGGAGACGCGACCGCAGATCGGCAAGGCCGATATCCCAGCGTGCCGGCGCCTGCCGCGCGATCGCCAGGAGATGACCGCCGCGCTCGGCCAGCATGTTGTAGAGGTGGAGGAATGCCTCCTCCTCGGCGGCCTCGGCGCGGTCGAGGACGGCGGCGTGCGCGGCACCGAGGCGATCGCACAGGTCGCTCACGGTCACGTCCGCGGCGCCGAGGCGGATCGCACCCGCGCGCGCGGCGAAGACATGGGCGAGATGGGTCTTGCCGCTGCCCGCCGGTCCGACCAGCACCAGGGCCGGCCCCGGCCAATCGGGCCAGCGGTCGAGCCAGGCGACCGCGGCGGCGTTCGACGGCGCGACCAGGAAATCGGCGCCCCCGAGCGCCGGGCGATGACCGAGATCGAGCGGCAGTTGCGCCATGCCCGTCACGCACCGCGCTCGGCGTCATCGAAGCCGCGCCACCAGCGCACGACATAGCCCAGGCCCGACAGGACCGTGGTCAGCCCCACGGCGTAAACCAGCACCTCCGACAGATGATAGTCGTCGATGCCGAGGCCGAGCCGGCCCAGCACCACCGCCACCAGCGCGATCAGCAGGACGGTGTTGAGCTTGCTGATGGCGAGCGGCCGCGCGCGGATCGGCTGCGACACGGCCATGGCGACGAGATATCCGCCGACGATCACGAGGTCGCGGAAGACCACGAGGATGACCAGCCAGTTGGGCAGCCTTCCCGCGATGCCGAGCGTGACGCACATGCTGACGAGGAGCGTCTTGTCGGCCAAGGGATCGAGCAGCGCGCCGAGCGGCGAGCGCTGGTTGAAATGCTTGGCGATGAAGCCGTCGATCCCGTCGGACAGACCGGCCGCCACGAACAGCCAGAACGCGGCGGTCAGATGGCCGCCGAGCACGAGCCAGATGGCGAGCGGCACGGAGAAGAGCCGCGCCAGCGTGATGAGATTGGCGACGTTCACCGGCGATCTCAGGGCTGGGCGGCGGCGTCGTGCTGCGCCAACACCCAGTCGGGATCGGTGCCGCTGAGCTCGAGGTTGCGCTGCTCCAGGGCCTGGCGAAGCTGATCCGGACCGCCGTAATAATCGAGGGTGAGGCGCGCCTGGGCCTGGTCGAGCGATACCAGCTCGGTGCGCCGGATCGCCGGGATGCCGGCCAGCCGGTTGCGGATGGCGATCCAGGACTGGATGCCATCGAGCGGCACGCGCACGGTGATCGAGGCGGTATGGCCGAAATCGATGATGTTGGCGGTCTTCCACGCATCCTCGACCCGGGCCGCCGTGCCCGCGACCGCCGCGGCGAGGAGATCGGCCTCGCTCTCGTCGGCCGCGGCCACATAGGTCTTGTTCCAGCTCTGCGGCGGCATCGCGCCGGTGGGATCATAGCGCGTCGTCGTCACGGCCAGGCTCGCCGGCGCGGGCGATGCGGTCAGCTTGGCCTGCGTCACCAGGAGGTCGGCGCCGCCATAGCGCTGCGCGATGGCCTGAAGATGGGCGGCATCGCCCGCCACCGCCGCGGCACCGTCGATCGCCTGCACGTCCTCCAGTTCGCCATAGGGGATGACGAACGGCACCAGGCCCCATTGCGGCGGATGCTGGCCCCAGGCGTCGCGCCAGGGATTGGGATCCTCCCACAGCGCCGGGCCGCTGTCGCCCTGCCATATCGCAAGCACCACGACCGGCCGGCTCGGCGTCTCGGCGAACGGGATGTTCGCCTGCCGCAGCAATTGCCGCACCGCATCGGGGCGGAAATGGTAGGTGTAGTTCGCAAGATAGCGCACGCCCGAGACCCGCTCGTTCGCGACCTCGTAGCCCGCCAGGAGATTATTGAGCCGGGACTCGTTCGCCGCCGGCAGGCGGGCGCGGTCGGAAGCGAGCGTCAGGCGGTCGAGCAGAATCTCGTAGGCGTGCCGCTCGCCGTCGGCGCGCGCCTCGTCGCGGGCGGCGGCGGCGTTGGCGGCAGTGGCGTCGACCGGAACGGCGGCAACGGTGAAGACGTCGGGTGGAGCGGCGGCGCGCCCCGGCGCGACGAGCGCCGCCGACGCCAGCACGAGACCGAGGAGAATGCCGCGCCCGATTGTCATCCCGTCACGTCCAGCCGCCGTTTCGGTCATAACCCAGAACCGCCGGCGACGCCAGAGCGGCCCCGGCCGCGAGAGAGTGTCGCGAGAGGGCTGCGAACGCCGCCCGGTCTGCGCTATCGTTGCGCCAGGCCAACAGGAAGAGAGCAATCATGGATCTCGAGCTTCGCGGCAAGGTGGCGCTGGTCACCGGATCGAGCCGGGGCATCGGGCGCGGCATCGCCGAAGGCCTCGCGGCCGAGGGCTGCCGCCTGATGCTGACGGGACGCGACGAGGCGGCGCTCGGCGAGGTCGCGGCCGCGGTGACGCGGCGGGGCGGCACGGCCGAGACCCTCGTCATCGATCTCCGGCGCAAAGATGCGGCCGACGCCCTGGTCGCTGCGGTGCGCGGCGCCTTTGGCGGGCTCGACATCCTGGTCAACAATGCCGGCACGACCAAGCGCGGCGATTTCCTGGCGCTGCCGGATGCCGATTGGGATGAGGGCTTCGCCCTCAAGTTCTTCGCCCATATGCGGCTCGCGCGCGCGGCCTGGCCACTGTTGTGCGAGCGCAAGGGCAGCATCGTCATCATCGGCGGCACCGCGGGCAAGCAGCCGACCGCCAACTCCATCATCGGCGCCTCGGTCAACGCCGCCGTCAACGCGTTCTGCCAGGCGCTCGCCCAGATCGGCAACGATGCCGGCGTCCAGGTCAATGTCATCAGCCCCGGCCACGTCGATACCGACCGCCTGCAACGCCGCATCGACCTGCTCAAGACGGAGACCGGTCTCGACGAGGCCGGCGCCCGCGAGCGCTATCGCCAGAGGCTGGGCGTGAGTCGGCTCGGCCTGCCCCAGGACGTCGCCGACATGGTTGCGTTCATCGCCTCGCCGCACGGCCGCTGGCTGCACGGCGCCATCGTCGATCTGCATGGCGGCCAGACCCAGCCGATCTGAGGCGCGGGGAGCCCGGGCATGATCATCGACATCTACAACCATTTCATTCCGCGGGGCATCTACGAGCGGCTCGAGACGCTGCTGCCGGGGCACATGGTCCTGAAGGCGTTCCGCCAGTTGCCGACGCTGTGGGACATCGAGGCGCGCCTCCGGCTGCTTGACGGCTTCGAGGACGTGGCTCAGGTGCTGTCGCTCGCCAACCCGCCGCTCGAGATGATGGGCCCGCCCGAGCGCACGCCCGAGATCGCCCGCATCGCCAATGACGGGCTCGCCGAATTGTGCCGCCAATATCCCGATCGCTTTCCCGCCTTCATCGCCTCGATGCCGATGAACAACGTGCCGGCGTGCCTCGAGGAGATCGAGCGCGCCGTCACCACGCTCGGCGCGCGGGGCATCCAGATCTTCACCAACGTGCTCGGCACGCCGCTTTCCGCGCCGGCGCTGCGCCCGGTCTTCCAGGCGATGGCGCGGCACGACCTGCCGGTCTGGATTCATCCGATCCGCGGCCCCAACTTCCCCGATTACAGCACCGAGACGGTGTCGGAGGACGAGATCTGGTTCACCTTCGGCTGGCCCTACGAGACCACCGCCGCGGTGACGCGCCTCATCTATTCCGGCCTCTATGACGAGCTGCCCGGCCTGAAGATCATCACCCATCACATGGGCGGGATGATCCCGTATTACGCCGGCAAGATCGAGCTCGGCTTCAGCCAGATCTTCTTCGGCGGCACCGAGCGCAATCCGCTCGCCGAGCGGCGCGGCCTCAAGCGCAAGCCGATCGAGTACTACAAGATGCTCTATGCCGACACCGCCCTGAACGGCGCAGTCGCGGCGACGCGCTGCGGGCACGATTTCTTCGCCACGCCGCACTGCCTTTTCGCCACCGATGCGCCCTTCGACGCCGAGCGCGGCCGCGCCCTCATCGCCGGGACGATCGCGGCGGTGAAGGCGCTCGAAATCTCCGCCCCGGAACAGGCGCGCGTCCTCGCCGGCAATGCGCGCGCGCTGTTGAAGCTGCCATGATCGAGACCCGCAACATCCAGGTGACGCTGCGCGACGGGACCATGGGCGCGTTCCTCGCCCTGCCCGAGCGCCGGCCCGCGCCCGGCATCGTCGCAATCATGGAGATCTGGGGCGTCAACGACACGATGCGCCAGCACGCGCGCGAATTCGCCGAAGCGGGCTTCGCCTGCCTCGTCCCCGACCTGTTCTGGCGCCAGGAACCGGGGGTCGAGCTGTCCGACGCCAACCCCGCCCATATCGAGAAGGCGTTCGACCTCTATTACGAGTTCGACTACGATCTCGGCGTTCGCGACATGGAGGACACGGTCGCCGCCCTCGCCGGGCGCGATGAATGCACCGGCAAGGCGGGCGCGGTCGGATACTGCCTCGGCGGCAAGCTGTGCTATCTCCTGTGCTGCCGCACCGACATCGACTGCGCGGTCGCCTATTACGGCACCTATATCGAGCACAATATCCGCGAGGTCGGCAATTTGCACCGACCGTTCATGCTGCACATGGCGATGAAGGACCGCTGGGTGCAGGCCGAGGTGAACGCGATGCTGGAGCGCCGCCTCGCGCCCAACCCGCTCGTCACCATCCACAAATATCCCGACGCCGACCACGCCTTCGCGCGATTCGGCGGCAAACCCTACCGCAGGGCGGACGCCGACCGCGCCCTCGGCCTCACCCTCGACTTCTTCCGTCACTATCTCGGCGGATGACGGCGCGTCGACGCGTCGCCTTTCGGGGATGGCGATGCGGCATACGCGAAAGCGGCCGGAAGCGGGACCGTCGGCGCAGCGGCGGACGTTTTCCCCATGTCACCGCTTCACCCTGCCGCACGAGTAGGGCATGATCGGCGCTCGCGCGCGCACCCGCCGGATGGCGGCAGGGCGCAATCCTGGGCAAGCGGGGTTGGGCAAGGCGGTGGCAGAATCGCCCTTCAAGATCGACATCGCGGCGATTCTCGCCGGTCGGCGCGTCGGTCGACTCCAATTCGAGATCGTCGGCCTGTGCGCGCTCGTCATGTTCGTGGACGGGTTGAACAGCCAGACCCTCATCCATGCCGCGCCGACGATCGCCCGGTCCATGCTGCTTAACCCCGGCGCGCTCGGCCCGGCCTTCACCTATGGCGGGTTCGGCAGCCTCATCGGCATCCTCGCCGCCGCGCCGCTCGCGGACTTGATCGGGCGCAGGCCGGTGATCCTTGGCGGCATGGTCGCGGCCGCGCTCTTTACCCTTATCACCGCCTGGGCCGGGACGGTGACGCAATTCGCCGTTATCCGCTTTCTGGCCGGGCTCGGGCTGGGCGCGGTGATGCCCGCGGCCCTGGCGCTCGCAGCCGAATTCATGCCGCGCCGGCACCGGATAACACTGACCCTGCTGGTCTGGCTCGGCTTTTCGATCGGATCGGGACTGGCGGGACCGTTCACCAGCTATGTGGTGCCGATCTACGGCTGGCCGGTAGTGTTCATCACCGGCGCCGCGATGCCGGTGATCGCGCTGCCGGTGCTGTGGACGGCGCTTCCCGAATCGCCGCTCTTTCTGGTGCGCATGGGCGAGAGCGCCAATCTGCGCATCCGCGCCACGCTCATCCGCATCAGCCGGCGCTATGACCGCCTGCGTACCAACGAGTTCTTCAGTTCCGAGCGCAGCGAGCGGGGCTTCCCCCTGGTGCTCCTGTTGCGCGGGGGCCGCGCGCTGATCACGGCGCTGCTGTGGGTGATGTTCTTCAGCAGCCTCGTGACCATCTTCTTCGTCAACAACCTGCTTCCTTCCGTGCTCAACAACGCGCAACTGTCGGAGAACGCCGCCTCGACCATCGCCGCGATCGCGCAGTTCGGCGGCCTCGCCGGCGGCGTCGCCATCGCCTGGGCCGCAGATCGCTTCGACCGTTATCTCGTGCTCGCCGGCGCGTTCCTTCTCGGCGCCATCTCGATCGTCGCCTTGGGCACCGCCGGCCGCGCCGGGCTCGGGGTCGGCCTCGCCCTGATCTGTGCCGGCTTCTTCGCGCTCGGCGTGCAGTACGCGGCCAATGCGGTTGCGGCGGCAAGCTATCCGACGGCCATGCGCGCGAGCGGCGTCGGCTGGGCGATCGGCCTCGGCCGCAACGGCCAGATCGTCGCGCCGACGATCGCGGCCATGCTCGTCTCGCTGAAGCTGGCGACGAGCCATACGATCTATCTCCTGGCGTTTCCCGGCCTGATCGCCGCCGCGGCGGCGCTGGTCATTGCGTTCTCGGGCCGGCGTTTCGGCGACGAACGCGGCAAGGAACAGACGTGAGCAAGGAACGCGAACGATGATGCGGGTTCTGGTCGAGGAAGATGCGATCCTCCGGGTGGTGCCGGTGATTCTCGATCCCGCGACGCCGGAGCCGCATCGCCGCGCCGTGACCGATTTCTTCGCCTTCGACGAGCCCGATTTCGCCGGCTGGTGCCGCCGCGTACAGCAGCGTCTGCCGGGGCTCTATCCGGCGACGGTGGAACTGGTGCGCGACCAGGCCCAGCTCCGCGCCGGGATCGGCGCGGCCGATGCGGTCATCGTCGAGAGCCTGACCGTGGGACCGGCCGAGCTCGCCGACGCGCCGCGGCTCAAGATCGTGCAGAAATTCGGTGCCGTCGCCGCCAATATCGACATCGACGCCTGCGCCCGCAAAGGCATCGCCGTCGAGGTCCAGCGCCGGCGCGTCAATGTCGCGGTGGCGGAACAGGCGCTTACCCTCATGCTGGCGCTGGCGAAACGGCTTCCGGCGCTCGACGGCGTGGTGACAGAGAGCGCGTTGCGCGGGGCGGGCTATGATCCCACCCCCTATGACCGGCGCTACACCGGGAACTCGAACTTCGCCCGCATTCGCGGCCTCAAGACCCTAGCCGGGGCGGTGCTCGGCATCGTCGGCTTCGGCGAGATCGGGCGCGAGGTCGCGATCCGCGCCGCCGCGTTCGAGATGACCGTCCTCTATCATCAGCGCCGCCGCGCGAGCGCGCTCGAGGAGCGGCTCTGCGGCACACGTTATGCCGCGCTCGACGAGATCATGACGACGGCGGATTACATCGTCCCGGCGCTGCCGCTCAACGCCTCGACCCGGGGCATCATCGGTCCGGCCCAGCTCGCGCGCGTCAAGCGCGGCGCGATTGTGGTCAATGTCGCGCGCGCCGAGCTTGTGGATCACGACGCGCTGGTGGCGGCCTTGGCCGAGGGACGGCTCGGCGGCTTCGGGCTCGATGTCGGCTATGCCGAGCCGACCCCGCCGGACGAGGCGCTGCTGCGCTTCAAGGACGGCAACGTCATTCTGACGCCGCACACGGCCGTCGCCGAGCGCCAGAACGGCCTCGACGACATGGAGGAAATGTGCCTCAAGCTGTGGCGGGCGACGCGGACGCAGCGCCCCTGACGCGGTCGATGACGGCGACGGCGTCGTCCGGCTCGGCGTCACCGCGCCAGGCGACATGCCCGTCCGGCCGCACCAGCACCAGCCTGCATTCATAGAGCGCGCCGAGCGCCGGCTCGTGCAGCGTGACCACCCGCAACGGCACGCGGCGCGATGCCGCCGCCGCTTCGAGCACGGCGCCAGCGGGCGCGTCGCGGCCGAGCCGCAGCAGCACGAAGTCGCGGCCGAAGAGGTCGAGGGTCGAGCGCCCCTCGGCGATGAACGCGTGCGGCGCGCGGGCGCCGGGCCGCGCCGACGGGGTGTAGGTTTCGGGATCGTCCGGCGGCGCCGTGCTGCCGTCGGCGACGCAGATCGGCGAATCGTCGTAGCGATAGCCGAGTTGCAGGCCGAGCGTGCGGAAGGTGCGGCCGAGCCCGCGCACCGCCGGACCGAGCCGCGCGCGCAAGGCCTCGCCCTCGGGGCCGGCATCATCGATCGCCTCGAGACCTGCGGTGAAGGCGGTCTGCTCGCGATGGAACTCGGTCGACTTGCCGACATTGCGCCAGCCGACCGGGCGGCGCTCGGCGTCATAGCTCGCGAGCAGCCCCGCGCCGCCCCAGCCTTCGAGCACGGCGGCGAGCTTCCAGCCGAGATCGACGGCATCGCCAATGCCGGTATTCATGCCGAGCGCCGCCGTCGGCGAAAGCTGGTGTACAGCATCGCCGAGCAGGAACACGCGGCCGTGCTGATAACGCTCGGCGACGGCGCCCATCCGGGTCCAGACGCTGACGCCGTGCCATTCCACCTCGATCGCCCGGCCGAGCCCGCGGCGCAGATAGGCCATGCGATCGACCGTCTCGGGCGTCAGCGTGCCGTCGGTCTCGAGCACCATCAGCCGCCACAGCCCCGCCGCGGGATCGATGATGCGGAGATTGGCCCAGAGCCCGTCCCGGTCGATGGCGACAAAGAACGTCCCCGGCGCCTTGCCGCATTGTTCGAGCAGGCCGGGCGCGCGGAAAAAGAGATGTGCCGGATGCCCGAGGATGCCGGGCCCACCGAGACCGATCCCGAGCGAGCGGCGCACCGCGCTGTTGGCGCCGTCGCAGGCGGCGAGGAACAGCGCCGCGACGCGCTCGCGCCGGCCGGTCGTCAGATCGACGATGTCGGCCGCGACACCCGCGCCGTCCTGGGAGAAGGATTCGAGCCGGCAGCCATAGCGCAATCGCACGCACGGAAACGAGTCGGCAAAGCGCCGCAGGATCGGATCGAACCAGGTCTGGGCGCAGACCTCGAGATGCATCGGGCTCGCCGGGCCCGGCTTTTGCAGGCGGCGCGGCAGACGCTCGACGCGGCCCAGCTCGTGGCCGGCGAGGCTGGTGACGAACACCACGTCCATCGGCCAGTCCGCCGGAAACGGGCAGCTTTCCACCGCCTCGGCAATGCCCCAGCGGCGGCAGAACTCCATCGTCCGGGTATTGACCTCGTTCATCTTGGGCGTGGCGATGGCGCCGTCGCCCTGCTCGATCAGTTCGCAGGCGATGCCGCGCCACCCCAGCTCCGCCGCCAGCGCGAGCCCGACCGGCCCGCCGCCGACGATCAGCACCGGAACCCGCCGCTCGGGCGCGGCGTCGCCTGTCGCCAACGTCCGCGTCATTTGAAATAGGCGTTGTCGATAAGCTGGCCGTAGCTCTTGAGTTCGTCCGATGGCTTGATGAAGCCGGCACGTGCGTTCATCGCGTCGCTATTGGCCAGCATCTTGGGCGTCGTGATCGGCGGCACGGCGGTCATCGCCTTGACCATCTCATAGGAGGCTTCGAGCACCTTGTCGTCATAAGCGCCGAAATGCGCCTTCATAACGGCCAGCGTTTGCTTGGGATGCGCGTGGATGAATTTCGCCGCCGCCAGCACCCCATGCACCATCTTGGTGCAGATCGAGCGGTGCGCCGCGCAGAAATCGGCCCGCGACAGCAGCAGCGCAGCCGAGACCGGCGAATATTCCGTGGGCTCGCCCTTGGCCGCGTCCGAGAGGATGACGCCGGTGCCGTCCTGCACCGCCTCCTGGATGTAGGGCGGGCCGGCCGCGAACCCGTCGATCGCCTTGCGCTTCAACGCCGCCATGGTCTCGGGCGGCTGCATCGGCGTCACCGTCATCTCGTCGGGCGCGATACCGGCGGATTTCGCCACGACGCGCAGCACCACGTCCGGGATGGCGGCGGCGCCGCCCACCGACATCGTAAGCCCCTTGAGGATCTTGGCGCGCACGGCGAGCGGCGCCTTGGGATCGAAATGGTGCGCCTCGGCCACGTCCTTGCGCAGGACGATGTCCTGGCCCGACTGGTTGATCGCGGTGGCGAGCGCGACGAGCTTCTGGCCCTTCGCATAGGCGCGCGTGATCGACGGACCCGAGGACATCGAGAAATCCGCCGAACCGGCGATCACCGCATTCATCGAGCCGATGCCGTTGATGTAGAGAACCTTCACGTCGAGGCCCTCGTGCTCCCAGAGGTGCTTGTCCTGGGCGACGTACTGCACCAGGAAGAGCACATTGACGCCCGGTATGGCGAGGGTCGCGTGCTCTACCGCCGCCCCTGCCTGCGCCGTCAGCGCCGCCAGCGCGGCAAGGCCGATCAGTCCCTCTTTCACTCTCATGGCTGTCTCTTCTCCCGCCGATGCGTCTGGTTGCGGCGCAGGATGGCAGAGACCGGGCGCGGCGGCTAGTATGTATGACGCCACCGTCGCCGGGACATGCGCATGAAATTTGCCGTCTTCGATCACGTCGACCGCTCCGATGCGCCGCTTGCGCAGCAATTGGACGAGCGCCTGCGCTATGTCGCCGCCGCCGACGCCGCCGGGTTCTATGCCTATCACGTCGCCGAGCACCACGCGACGCCGCTCAACATGGTGCCGGTTCCGGGGGTCTATCTCGGTGCCGTCGCGCGCGCGACCGAGCGCATCCGCCTCGGGCCGCTCGTCTATCTCCTGCCGCTCTATTCGCCGCTGCGCCTGATCGAGGAGATCGCGATCCTCGACCATTTGAGCCATGGCCGCCTCGATGTCGGCGTCGGGCGCGGCGTGTCGCCGTTCGAACTGAACTTCCACAAGGTCGATCCCGCGACGTCGCGCGCGGTGTTCGCCGACGCCTTCGCCTGCGTGCAGGAGGGGCTGACGCACGAGCGCCTCACCTATCACGGCCCGCATTTCTCCTACGACAACGTGCCGATGGAGCTGCGCACGCTGCAGCGTCCGACGCCGCCCTTCTGGTATCCGTCCTCGAACGAAACGGGCGCCCAATGGGCGGGCGAGAACGGTCTTCATTTCTCCACGCTCGGCAGCGTCGAGCGCGCCAAGGCGTGCATCGATTCCTACCGCAAGGGCTTGGCCAAGCACGGCGGGCCGGTGGTGCCGAAGCCGGAATTCGCCGGCGGCGCGGCGATCGGCGTCAACCGCCAGGCGGTCATCGCCGACACCGACGCGGACGCGCGGCGCATCGCGCGTCCGGCCTTCGAGCGCTGGTATCAAAGCCTCACCAAGCTCGAGCGCGAGAACGTGTCGGGACCGCGCTATGTCGGCCACGTCACCGGCGACATGGAAGCGGCGCTGGCGAGCGGCCAGATGATCGCCGGCACGCCCGAGACGGTGCGCGCCGCGGTCGCCGCCCAGGTCGCCGCCACCGGCGTCAACTACATGAATTTCAGCTTCATGTTCGGCACGCTTGCGCTCGAGGACGCGCTGCGCTCGCTCAATCTCTTCGCGCACGAGGTGATGCCGGAATTTGCCTCGCACTGAGGCGGAATGGGCGCATTGCCACATCGGCCGCGACCGTGTCACCCTGCCTTCGTTCCGTGACAAATTATTGCGCCGGCCATCGAAGGGGGTTGCCATGCCTATCTTCGTCACACAGGGTCGGTTCACGCGCGAATACATCCGCGGCGGTCTCGCCAAGCCTGAGGATCGCCAAGCCGCGATCGCGCGGCTGTGCGAGCAGGCCGGCGGCCGGATGATTTCGATGCATTTCACGCTCGGCGCTTACGATTTCCTTGTCTTGTCGGAAATGCCGGACGCGAAGGCCGCCGCCATGCTTGCATTCATCGCGAGCGGCGGCGGCGGCATCCAGGACGTGGTCACGTCCCAGGCCTTCACCACCGCCGAAGCGAAGGAAATGTTCGAGCGCGCCGGAAAGATCGCGGGCGCCTACAAGCCGATGGGCGCGTCCTGACGTCTCGAGCTTGACGCCACCGGCAAGGCGCCGCCCCGCGCGGGCGCATCCGGTAGCATCGCGCCGCCATTCCTGCTACGACCGTTCGCATCCCGGTCATCGAGCGGAGGCGGTCATGTATCCCGAGGTCTCACTCTATGTCGACGGCGCGTGGTGCAAGGCGGCGAAGGGGCGCACCGAGGCGGTGCTCAATCCCGCAACGGGCGAGACGATCGGTACCGTGCCGATCGTCGATACCGGCGATCTCGACCGCGCGCTCGAGGCGGCCGAGAAGGGCTTCCGCGCCTGGCGCAAGGTCGCGGCGCACGAGCGCTACAAGCTCATGCGCAAGGCCGCCGACATCCTGCGCGGTCACGCCGACGCCGTCGCCGAGGCGATGACGCTCGAACAGGGCAAGCCGCTCCTGGAGGCGAAACTCGAGACGCTCGCCGGCGCCGACATCATCGACTGGTTCGCCGAGGAGGCGCGCCGCACCTATGGGCAGGTGATTCCCGCGCGCGCCGACGGCATCCATCAGCTCGTGGTGAAGGAGCCGGTCGGGCCGGTCGCCGCGTTCACGCCGTGGAATTTCCCGATCAACCAGGCGGTGCGCAAGATCTCGGCTGCGGTCGCCGCCGGCTGCTCGATCATCATCAAGGGGCCGGAGAACACGCCCGCGAGCTGCGCCGAGTTGGTCCGGGCCTATGCCGAGGCGGGGCTGCCGGCGGGCGTGCTGAACCTGGTCTTCGGCGTACCGGCCGACGTGTCGGACTATCTCATCCCCCATCCCGTCATCCGCAAGATCTCCTTCACCGGCTCGACCGCAGCGGGCAAACACCTCGCTGCGCTCGCCGGCAAGTACATGAAGCGCGTGACGATGGAACTGGGCGGCCATGCGCCGGCGATCGTGTTCGAGGACGCCGATCTCGACAGCGCGGTAAAGCTCTTGGCCGCCGCCAAGTACCGCAATGCCGGGCAGGTCTGCATCTCGCCGACACGGTTCCTTGTGCAGGAAACCGTCTATCGCCCGTTCGTGGAGAAATTCATCGCCGCCACCAAGGCGGTGAAGGTCGGCGACGGGCTCGACAAGGACACGCGCATGGGGCCGCTCGCGCATGCGCGCCGCGTCGAGGCGATGGACGGCTTCGTCGCCGACGCGGTCGCCAAGGGCGCGAAGATCGAAACCGGCGGCAAGCATATCGGCAACAAGGGCTTCTTCTTCGAGCCCACGGTCATGACCGGCGTGCCGATGAACGCGCGCATCATGAACGAGGAGCCGTTCGGTCCTTTGGCCCCGATCCTGCCGTTCAAGGATTACGACGCGGTGGTGAGCGAGGCGAACCGCCTGCCCTATGGGCTCGCAGCCTATGCCTATACGCGCTCGGCCAAGACCGCGGCGCGGCTCGGCGAGGCGATCGAGAGCGGCATGGTCGCGATCAACCATCATGGATTGGCGCTGCCCGAGGTGCCGTTTGGCGGGGTCAAGGATTCGGGCTACGCCTCCGAAGGCGGCGCCGAAGCGATCGAGGCCTATCTCAACAGCAAGTTCATCACCCACCTGACCGGGGTGTGAGGCGCGCGCGCTCGGGATCGCGCAGGAGTGCGTGCTTGCGCAAATAATGGCGGAACTGGTGGTAGTTGAGGCCCAGGGCTTGGGCGGCGCGGCGCTGGTTGTTGGCATTGGCGGCGAGCGCCGCGCGCAAGAGCTCGCGCTCGAAGTCCTTGACGCGCGCGAGGAACGGCGCGCCGGGCGCGGCCTCGGGCGGCGGCGATAGCGGCGCCGGCGCCGGCATGGGCGCCTCCGCGGGCCGCCACGGCGAGGCGAACGGATCGAGCGTGATGGCGTCGAGCGGCGCCTGCGGCCGCGCCCAGCGATAGACGCTGCGCTCGACCGCGTTCTTGAGCTCGCGTACGTTGCCGGGCCAGGGATGCGCCAGCAGCACCGCCATCGCCGCCGGCGTGAACCCGGCGAAATAGGGCCGCCCCAGCGCCCGCGTCATGAGGCGGGCGAAATGCTCGGCCAGGAGCGGGATGTCCTCGCGCCGCGCCCGGAGCGGCGGCACCGTGACGACGTCGAAGGCAAGGCGGTCCAGGAGATCGCTGCGGAACCGCCCCACTGCGGCCAGCGCAGGCAGATCGACATTGGCGGCGGCGATGATGCGCACATCGGCACTCAGCACGTCGTTGCCGCCGACGCGCGCGAACGTGCCGTACTCGATGACGCGCAGCACCTTTTCCTGCACCGCGAGCGAGGCGGAGGCGATCTCGTCGAGAAAGAGCGTGCCGCCGTCGGCCAGCTCGAACCGCGATAGGCGCCGGCGCGCCGCCCCGGTGAAGGCGCCCGCCTCGTGCCCGAACAACTCGCTGTCGAGCAGCGATTCGGCGAGTGCGGCGCAATTGACGGTGAGGAACGGCTTGTCCCAGCGCGGCGACAGCAGGGCCAGGCGCGCGGCGATCAACTCCTTGCCGGTGCCGCGCTCGCCCACCACCAGCACCGGCCGGTCGAGCGGCGCAAGCTGCGACACATGCGCCAGCATCGCCCGGAAGCTCGCATCCTCGCCGATGAGCGGCGGCAGCTCCGGCAGGTTAGTGGTGGAATCAGCCATATAATCGTCCTTTTCGCGACCTACTATAGCGAAGCTCACGAATATGTTGGCAACGGCCTGTCAGGCCAAGATAAAAATCTCGTAATTTCAAGTGATTAACCATGGCGCGCGGGTTGGCACGGGACATGCGTAGCGGCCCGCACGTAACCCGGAGCGATCCCATGGGCATTTTTTCGCGGCTCGCCGACATCGTGAATTCCAACATCAACGCCATCCTCGACCGCGCCGAGGACCCGGAGAAGATCATCCGCCTCATCATCCAGGAGATGGAGGACACGCTCGTCGAGGTGCGCTCGTCCGCAGTGCGCAGCATCGCCGAACGCAAGGAGGTCGAGCGCCGGGTCGAGACGATGCGGCGCGAGCACGACGAATGGCAGCGCCGCGCCGAGCTGGCGCTGGCCCGCGGTCGGGACGAACTGGCCAAGGGCGCACTCACCACCAAGGCGCGGATCGCCGAGGCGCTTGCCCGCGAGGAGCGGCAGCTTGCCCAGCTCGCGCTCGCGCTCGACAAGCAGAACGAGGACATCGCCCAGCTCCAGGCGAAGCTCGCCGATGCCAAGGGACGGGAAAAGGCGATCGTCGCCCGCCGCAACACCGCGTCATCGCGCATCAGGCTGCGCACGCATCTCTATGACGAGCGCGTCACCGACGCGCTGGCGCGGTTCGAGCAGGTCGAGCGCGCGCTCGACGAGATGGAGGGCCGGGTCGAGGCCTTCGAGCTCGGCCGCAAGAATGCCGACGCTTCGGCCTTCGCCACGCTCGAGCAGGACGGGCGGGTCGAAGAAGAACTCGCCGCCCTGAAGGCGCGGCTCCAGGCCCGATCGAACCCGGATTGATGCCCGGCATGTTCACCTTCATCCTCGGCATCATCTTCCTCGTCGTCGTCGCGCCGATCTGGATCGCGGCGCATTACCTTTCGCGCTGGCGCCGCAGCCGCACGCTGTCGGTTGCCGACGAGCGTTCGCTCGGCGAGCTCTACGAGACGGCGCGGCGCATGGAGGGGCGGATCGCGGCGCTCGAGCGCGTGCTCGACGCCGAGGCGCCGGGCTGGCGCGGCCGCACGGGAGATTGAAATGTGGAGCGATCAGCGGACCCATCTCTATCGCGATCCCGCGCACGGCCTCATCGCCGGGGTGTGCGCCGGGATTGCCGATTATCTCGGCGTCGAGCGCATCGCCGTGCGCATCGCCTTCGTCATCGCACTCTTCCTGTTCTTCCCGCCGACGGCGGTCGCCTATGTGATTCTTGCCATCGCGCTGCCGAAGCGGCCGCCGGCGCTCTATGCCTCGCGCGAGGACGAGGCGTTCTGGCACGGCGTCGCCACCGCGCCCGACGATGCGCTCCGCGGCCTCGGCCGCCGCTTTGCCGATCTCGAGACCCGCCTCAGGGCGATGGAGCGGAGCGTCACCTCGAGCGAGTTCGACCTCCACCGCAAATTCCGCGATCTGCGTTGAGCGCGCGATGGGACCGATCCGGATCATCCTCAATCTGTTGTGGCTGCTGTGCGGCGGGCTGTGGATGGCGTTGGCCTGGGCGATCGCCGCGATTCTCATGGCGTTCACCATCGTCGGCCTGCCCTGGACGCGCGCCGCCTTCACCATCGCCACCTATACCTTGCTTCCGTTCGGGCGCGAGGCGGTGTCGCGCGCCGAGTATTACGGCCGCGAGGATCTCGGGACGGGACCGCTGGGCGCGTTGGGCAATGCGATCTGGCTCGTGCTCGCGGGCTGGTGGCTCGTGCTCGGCCACCTCGTTACCGCCGCGGCGCTGGCCTTGACGCTGGTCGGGATTCCCTTCGCCTGGGCGCATCTCAAGCTCGCGGGACTCGCGCTGTGGCCGATCGGCAAGATCATCGTCCCCGCCGCGGCGCTGCCGCGCGGCTACGCGCGCCGGCGGTAATCCCGGGCGGTGCCGGCGCTATTTCAGCGCGTCGAGCGCGAGATTGAGCTTCAGGACGTTGACATGCGGCTCGCCGAGCACGCCGAGCGTGCGCCCCTCGATGTTGTCGACGACGAGCTGGCGCACCCGAGCCTCCGGCAGGCCGCGGGCCTTCGCGACGCCCCGCACCTGGAACAGCGCGCCCGCCGGCGTGATGTCGGGATCGAGCCCGCTCGCCGACGTCGTCACCAGATCCACCGGAACGGGCGCGGACGGGTTTTCCTTTTGCAGCGCCGCCGCATCGGCTTTGACCCGGTCGATGAGCGGCTGGGCGGTCGGCCCGAGATTCGACCCGGCGGAATTGTCCGCGGCATAGGGGGCCGCAATCGTCTTCGTCGGTTCCTTGGGATCGGGCTCCGTGGTCACGGACGGACGGCCATGGAAATACTTGGCCGAGGTGAAGTTCTGGCCGATCAGCGCCGAGCCGATGACCGTGCCGTTCTTCTCGATCAGACTGCCATTTGCCTGATGGGGAAAGATCACCTGGGCGATGCCGGTCATGCCGAGCGGATAGATCAGGCCGGTGATCACCGTCATCACGATGATCATCATGATGGCCGGGCGAATTTGCTTTGCCATGAGACGGGCCTCCTCAGGCCAGGCCGATTGCGGTGACGACGAGGTCGATCAGCTTGATGCCGATGAACGGCACGATGAGGCCGCCGACGCCATAGACCCAGAGATTGCGGCGTAGCACGCTCGCCGCACCGGCCGGGCGATACTTCACGCCGCGGAGCGACAGCGGGATGAGCGCGATGATGATGAGCGCGTTGAAGATGATCGCCGACAGGATCGCGCTTGCCGGGTTTCCCAGCCCCATGATGTTGAGGACGGCGAGCTGCGGATAGAACGCCGCGAACATCGCGGGGATGATGGCGAAATACTTGGCGACGTCGTTGGCGATCGAGAATGTCGTCAACGCGCCGCGTGTCATCAGGAGCTGCTTGCCGATCTCGACGATCTCGATGAGCTTGGTCGGGTCGCTGTCGAGATCGACCATGTTGCCGGCCTCGCGCGCGGCCATCGTGCCGGTGTTCATGGCGACGCCGACATCGGCCTGGGCCAGCGCGGGCGCATCGTTGGTGCCGTCGCCGCACATGGCGACGAGCTTGCCCTTGCCCTGCTCCGCGCGGATGAGGCGCAGCTTGTCCTCGGGCGTCGCCTGGGCGAGGAAGTCGTCGACCCCGGATTCGGCGGCAATCGCCGCGGCGGTCAGGGGGTTGTCACCGGTGATCATCACGGTGCGGATGCCCATCTGCCGCAGTTCGGCGAAACGCTCGCGGATGCCGCCCTTGACGATGTCCTTGAGATAGATGACGCCGAGCACACGGTCGTCGATCGCGACGGCGAGCGGGGTGCCGCCGGCGCGCGCGATCCGCTCGACGATCGGCTGCAATGGCGCGGGCGGCGCATTGCGCTTGCCGACATGAGCGAGGATCGCATCCACCGCGCCCTTGCGGATCCTGTGGCCTTCGACGTCGACGCCACTCATCCGCGTCTGCGCCGAGAACGGAATGAACTGCGCGTTCAACGACGCCATCTCGCGGGCGCGCAGGCCGTATTTCTCCTTGGCGAGGACGACGATCGAGCGACCTTCCGGCGTTTCGTCGCTGAGCGACGAAAGCTGCGCCGCATCGGCGAGCTCGCGCTCGTTGACGCCGGGGAGCGCGATGAACTCGCTCGCCTGGCGATTGCCGAGTGTGATCGTGCCGGTCTTGTCGAGCAGCAGCGTATCGACATCGCCCGCCGCCTCGACCGCGCGGCCCGACATGGCGAGCACGTTGAAGCGCACGAGCCGGTCCATCCCGGCGATGCCGATCGCCGACAGGAGCGCGCCGATGGTGGTCGGGATCAACGTCACGAACAGCGCGACCAGCACGACGACCGACACGGCGCCGCCGGCGTAAAGCGCGAAACTCGGGATCGTCACCGTGGCGAAGACGAAGATGAGCGTCATGCCCGCGAGCAGGATGTTGAGCGCGATCTCGTTGGGCGTCTTCTGCCGTACTGCGCCCTCGACGAGCGCGATCATGCGGTCGAGGAAGGTCGAGCCCTGTGCCGCCGTGATGCGCACCACGAGCCAATCCGAGGTGACGCGCGTGCCGCCGGTGACGGCTGAACGGTCGCCACCACTCTCGCGAATGACCGGCGCCGATTCGCCCGTGATCGCCGATTCGTCGACCGAGGCCACGCCTTCGATCACCTCGCCGTCGCTCGCGATGAAATCCCCGGCCTCGGCCAGCACAATGTCCCCTGGCTTCAAGGCCGCGGCGCCGACGAGATCGAACTCGCGGCTCTGCGCGTTCCGGAGCCGCTTCGCCTTGGTGTCCGTGCGCATGCGCCGCAGCGTGTCCGCCTGTGCCTTGCCGCGGCCCTCCGCGACAGCCTCGGCGAAATTCGCGAACAGCACCGTAAACCACAGCCAGATGGTGATCTGGCCCGAGAACAGCGCGTTGGTGCCGACCACGGCGCCGCTGCCGACGACGAGGTCGCGGACGAAGAAGATCGTGGTGAGCACCGAGACGATCTCGACGCAGAACATCACCGGGTTCTTCGCGAGCGTCCGGGGATCGAGCTTGCGGAAGGATGCGCCGATGGCCGGCATGATGAGTGCGCGGTCAAAAAGCGACAGCGACTGCATCTGGCGCTTGTAGAGCGCGGTCGGGACCGACGGCATGCCGGGCGCGGAATTGTCGTTCATGGCGAATGCCCCTTGGGATTCCCGCGGCTCACGGGCCGGGATAGAGCGTGCCGTGATTCATCGCGACCTGCTCGACGACCGGCCCCAATGACACGGCTGGGAAATAGGTGAGCCCGCCGATGATCAGGATCACGCCGCACAGCAAGCCGACGAACAGCGGACCCGTCGTCGGGAAGGTTCCCGCCGAAGGCTCCAGCAGCTTCTTTCGCGCGAGCGAACCTGCCACCGCGAGCATCGGGATCACGAAGATGAAGCGGCCGATCAGCATCGCGCCGGCCAGCGTCGTGTTATAGAAGAGCGTGTTGGCGGCGAGGCCGGCGAACGCGCTGCCGTTATTTCCCGTCGCCGACGTGAAAGCGTACAGGATCTCGCTGAAGCCGTGCGGCCCCGTGTTGGCGATGCCGGCGAGCCCGGCGGGCAGCACGGTGGCGAGCGCGGTCCAGCCGAGGATCGACAGCGGCAGCGATAGCAGCGCGAGGATGGTCATCTTGACCTCCTTGGCCTCGAGCTTCTTGCCGAGATATTCGGGCGTGCGCCCGACCATCAGCCCGGCCACGAACATCGCGACGATAGCGAAGGCAAGGATGCCGTAGAGGCCGGAGCCGACGCCGCCGAAGATCACCTCGCCCAGTTGAATGTTGACGAGCGGCACCATGCCGCCGAGCGGCAGGAAGCTGTCATGCATCGCGTTGACGGCACCGCACGAGGCGTCGGTCGTGACCGTGGCGTAGAGCGCCGAATCGGCGATGCCGAAGCGGACCTCCTTGCCCTCCATGTTGCCGCCCGCCTGCATAGCGCTCGGCGTCGAGTCGACATGGAAGGCGGCGAAAGCGGGATTGCCGTGCGACTCCGACCAATAGGCGGTGGTTACGCCGGCAAGGAACAGGAGCCCCATGGCGCCGAAGACCGCCCAGCCCTGACGCTCGTCCTTGACCATCCGGCCCAAGACGTTGGTGAGCGCCGCCCCGATCGAGAAGATCGAGAGCAGCTGCACCATATTCGTGAGGGCGTTTGGATTCTCGTAGGGGTGGGCGGAATTGGCGTTGAAGAACCCGCCGCCATTCGTCCCCAGGATCTTGATCGCCTCCTGCGAGGCGACCGGTCCCTGCGCGATCATCTGCTTCGCACCCTCGAGCGTGGTCGCGTCGACATAGGCGCCCAGATTCTGCGGCACGCCCTGCCACACGTAGAAAAGGCCGATGACGACGGAGAGCGGCAGCAGGATGTAAAGCGTGCAGCGCGTGAGGTCGACCCAGAAATTGCCGATCGCGTTGGCCTCGCGCCGCACGAAGCCCCGGATCAGGGCAAGCGCCAGGGCGATGCCCGTCGCCGCCGACACGAAGTTGTGCACCGTGAGCCCCGCCATCTGCGTGAGGTAGCTCATGGTCGTCTCGGGCACGTAGGATTGCCAGTTGGTGTTGGTGACGAAGCTCACCGACGCGTTGAAGGCGAGGCTCTGTTCCACCCCGGATTGGCCCGCTGGATCGAACGGCAGCACGCCCTGAAGCCGCTGCAGCACGTAGAGCGTCACGAAGCCCACGACGCTGAAGAACAGCATGGCGACCGTATAGGTGAGCCAATGCTGCTCTTCCTTCTCATCGATGCCGCAACACCAATAGATCGCGCGCTCGACCGGCCGCAGCACGGGATGAAGAAAGGTGCGCTCGCCCGCGAAGACGCGCGTCATATAGCCGCCGAACGGCCGCGCGATGGCGATGACGATCACGCTGAAGAGCGCGATCTGGATCCATCCATTTGCGGTCATACTGGGCTCCTAGAAGCGCTCGGGATTGATGAGCGCATAGACGAGATAGACCGTGATCATGACGGTCACGATCGCGCCGAGGATGTAATCGAACAGCATGGCCGCCTCACATCTTGTCGCAGGCGAGGACATAGAGCACCGCGACGACGAAAAAGCCGACGCCGGCGGCAATGAGAATGGTGTCGAGCATGACCAGCGCTTCCTCGGTCCAGGCGACGCGACGCGCGCTCCGCCTGGCGCATAGAATGGAAGCAGCCGCATATAGAAACGAGAGCGGTTCGCACTCGCCCATATATAAACGCCATATAAGCCGACCGGATACGGAACGCGCGCGCCGGAACGCGCGCCGCCGCGGGCGCTAGGTCAGCTTCCGGCGATAGACCGTCTCCGCCGCCTCGGCGCTGACATAGCCGTCGGCCACGTCCGCGCGCACCGCCTCGAGCGCGCGTTCTTCGGGGGGCCCGAAGCCTGCGCCGCCGCTGCGCTCGAAGCGAATGACGTCACCCGCCTTCAAGGCCCGCGTCTCGATCGGGCCCAGTTCCTCGCTGTCGGCGCGGCCGGGATTGAGGACGACGCGCGCGGCACGCGGCGCACCGCCGCCGCCGTGGCCCCAGGCGGTGAAGCGGTGGTTGGCCGAGCGCACGGTGAGGACGCTGTCCTCGAGCATCTCGAACTCGCGGGCATAACCGACGCCGCCACGATGCCGCCCGGCGCCGGCGGAATCGCGCACCAGTTCGAACGCGCGCACGCGCAGCGGATATTCGCTCTCGATGATCTCGACCGGCGCGCCCGGCGTGAAATGGCACATCGCCATGACGATGGGCGTGCCGTCATGCGTGCTGGTGCCGCCGAGCGAGGTGTTGAGCAGCTCGTAGAGCACCGCGGGCTTGCCGGTCCGTGCCCGGCGATAGCCGATCGACACCGCGCCCGAGCCCAGCCCCGACGGCGCCACCGCCCGCACCGGATTGAGCTGCCCCAACGCCGCGAGCACGCAGTTGTAGACGAGATGCGCGGTCGGGAAATAGTGGTTCACCGTCGCCGGATGTTGTGGGCTCACCACCAAGCCCGGCGGGATCACGAATTCGACCGCGCCGGTGAGGCCGAAATTCACCGGAATGTCGGGATCGGTGGTGGTGAGGAGCGCCAGCAACGATACCGCCTTCGCGGTCGAGGTCACCAGGTTCACCGGTCCCAGCGTCTGCGGCGACGAGCCCGAGAAATCGAGTCGCAGACGTTCGCCTTCCTTGGTCGCGCGCACATGGATGCGCACCGGCCGGTCCTTGACCGCGCCGTCATGGTCGAGGAATCCCTCGGCCTCGGCTGTGCCGTCGCGCCACGTGCCAAGCTCCGCCCGTACCCGCCGCGCGGCGAGGGTCATCAGGCTTTCCATCACCGCAAGGACCGTGTCGCGGCCATATTCGCCGCACAGCGCGGCAAGCCGCGCCACGCCGATGCGGGTCGCGCCCACCTGCGCGCGGAGATCGCCGAGCAGAACCTCGGGAATGCGGCTGTTGCTGGCGATGATGGCCTCGACCGCCTCGTCGATTCCCGCCTCGGTCTGGAACCGGACCGGTGGCAGCAGCAGGCCGTCGTGAAAGATCTCGCGCGCCGCCGCGCCCGAGGAACCCGGGACGAGCCCGCCGACATCGGCCTTGTGCGCCACGCTCACGCCGAAGCCGATGAGCACGCCATCGTGAAATCCGGGCGTGATGGCAACCATGTCGGGCACGTGCGAGCTGCCGGCCTTGTAGGGATCGTTGGTGATGAAACTTTCGCCCGGTTTCAGCGTCGCCTTGGGATAGCGCGCGAGCACCGCCTGCACCGCGAGCTGATACTGCATGAAATGATACTGGATGCCGCCGCCGACGATGACGACGCGGCCCTCGGCATCGGCGAGCCCGGCGGTGCCGTCCTTCGACTCGCGCAGGATCGGCGAATAGCCACTGTGATAAAGCGCATGCTCCATGGTGGCGGCGGCCTCGCGCAGCCGGCTCGCCACCACTTCCGTCGTCACCGGATCGATGGTCATGTCGCGCTCTCGATCACCAGGATGCCGTAGGGATCGACCGTCGCCGCCTGGCCCGCCAGCACCAGCGTGGTCGCGTCGAACTGCTCGATCACCGCCGGCCCCGCGACGCGGTCGCCCGCCGCCAGCAAGGCGCGGTCATAGACGCTCGAGACAAAGAACCGGTCGGCGTCGACATCGAAGACCGGGCGCTCGCCTTTGCGCGCCTGCGCCCCTGTCCCGGTGCCGGCCCCGCGCGGCACCGGCGCCAGTTCAAGCCGCGGCACCGCGATCTCGGCCTGGAGGCGGAAGGTGACGATCTCGGCATCCTCGTGCGGCGCGGCCTGGCCATAGACCTGGCGGTGCAGTGCATCGAAGTCGCGCTTCAGCGCCGCCTTGTCGTCGTCATCGGCGAGCGCGCCGGCGCATTCCACCGCGAGCGTATAGCCCTGATGCGGATAGCGCAGATCGATGAGGCGCGTCAGCTTCACCGCAGCGGCATCAAATCCCTCTTCCTGCGCCTCGGCCAGCGCCTCGGCTTCGAGCGCCGCGAACAGCTCGCGCATGCGCGCCACCGGGAACCGGCTCAGCACGCCGACCTCGGAGCGGAGATAGGAATGGCGCACCGCCGTCTGCAGCATGCCCATCGCGCAGTTGATGCCGGGATAGAGCGGCACCAGCACGGTTGGGATGCCGACGCTGCGGGCAAGATAGCCGGCGTGAAGCGGGCCCGCGCCGCCGAAGGCGACGAGCGCAAAGCGGCGCGGGTCCTGCCCTTGCTCCTGGAGCGCGAGCCGGAGATCGACCGCCATTTGCGTGTTGACGATGCGCAGCACGCCCTTGGCCGCGGCGAGCGCATCGAGTCCCAAGGGCGCGCCGACGCGCGTCTTGAGCGCGCGCCGCGCCGCCGCCGCGTCGAGCCGCATCGAGCCGGCGAGCAAGGTCTCGCCCGCCAGCGCGCCGAGTACGAGATTGGCGTCGGTGACGGTGGGCTCGACGCCGCCGCCGCCATAGCATGCCGGACCGGGCGCGGCGCCGGCGCTCTTGGGCCCGACCTTGAGCAGCCCGTCCTTGCCGATCGCGGCGATGGTGCCGCCGCCCGCGCCCAGCGTCCTGACGCGGAGCATCGGCGTGCCGATGTCCTGGCCGGCGATCGCGCCCGCAGTGGTCTCGGGCATGCGGCCGCCGACGATGACGCTGATATCGGTGCTGGTGCCGCCCATGTCGAAGGTGACGACGTGGCGTCGCGCCGCCAGCCCGGCCAGCGCCGCGCCGGCGATGACGCCGGCGGCAGGACCGGAGAGCAGCGTTTGGTTGGGATGGCGCGCGCCGATCACGAGCCGCATCAGCCCCCCATTCGACTGCATCAGGAAAAGCTGCGGCGTCGTCACCCCGGCCGCACGCAGCCGTTCCTCCAGGCGCCCGAGATAGCGGCCGATCTTGGGCCCGACATAGGCGTCGATCACAGTGGTGGAAAGCCGCGGATACTCGCGGATGACCGGCAGGACCGTCGACGACAGCGAGATGCGGCAGCCCGGCGCCTCGGTGGCGATGATGCGCGCGGCGCGGCGCTCGTGATCGGGATTGAGGAACGAGAAGAGAAAGCACACCGCGATCGCCTCGACGCCCTGATCCGCAAGACGCCGCGCGGCGCGGCGCAATCCGTCCTCGTCGAGCGGCGTCAGGACTTCACCGCGGTAATCGAGCCGCTCCGTCACTTCCTCGGTCAGATGCTGCGGCACCAGGAGCGGCGGCTTCTCATAGAACGTGTCGAGCAGGTCGCTGCCCTTGGGCTGCGACCAGCCGCGCGCCTCATAGACGGCGCGGAAGCCGCGGGTGATGAGCAGCCCGGTGCGCGCGCCGTCGCCCTCGAGCAGCGCGTTGGTCGCCACCGTCGTGCCATGGACGAAGAGCGTCACATCCTGCGGCTTCACGCCGCCCGCGAACAGCTTGGCCAGCGCATCGTGCACGGCGGCCGAGGGATCGGCCGACACCGAGGGAACCTTGGCGAGACGCATCACGCGCGTCTCCCGCTCGACCGCAATGAGATCGGTAAAGGTGCCGCCGGTATCGACCCCGACCATCCACGCGGCCATCGTCCGGTTCCTCCTCGTGCCGAGGCCGCGCGATCAAGCGGGCTCGAAGGCAAAATAGTTGATGTCGGGCGCGAGCTTCTCGAACGCGACCTTGACCCGCATGCCGATCGTGACCGCGGCAGGATCGACATTGACGAGATTGGCGATGATGCGCACGCCTTCGTCGAGTTCGACGAGCGCGACCGGATAGGGGCCGCGATCCTCGAAGCCTTGCGTCGGCACATGCGTCACCGTGAAGGAATAGATGCGGCCAAGCCCCGAGACGATGCGCCATTCGAGATTCTGCTGGCCGGTCGCGACGCTGATCGCGCGCGGCCAGAACTGATACCGCTTGGCCACCGGATCGTATTGCAGGGCGAGCTTGCCCGCCTTCGCCGCGTCCCAGAAGAATTCCGTCGTGCGGGTCGGAACCGGCAGCGGCCGCGGCTTTCTGGCGCTCGATTCGCTCATCGCTCTCTCCCCCGGTTCAGTTGGCGAGGATCAGGACGTTGCTGCTGCACCAGTTGCGGCCATAGGGAATGACGCCGATGCCGGTCACCATGGCGTTCTTCGGGTTGGGCACCTGGCGCGCACCGGCCTCGCCCATGAGCTGGCGCACCGCCTCGACGAGATTGAGCCCGCCGCCCGCGAGCCCGGGCTGGCCCGCGCCGATCTGCCCGCCGCCGGTGTTGATCGGCAGATCGCCGGCGGGCGAGAGGTCGCTGTCGCGCAGGAACTGCGAGCCGTGGCCGCGCGGGCAAAAGCCGATCTGCTCGAGCTGCAGCATCACCGCGACGAGGAAGTCGTCATAGGGATGGAATTGCTGGATCTCGGCCGCCGTCAGCCCGGCCTTGGCCACCGCCTCGGGGCCGACGACGCTGAACCCGGTCTCGGTGATGTCGGGCGTCTGGTCCGCGCCGTTGAAGTTGGCGATCTCGGCATAGGCGACGGGATAGACGCGGCGCGCAAGCCCCAGACGCTCGGCGCGCGCGGCAGTCATCATCACGAGGCCGTTGGCGCCGTCTCAGAACATCACCGAATCGAGCAACCGCAGCGGCGTCGAAACGACGCGCGAGGAAAGATAGTCCTCGACCGTGATCGGTTTGCGAAAGCGCTCATAGGCGTTGTCGTTCAGCGCCGCGCCCTTGCGCTGCGCCACCGCGAGCGCGCCGAGGCCGCGAAAATCGAGCTCGTGCTGCGCCATGTAGCGCTGCATCAGCAGGCCGAACGCACCGGGCGGCCCCTGGATGCCGACGGGATGCCAGAACTCGGCGCGGTAGCAGCCGTAATCGGAGCGGTTGACGGTCGAGGGCGCATCGGCCGCCAGCAGCATCACGGTCTCGCATAGCCCGGCCTGAAGCGCGAGCGCGGCGCGCGCGACATTGCCGCAGGCCGACGCGCCGCCGAGATCGCTCACCTGCGACCAGCGCGGCGTGATGCCGAGATAGTCGGCCATAAAAATGCTATAGAAGGTGTTGGGCGCCTCGGAGAGCGATTTGCCCAGCATCAGCCCGTCGATGTCCTTGGGCTCGAGTCCGGTCTTGCGGAAGAGTTCCGCCGCGACCGCGGCCGCAAGCTCGTAGGCGGTCTTGCCCGAGGCGCGTTCGATCTTGGTCTCGCCATAGGCGACGATCGCCACGTCCCGCTGCGCCAGGAAATTCTTCGACATCGTGCGCCCCTGCCCGCCGTGGTCTCCCCAGGCACGGATCATATCGGAAGATGGCCGGCCATCCAGCGACGAGATCGCCCGCAGGGTCTGCCTCAGATGGAACGGACCACGGCTCGGAACCCGGAAGCCATCGGATTCCGGACCGGCATCGCGGCAACGGATATGAAGTGATGGGCGCGCCGCCCGGCGACTCGCGCCAGCCGGAAGGCAGCACTATTGCGGCGCGGCCCGAGGAAGTCGGCGCGGGCTCAGATCGATTCCTTGAGCTCTTTCGCGGCGCGGAAGGCGACTTTCTTGCTGGCTTTGATCTTGATGGGCTCGCCGGTTGCCGGATTGCGGCCCATGCGGGCGGCCCGCTTCCTCACCTGGAGGATGCCGAGCCCGCCGATGCGGATGCGATCACCGCGCTTCAGATGTTTCGTCACCAATCCGACGAGGTCACCGAGAATCGCGTCGGCCTGCTTTTTGGCGATCTCGTGATCCTCGGCAAGCTGCGCGGCGAGATGCTTCAGCGTGACGGTGGCCGGCGTTTTGGCCGGAGCTGCTTTGCTGGTTGCCATGGTCTTTCTCTTCCGTGGTTCTGGCGTGATTTTTAGATGCGGACCGTGACTACGCTAGCAAAATCGTCGGCTCGAAGCCATCAGGATCGCGCGGAAAGGGCCAAAATGCGGCGGTTTTTTCCGACTCCGTCGCCTTTCGCCCGGCAAGTCCTGCCGAGGCGAAAAGCGCAAGGCCCCTGAATCAGCCGCAAAACCCCCTGGCACGGTCTTTGCCAAACAGCTTTGGCATGACACGCCTTTTGCGCTCCCTCACCGCCGCCCTGGCGCTCGCCCTCGCAATCGCTTCGCCGGCGCAGGCCGATTTCTATTCACTCGCGGGCCGCTTCCAATGCCTCGATAAGCCGGGCGCGGTTTGCTATGACGCGACCCCGTCGCTCGAACCGCCGCTGCCGGCGCAGCGTCCGACGCCGCCCCTGCCCAAGCCGCCGGATGTGACGCAGGCGCGGGCCGCGCCGCCGCCTGAGACCGTTGTTGCGCCGCCCGCTCCGCCGCGTCCGCTTGATCCCATTCTTGCGATCGCCGCGCGCATCAAGGCCGATCGGCCCGATCCCGGCGATCTCGACATGCTGCGGCGCGCGGCGGCCTTGGGCGATCCGCGCGCGATCGAGCTGCTCGCCTGGTGTGCCTTGCGCGGCATCGGCACGAGCCCCGACGCAGTCGCCGCCTATTTCCTCTACGGCGAGGCCGCCGCCGCCGCCGTGCCGCATGCGCGCGAGAACCAGACGGCGGTCTATGAGCGCGCGCTCACGCCGGACGAGCGCCAGCACGTGCTCGACATCGCGGCGGTCCCGGACGGCACCCAGCGCGTGAAGCAGTTCCTGCTGTCCGCCAACGGACTCGACAGTGTGTCGCAAGATGTGCCCTAGCGCGCCCGCGGCGGAGTCAATGGTTCGTCTCGGCGATCCGGTGCCGTGGTTCAGCGCCCACACCGTGGCCGGCGCGACGATCGATCTTCATGTCGAGGCCGGGCGCTGGATCGTGCTCGCCTTCATCGACGCGATCGACGACCCGCGTGCGGCGCTTGCTCTCGCCCCTTTGCGCGAGGAAGCGCATCGTCTCGACCGGGACCGGATCGTTGCTTATGCCGTGCTCGGCGCGCCGTCCGCGACGGCGGCGTTTCTGTCACCCTGCGGTCCCGCCGTCCCGCTCGTCGCCGATTACGATGGCGCCGCGAGCCGGCTTTATGGCGCACGCGGCACGCCGCGCACGGTCGTGCTCGATCCGATGCTGCGCGCGGTCGCCGATATCGCCTGGGACGATCCGGTACGCCACGCCGCGACCTTGCGCGAGCTGCTGCGGACGCTGCCGGCGGTGGACGAGTCCTGCGGCGTGCCGATGACGGCGCCGGCGCTGATCGTGCCGCGGGTTCTCGACTTCGCGCTATGCGACCTCCTGGTCGGGCTGCATGACGCGGTGGGCGGCGAGGATTCCGGCTTCCTTCTCGACCGGGCCGGCAAGACCGCGACCGTCATCGATCACAGCCTGAAGCGCCGGCAGGATCTGGTGATCGCCGTGCCGGAGCTGCGCGCGAGCCTGCGCGAGCAGATCGTGCGCCGGCTGCTGCCGACGATCGAACGCTATTTCCAATTCCGCGCCACGCGCATGGATCGTTACATCGTATCCTGCTACGACAGCGCGCTCGGCGGCCATTTCGTCCGTCACCGCGACAACGTCAATGCCGGCGCAGCGCATCGCCGCTTCGCAGTGTCGATCAATCTCACCGGCGACTACGACGGCTGCGATTTGGTCTTTCCCGAATTCGGGCGACGGACCTACCGCGCGCCGGTCGGCGGCGCGATCGTGTTTTCCACCGGTGCGCTGCACGAGGTGACGCCGATCCGGCGCGGGCGGCGCTATGCCTTTTTGCCATTCCTCTATGCCGAGGAGGATGCGGCGCTCCGCCGCCGTAACAACGAGCGGCTCGAGGACGGCGAAGTGCGCTATGCCGAGGATGACCACGATCGCCTCGCGGCGGCAGCTTCGGTCGCCTAGCCGACGGCGCTGCGCATGCACGAGACGCCGCCCCCCGCCTTTTGGACGCCGGTCGTGCTCAATCTCGCGGGCGCGGCGCCATCGCTCGACTGGGGCGACCTTCGCGGCGTGCGCTTCGCCGAGCCGTTCTTCCAGCAGACCGTCGAACGCTGGGCCGGCGGCGCGCCGGCGCCGCTGATCCGCACTGGTCTCGGCGCGTTGGCCACGTTCGACGCGGCGCCGTCGCTCGATCCCGACCTCCTGGTGTTCCATGCGTCGCGTTGCGGCTCGACGCTGCTGTCGCGGCTGCTCGGAACGGTGCCAGGCGTGCTCGTCGTCGCCGAGCCACCGCCGCTCAACGCGCTGCTGCTCGCTGCGCCGGCCGAGGGCGATGACCCGGAGGCAGTGCGGATGGTGCGCCGGCTGGTGCGCGCGCTTGGCCAGCGCCGCTTCGGCGACGAGCGCCATTTCGTGCTGAAATTGTCGAGCTGGAACGTGCGGCGGATCGAGCTGTTCCGCCGCGCCTTTCCAGCGGCGGCGGTCATCTGGCTGCAACGCGATCCGACGGCGATCGCGATGTCGCTGCTCGCCGATCCGCCGGGCTGGCTCGCGCGCGGGCGGCCCGATTGGGCGCCCTCGGTCTTCGGCCGCGAGACCGGCGCGGACGGCGACGCCGCTTTTTGCGTACGCGCGCTCGCGGCAATGCTTGCTGCGGCAACCGAGATCGCCGGCCGCACCCTCTTTCTCGACTATGCCGAGCTGCCGGCGGCGGTCTGGCAGCGCGTCGCGCCGTTCCTCGGCATCGCGCTCACGGAGGCGGACGTGGCGTGCATGCGCCGCGAAGCGGGTTTCTACGCCAAGGACCCCGGACGCCGTCCCTTTACCGGCGATGACCCGGCCCGCCCGATGCTGAGCAGCGGCCTTCGCGCGCTCTTGGCCGAACAGGCCGAGCCGCTTTACCGGGGGCTCGACCGGCGGCGGCAGGGATTGGCGCCGCCGGACCTGCCTATAAGCAATGGCGGGAGCCGGTGCTTTCGGGATGACGGTGCGTTAGGGTAGCTTGGCGCCAGCCCGGGCGACGGCCGTTCCCGTCGTACCCACGCGCATCGGCTCGCCATGGACGAACTCCACCCCCAGGTTGAAGAGACAGACGAGCCGGCCGACAAGCCGGCGGCGCGGCCTGACTTCACCGACCCGGCGCGCGGCGAGCGCTCGTCGCTGCGTCCGGTGCTGTGGATCGGTTTGATCATCGTCGTCGCGGCCGCGTTCGTCGTGTGGCTGCATTCGCGGCCGGGGCCGCGGCTCACGGCGGGACAATTCGCCGCCAACGCCCCGCTCCCGGTGGTCGAGGCCACCGCCACGAAGGGCCCGATCGCCATCACCTACAACGCGCTCGGCACCGTCACGCCGCTGGCCACGGTGACGGTGCAAAGCCAGATCGCGGGTCAGCTCGTCTCGGTCGGCTTCACCGAAGGCCAGGACGTCAAGAAGGGCGACTTCCTGGCGCAGATCGATCCGCGCCCCTATCAGGCGGCGCTCGATCAATACATGGGTCAACTGCTGCGCGACCAGGCGATCCTCAACAAGGACCGCGTCGACCTCGCGCGCTATCAGAAGCTGGCGGCGCAGAACGCGATCGCGCGGCAGCAGGCCGAGGATCAGAAATACGTCGTCGATCAGGACGGGGGCACCGTCCGGGTGGACCAGGCGCTGGTCGACAACGCCAAGCTCAATCTGAGCTATTGCCGTATTGTCTCGCCGATCACGGGCCGCATCGGCCTGCGCGAGGTCGATCCCGGCAACTATGTCCAGGTTGGCGGCACGTCGAACCTCGCCGTCATTACCGAGATGCATCCCATTTCGGTGATCTTCACCTTGCCCGAGGACGAGCTGCCGGCGGTGATGAAGCGGCTCAACGCGGGCGCGAAGCTGCCGGTGACCGCCTATGACCGCAGTGGCACTACCAAGCTCGCCGACGGCATGCTGTCGGCCGTGGACAGCGAAATCAACACGACCACCGGGACGGTGAATCTGCGCGCCGATTTCGCCAATCCGGACGAGGTGCTGTTTCCCAACCAGTTCGTCAACGCGCGGCTGCTGATCGACACGCTGCAGAACGCGACGGTGATCCCGGTCGCGGCGGTCCAGCGCGGGCAGCCCGGAACCTTCGTCTTCATGGTCAAGCGGGACGACACCGTCGCCCTGACCAAGATCACGCTCGGGCCGCAGGACGGCGAGAGCGTCGCGGTGACAAAAGGGCTGTCGCCGGGTGACAAGGTCGTGGTCGACGGCGCCGACAAGCTGCGCGACGGCGCCAAGGTGGTGCAGCGGCCGGAATCGGGCAGCACGGCGGCGGCAGCTCCGAGCCCGCCGCCGCAGGGCGGCGCCACCCCGCCGGGCCAAGGCCAGCGCGGCAACGGGCCGTGAGCCCGCACCGCCGTCCCGCCTGAACCTGAGTCGCGCATGAATCCGTCGCGCCCGTTCATCCTGCGCCCGGTCGCGACCTCGCTGCTGATGCTGGCGATTCTCCTGGTCGGCATCCTCGCCTTCCAGTTCCTGCCGCTCGCGGCGCTGCCCGAGGTCGATTACCCGACCATCCAGGTCCAGACCTTCTATCCCGGCGCCAGCCCGGACGTGATGACGGCCTCGGTGACGGCGCCGCTCGAGCGTCAGTTCGGCGAGATGCCCGGGCTTGCGCAGATGTCCTCGGTGAGCGCGATCGGCGCCTCCGTCATCACCTTGCAGTTCAATCTCGATCTCAGCCTCGACATCGCCGAGCAGGAGGTGCAGGCGGCGATCAACGCCTCGGGCAACCTGCTGCCGAGCGACCTGCCGGCGCCGCCGATCTATGCCAAGGTCAATCCCGCCGACGCGCCGATCCTGACGCTTGCGCTCACCTCGGCGACGGTGCCGCTGCCGCAGGTCGAAGACTACGCCGACACGCGGCTGGCGCAGAAGATCTCGCAGCTTTCCGGCGTCGGCCTCGTCAGCATCAACGGCGGCGAGCGTCCCGCCGTCCGCATCGAGGCCGATACGCGCAAGCTCGCCGCGTACGGGCTCAACATCGACGATCTGCGCACCACCGTCGCCAACGCCAATGTCAACACGCCCAAGGGCAATTTCGACGGGCCGATGCGCTCCTACACCATCAACGCCAACGATCAGCTCAGCGACGCCGCCGCCTACAAGGACCTGGTGATCGCCTATCGCAACGGCGCGCCGGTCCGGCTCAGCGACGTGGCCAAGGTGGTGCAGAGCGCCGAGAACAACAAGCTCGCCGCGTGGAAGAACTTGACGCCCGCGGTGATCCTCAACATCCAGCGCCAGCCCGGCGCCAACGTCATCGCGGTGGTGGACCGGATCAAGGCGCTGCTGCCCAAGCTGCAGCAGACGCTGCCGCCGACCATCGACGTGGCGGTGCTCACCGACCGCACCGTCACCATCCGCGCCTCGGTGCACGACGTGGAGTTCGAACTCACGCTCGCGGTCCTGCTGGTGGTGCTGGTGATCTTCGTCTTTCTGCGTAGCACGCGCGCGACGTTCATTCCCAGCCTGTCGGTGCCGCTGTCCCTCGTCGGCACGTTCGGCGCCATGTACATGCTGGGGTTCAGCCTCAACAACCTGTCGCTGATGGCGCTGACCGTCGCCGCGGGCTTCGTCGTCGACGACGCGATCGTGATGATCGAGAACATCCAGCGCCATATCGAGGCAGGCGAATCTCCGCTCGAGGCGGCGCTGAAGGGTTCCGAGCAGGTCGGGTTCACCATCATCTCGCTCACCGTCTCGCTCATCGCGGTGCTGATCCCGCTGCTGTTCATGGGCGATGTGGTGGGGCGGCTGTTCCGCGAATTCGCGATCACGCTCGCCGTGACGATCCTGATCTCGGCCGCGGTTTCGCTGACGGTGGTGCCGATGGCCTGCGCCAAGCTGCTGCGCCGGCCGAGCGAGACGAAGGAGACCCGGCTCCAGCGCTGGAGCCGCCGGCAATTCGGTGGGCTGATCGCGGCCTATGGGCGCGCGCTCGTCCGTGTCCTCGACCATCAGCCGCTCACGCTTCTGGTCGCGGTCGCGACCCTGGGGCTGACCGCCTATCTCTACGTGGTGATTCCCAAGGGCTTCTTTCCGGTGCAGGACACTGGGCTCATCCAGGGCATCTCCGAGGCGTCGCAGACGGTTTCCTTCGCCGCGATGGCGTCGCAGCAGCAGGCGCTCGCCGCCGCGATTCTCAAGGACCGGGACGTCGAAAGCCTGTCCTCCTTCATCGGCGTCGACGGCACCAACACCACGCTCAACAGCGGCCGCTTCCTCATCAATCTCAAGCCCACGGACCAGCGCCAGGACGACGTGACCACGGTGATCCGCCGCCTCGAGCAGGAAGTCGCGGGGGTGCCGGGCATCACGCTCTACCTGCAGCCGGTGCAGGACCTCACCATCGACACCACGGTGAGCCGCGCGCAATACCAGTTCATCCTCGAGGACGCCGATCCCTCCGTGCTCGACCAGTGGGTCCCGAAGCTGGTGGACCGGCTCAACCACACGCCCGGACTGGCGGACGTGGCGAGCGATCTCCAGGGCACCGGGCTTGCCGCCTACATCACCATCGACCGCGAGACCGCCGCACGGTTCGGTATCACGCCCGCGACGATCGACAATGCGCTCTACGACGCGTTCGGCCAGCGCATCATTTCCACCATCTTCACGCAGTCGAACCAGTACCGCGTGATTCTCGAGAACGACCCGAAGCTGCAATCCTCGGTGCGCGACCTGTCGTCGATCTATCTGCCGTCCGCGACCGGCACCGGCCAGGTGCCGCTCTCCGTCATGGCTCAATTCCACGTCGAGACCGCGCCCTTGCAGATCGACCATCTCGGCCAGTTCCCGGCCGCGGTCGTGTCGTTCAATCTCGCGCCCGGCGCCTCGCTCGGCGCGGCGGTGACGTCGATCCGGCAGGCGGCGCAGGCGATCGGGCTGCCGCAAAGCGTCATCACGAGCTTCCAGGGCGCGGCGCTTGCCTTCCAGAGTTCGCTGCGGAACGAACTGTTCCTGATCCTCGCGGCGGTCGTCACGGTCTATATCGTCCTGGGCGTGCTCTATGAGAGCTTCGTCCACCCGGTGACGATCCTTTCGACGCTGCCGTCCGCCGGCATCGGCGCGCTGCTGGCGCTGATCCTCGCCGGCAGCGAGCTCACCGTCGTCGCCATCATCGGCATCGTGCTGCTCATCGGCATCGTCAAGAAGAACGCGATCATGATGATCGACTTCGCGCTCGACGCCGAGCGCACCGCCGGCAAGAGCCCGCGCGAGGCGATCTTCCAGGCGGCGCTGCTGCGCTTCCGGCCGATCCTGATGACGACGATGGCGGCGATTCTGGGCGCACTGCCGTTGATGGTCGGCACCGGCACCGGCTCCGAGCTCCGGCACCCGCTCGGCCTCACCATCGTCGGCGGCCTCATCGTCAGCCAGTTGCTGACGCTGTTCACGACGCCCGTGGTCTACCTGGCCTTCGACCGGCTCGCGGTCCGGCTCGGCGCCAAGGGCGGCGCGCGCACCGACGGCGCCGAGGGCGTCGCGTCGTGACCCCGACCGAGCTTTTCATCCGCCGGCCGGTCGCGACCACGCTGTTGACGCTCGCCATCGCGCTCGCGGGCGCGGTCGCGTTCTTTCAGCTCCCGGTGGCGCCGCTGCCGCAGGTCGATCTGCCGACGATCTCGGTCGAGGCGCAGATGCCGGGGGCGAGTCCCGAGGTCATGGCAACGAGCGTGGCGACGCCCTTGGAGCGCCATCTCGGCCAGATCGCCGACGTGGACGAGATGACCTCGTCGAGCGGCCAGGGATCGACGCGCATCACGCTGCAATTCGGGCTCGACCGCGACATCGACGGCGCGGCCCGCGATGTCCAGGCGGCGATCAACGCCGCCCGCGCCGATCTGCCGACCAGCCTGCGCAGCAATCCCACCTATCGCAAGGTCAACACCGCCGACGCGCCGATCCTGATCATCGCGCTCAGTTCCACCTCGCTGGACCGCGGCCAGCTCTATGATGCGGCGACCACCGTGCTGGAGCAGAAATTCTCGCAGGTCGAGGGCGTGGGCGAGGTCGATGTCGGCGGCTCGTCGCTGCCGGCCGTCCGCGTCGAGATCAACCCGCAGGCGCTGTTCAAGTACGGCATCGGGCTCGAGGACGTGCGCGCGGCGCTGGCGGCGGCGAACGCGCACGCCCCCAAGGGCGCGATCGAAGATGGCAAGCTCCGCTACCAGATCTACGACAACGACCAGGCGCGGGCGGCCGCCGACTATCGCAATCTCGTCATCGCCTACCGCAACGGCGCGGCGGTGCATCTTTCCGACGTGGCCGAGGTGACCAATTCGGTCGAGAACATCCGCAACGCCGGGCTCGCCAACGGCAAGCCGGCGGTGCTGGTCATCATCTACCGCGCGCCCGACGCCAACATCATCGACACCGTCGACCGGGTGAGGGCGCTCTTGCCGCAGCTCGCAGCGTCGATCTCGCCGCAGATCGACATCTCCGTCGCCGCCGACCGCTCGACCACGATCCGATCCTCGCTCGCCGATGTGGAACGCACGCTCGTCATCTCCGCGTGCCTCGTGATCATGGTCGTGTTCCTGTTTCTGCGCAACGGCCGGGCGACGCTGATACCGAGCGTCGCCGTGCCGGTGTCGATCCTCGGCACCTTCGGATTCATGTATCTGCTGGGCTACAGCATCGACAACCTGTCGCTGATGGCGCTGACGGTATCGACCGGGTTCGTCGTCGACGACGCGATCGTCGTGCTCGAGAACATCTCGCGCCACATCGAGGCGGGCGTGCCGCGCTTCCAGGCGGCGCTCATGGGCGCGCGCGAGGTCGGCTTCACGGTCCTTTCGATGAGCCTGTCGCTCGTTGCCGTCTTCATCCCGATCATCCTCATGGGCGGCATCGTCGGGCGATTCTTCCGCGAGTTCGGCATGACGCTGTCGCTGGCGGTGCTGGTCTCGCTCGCCGTGTCGCTGACGACGACGCCGATGCTGTGCGCGCGCGTCCTCCGCCCGCCACAGGTGGGTCCGCCTGGGCGGCTGGCGGCGGCGCTGGCGCGCGCGTTCGACGCCACGCTCGCCCGCTACGCGCGCTCGCTGCGTTGGGCGCTGCGGCATCCGCTCGCGATCACGCTGCTGCTGCTGGCGACGCTCGGGCTCAATGTCTTTCTCTACGTCATCGTGCCGAAGGGATTCTTTCCGCAACAGGATACGGGGCGCATCATCGGCGGCATCCGCGCCGACCAGAGCATCTCGTTTCAGCTCATGCAGAAAAAGCTGTCGCAGTTCATCGCCATCGTCCGCAAGGATCCGGCCGTGGACAGCGTCGTCGGCTTCACCGGCGGCGCCTCGGCGAATTCGGGCTTCGTGTTCATCCAGCTCAAGCCGCTCTCCGAGCGGCGTCTTTCGGCGGACCGGGTGATCGGCCGGCTGCGCGGGAAGCTCGCCCAGGTTCCCGGCGCCCAGTTGTTCCTGCAGGCGGTACAGGATTTCCGCACCGGCGGCCGCGCCAGCTACGCGCAGTATCAGTACACGATCCAGGGCGACACGTTCGAGGACGTAAACGATTGGACGCCGAAGATTCTTGCCGCGCTGCAGAAGCTCCCGCAACTGCGCGACGTCAACAGCGACCAGCAGAACAAGGGACTCGAGACCGATCTCGTGATCGACCGCGCGACGGCGGCGCGGCTCGGCGTCAGCGCGAGCGCGATCGACAACACGCTCTATGACGCCTTCGGCCAGCGCCAAGTCTCGACCATCTACAATCCGCTCAATCAGTACCACGTCGTCATGGAGGTGGCGCCGCAGTTCTGGCAGAGCCCGCAAGCGCTGAAGGACATCTACGTCAGCACCTCGGGCGGCGCGGTGGGCGGCGTGCAGGGAACGAATGCCGTGGCGGGAACCGTCTCGGGCAAGGGCGCGTCGGCCTCGACCTCGGCCGCGACGGTCGCCGCCGACGCGGCCCGCAACCAGAGCACCAACGCGATCGCCGCGACCGGCCGTAGCGGCGCCTCAACCGGCGCCGCCGTCAGCACCCGGGGCGAGACCATGGTGCCGCTCGCCGCGATCACCCATTTCGGTCCCGGCAACGCCCCGCTCAACGTCAATCATCAGGGCCTGTTCGTCGCCAACACGATCTCGTTCAACCTCGCGCCGGGCACGTCGCTGAGCGCCGCCACTGCGACCGTCAATGCGGCAATGCTGAATATCGGCGTGCCGACTTCGATCCACGGTTCGTTCCAAGGCACCGCGCGCGTGTTCCAGCAGTCGGTCGAGACCGAGCCCTATCTCATCGGCGCCGCGCTCGCCGCCGTTTACGTCGTGCTGGGTGTGCTCTACGAGAGCTATGTCCATCCGATCACCATTCTCTCGACCCTGCCCTCGGCCGGCGTCGGCGCGGTGCTGGCGCTCCTGGTCACCAAGTCCGAGTTCAGCCTGATCGCGCTCATCGGCGTCATCCTGCTCATCGGCATCGTCAAGAAGAACGCGATCATGATGATCGACTTCGCGCTCGACGCCGAGCGCAACCAGAATCTCGGCTCGCGCGAGGCGATCTACCGCGCCTGCCTGCTGCGCTTCCGCCCGATCATGATGACGACCATGGCGGCGATGTTCGGCGCGCTGCCGCTCGCGCTCAGCGCCGGCGAAGGCAGCGAGCTGCGCCGGCCGCTCGGCATCTCGATCGTCGGCGGGCTGCTGGTGAGCCAGGTCCTGACGCTCTACACCACGCCGGTGATCTATCTCTATCTCGACCGCTTCCGCCTGTGGGCGCAGCGCGTGTGGAGCGGCGGGCGCGGGCACGGCCAGGCGCACGCGCCGGCGAGCGGCGATTAGACATGGCAAACCGAATTCATATCGCCGCTGCCGCGGCACTCCTGGCGCTCGGTGCCTGCACCATCGGACCCAGCTATCGGCGTCCGGCCGCGGCCACGCCGCCCGCTTACAAGGAGCTCGACGGCTGGAAGCCGGCGCAACCCGGCGAGGCGGGAAGCGCGAGCGCGTGGTGGTCGGTCTACCACGATCCCGTGCTCGACTCGCTGGAGCGGCAGGTCGCCATCTCCAACCAGACGCTGAAGGCGAGCGCAGCGGCCTTCCGCGAGGCGAGCGCGATCGTCGCCGAAGCGAGGGCCGGATACTTCCCGACCGTGTCCGCTGCCGCCTCGGGTTCCCGCTCGAGCCAGCCGTTCTCGACCTCCGCCGGGCGCGGCGGCGGCGGCAGCGTGGTGCAGAATTCGTTCAGCGCCGGCCCGGACGTGAGCTGGGTTCCCGACATCTGGGGCCGCATCGCCCGCACGGTCGAAAGCGACGTCGCCAACGCCCAGGCGAGCGCCGCCGATCTCGCCGCGGCGCGGCTTTCGGCCCAGGCCTCGCTCGCCACCGATTATTTCCAGCTCAGGACCGACGACGCGTTGAAAGACATACTCGACGCCACGGTCAAGGCCGATCAGCAAGCGCTCGCGATCGTGCGCAACCAGTTCAACGCCGGCTTCTCCGCCCAGACCGACGTGCTGACGGCGCAGACGCAGCTCGAGAACGCGCAAGCACAGGATATCGCGCTGGGCGTACAGCGCGCGGCGCTGGAGCACGCGATCGCCGTGCTGATCGGCAAGCCGCCGGCGGAACTCACGCTGGCGCCGGGGCCGCTCGCGACCGCGGTTCCGGTGATGCCGCCCGGACTGCCCTCGACGCTGCTCGAGCGCCGTCCCGACATCGCCGCGTCCGAGCGCGCGATGGCGGCGGCCAACGCCCAGATCGGCATCGCCGAGACCGCCTACTTTCCCGATCTCACGCTGACCGGCACGCTCAGTTTCGCCAGTACGGAACTCGGCAACCTGTTCTCGGCCGCAAATTCCGCCTGGTCGCTCGGCGCGCAGCTCGCCGGGACGGTGTTCGAAGGCGGCCTGCGCGGCGCGCAGGTGGCGGCGGCGCGCGCGTTCTACGACCAGAACGTGGCGCTGTACCGCCAGACCGTGCTCGCGGCCTTCCAGCAGGTGGAGGACGCGCTGGCATCGCTGCGCATTCTCGGGCAGCAGGCGCAGGTCCAGGCGCGTGCGCTGCGCGACGCGCGGGCGGCCGAGCAGCTCGCGCTCGCCCAGTACCAGGCCGGCACGGTCGCCTATACCACCGTCGTCGTCGCCCAGACCACCGCGCTGGGCGACGAGCAGACGGTGTTGAACCTGCAGGAAAGCCGTCTCGCCGCCTCGGTCACGCTGATCGAGGCCCTGGGCGGCGGCTGGAACCAGTCGCAGCTCCCCGCCATTGCCGCGACAGGGCCTTGATCGGCACATTGTTGCGCCAGGAGCGCGACTCCGATAACATTTTGCGATCAACTGACCGAAAGGGCGGCCCCGCGGCCGCGACGCGCCCATGAAGACCGTCGACATGCATTCTCACATCGTTCCGAAGGGTCTTGCCGATGCGCTCCGCGCGCGTACCAAGCCGCCAATGATCATCCGCGGCGAGGACGGCAAGGAATACATGAACTCGCTTCTGAACAGCCGCGCCGCGCTTCCCGACGGCTTCGACAGCGTCGAGCGGCGGCTCGCCGAAATGGACAAGAACGGCGTCACCCACGCGGTCCTGTCGAACCAGCTCCAGGACATCGCGTCGCTGCCGCTCGACGATTCGGTGCCGCTGTGCCGCGCCTATAACGACGCGATCTCGGCCGCCTGCGTGCGGTATCCCGACCGGCTCACCGCCTTCGCGGCGATCCCGATCGGCTCGATCGAAGCGGCGGTGGCCGAATTCGAGCGCGCCATGTCGCTGCCGGGGCTCGTCGGCTGCATCATTCCCGGCGATGCCTTCCTGTCCGCCAAGCGCGCCGAGAAGATCGCGCCGCTGCTCCAGTCGGCCGACCGGCACCGCGCGGTCATCCTGGCGCATTACGGCCGGCTGCCCAACGACGCCGAGGCGCCGCAGCCCGACCTTTCCGACAATCGCCGCCTGCGCATCGGCACGCTCGACATGCAGGCGCGCATCTCGTCCAACATGCTGACGTTCTGCCTCACCGATTTCCTGGCGAAGTATCCGAACCTCACCATGATGAGCCACAATCTCGGCGGCAACATCCCGTTCGAGGTGGAACGCATGGACCATCGTACGCTGGTCGATGATCCCGACAACGAGCTGCCGTCGAAGCGCATCCGCGCGTCGCGGGTGCTGGTGGACTGCAACTCGCTGGGCGCGCGTTCGATCGAGCGGGCGGTCGACGTCTATGGCGCCGACAAGATCGTATTCGGCTCCGACGGCACCACC
>DATKQE010000082.1:0-50564 GCA_035532935.1 Allostellaceae bacterium
TGCCCTTGGCGCCGGAGTACAACATGGGTGGCTTTCTCCGACGCAACGAACTGAACGCATTCGTATCCCAGAGCGCGCACGTCAATCCCCTCGAACAGTCGCTCTCCCCCGCCCAGCAGGACCGGCGAGATAGCGACGTGCAGCTCATCGATGAGTCTCGCACGAAGATATTGCTGGATAGTGTTAGGTCCGCCGCCAATGCGCACATCCATTCCGTTGGCTGCGTCGCGCGCCCGGTCAAGCGCCTCGTGAATACCGCCCGTGACGAAGTGGAATGTCGTTCCGCCTTCCATCTGGATGGGCGGGCGTGCGTGATGAGTCAAGATGAAAGTCGGAACGTGATAGGGTGGGTTGTCCCCCCACCAGCCTTTCCAGGTCATGTCGGGCCAGGAACCGCGAATCGGTCCGAACATGTTTCTTCCGAGAATCCAGGCACCAACATTCTTGAAGCCCCGCGCAGCGAAATCGTCATCGATCCCCGTTGTGCCACCGTCGGCGCCAAATAGGGTCCGTTGGAACGTGCGTGTCGGGACTAACCACTGGTGCAAATCTGTCCCGCCCACGCCGAGCGGATTCCTGAGGTCCTGATTCGGACCAGCTCCGTATCCGTCAAGCGAGGTGGTAAAGCCCGCAACTCGGACGCGTGTCATTTTCGTGCCTTCCTTTCGATTGACGCCCAACGCTCGCGCTGAGCGGCGCGCCAACGGTCGCGCGTAGAGCGCAGCGCTAACCGCACGCCAGCCACGTTCCACGCGTCCGCTCGAACGCGCGCTTAGACGTCTCTTCCGTGCGCCTTGAGCCAGCGGTTCGCAGACAGACCCCGAACAACAGAGTCATCGGGAATCTGCGGTCATCCATGCGACTGTGACTTTCGCTTTCACCAGAGCGTCTTGGTCGGTAGCGAAGACCTGATTTGAGTAATGCTGGAGCGGAAACCATCCTCTCATGTCCTCGGGATCCCTGCGGTACTCCTCAAAGCCGAACGTGCCGTCGTCGCGCACAAAGATATCGACGCAATGGTCGCCAGTGGAGCTATTGAAGGATGCAACGACTCGGTTGGGCATGGCGACTCACATGAGACGTCTGACGCCGCGTTAAGCCGCGCCAACGGCACCGCTGAATTGTGCGAGGCACCTGTTCCGGCGTCGGCTTGAACGCATAGTTAGCCTTCTTCACCACGTTTCGAGAATTTGGCGGATAAATGCGGTGCCTGAGGGTGAACCCAGGAACCCAAGCGCACCGCAATTAAGCATCACAGAAGACCAAAAGGCTATTTGGAACGAGCGCTTGCTTGACTTATGCCGGAACACCTGTTGCGCCAGCAATGCACCAGGCCAGCCACCTAGCAATGCGCAGAACTGCAGCGTGCTTTCACGCGTTCGCTGCGCTTCCCGCTTTGCGGCCCACTTATCAAGGCCATACAAGAGGAACGCAAGAGAGCTCATTCCAGCGAACACCCAAAACAGTAACACCGGGAACTTGCCCAGCTTCACGAACCACCACAACACTGGAAAGACGAGTAGTGCGACAACTGAAAGGAAGACGCGCTTTGACATCAACATGTGAGACACGGCGGCGAGACCAGTGGATCTCACATCAACGGCACGCGTCTTCCCATCCGACCCTCTAGTTATCTCATAGGCGACCACGTCACCGATGGACGGTCGACGTGCACCACGGACCATACCGCTTACATGAAGGAACACCTTGTCGCCACCGGAATCCGGCTCGATAAAGCCAAAACCTCGGTCATCCTTCCAGTCCACAATGCGTCCTCGCATCGACTTATGTCCCCGCAAGAAGGCTAACGTGGAGTTGTGCGGCGCGCCGCGGCACACCGCTTGAATACGCACGCCAGCTTGCGGCGCGTCCGCACCAACGTCATGTTAGGGAGCTTTCCTCGGTGGTAGCTCGGCGAATTGCGGTAGCTCATCGGTGATGTCGTACCACGGTGCCTTGTAAGCCACGAATACATGAAATCCTGGCTTGATACCCGGGTCGTCGTCCAGCGCTCCGAGGGGTAGCCCGTAAAACTTCGGATCGTGATCGAAGCGGCTGAGAAGGGGCGACCCACACACGCGGCAGAACCCGCGATGGTTTCCAGGTGAGGACTCGTAGTACGTGACCAGTTCCGCGCCTTGCGTCCAACGGAAGTCGTCGGCTTTGACGCGTGCGCGGCTACGAAACGCGGCGCCGTGCGCTTTGCGGCACATGGAGCAATGGCAGTTGAGCGGGTAGGAGAGCGGGCCGCTGATTTCGTACCGTACGCCACCGCAGAGGCAGCTGCCTCGAAGCATCAAAGCTCCTTAACGTTATATGGATACGAAAAGTAGCCAGATAACATGGTCTACGCTGGGCGATAACGCGTCAACGGCCCCTTGAATCAATGCGTTAAATCGCACAACCGATATTCAGTGCCCGCAATATGCAGCCCAAAATGGGTCAAGCCGCTGATTCGCCTGCGGGTTCGGCTGCAGCGCCGGACAACCCGAAAAGCCCTCGCCTGATCGAGCGGGTGCGCGAGGCGATCCGCTCACGCCACTACAGCCGTCGGACGGAGAAGACGTACTGGTACTGGATCCGCTTCTTCATTCGCTTTCACGGCAAGCGCCACCCTGGCGAGATGGGCGGCGCGGAGGTGACGGCGTTCCTGTCGTGGCTCGCGACGGAGCGCAATGTGGCGGCCGCGACGCAGAACCAGGCGCTCTCGGCCTTGCTATTCCTCTATCAGAAGGTGCTCGCGCAGGAGCTGCCGCGGCTCGACACGGTCGTGCGTGCGAAGCGCGCGGTGCGGCTGCCGGCAGTGCTGACGGAGGCCGAGGTGCGGCGCTTGCTGGAGCAGCTACACGGGGTGAAGTGGTTGATGGCGAGCCTGCTCTATGGCTCGGGCCTGCGGCAGATCGAATGCCTCGCGCTGCGCGTGAAGGACGTGAACTTCGCCTATCGCCAGATCCTGGTGCGCGACGCGAAGGGCGGCAAGGACCGCGTCACCATGCTGCCCGAGGGCGTGGTTCAGCCGCTGCAGGAGCATCTGGGCAGGTTGCGGGTGCTGCACCGTCGCGATCTCGCAGAGGGTCGCGCGGTGAAGCGCGCCGCGGCGGCGGCGATCGTCAAGCCGGTGAGCTGCCACACGCTGCGCCACTCGTTCGCGACGCACCTGCTCGAGCGCGTCCAGCACATCCGCACGGTGCAGGAGCTGCTCGGCCACGCGGACGTCTCGACCACGATGATCTATACGCACGTGCTCAATCGCGGCGCGCGCGGCGTGAAGAGCCCGCTCGACCGCCTGGAGCAGCCGGGAGCGCACTACGCGTGAAGACGACCCGCTACTTCGACGCGATGCGCAAGCGCCCGGATCGTGCCTCGATTCGCGACGAATGGATCACGCGCACGGTGTCGTCCCCGCAGCACCAGTTGGTACAGGCCGACGGACGCGTGCGGCGCTGGGCGCGGATCCCCGAGGCCGGCAACCGCTGGCTGCGCGTCGTCGTGCTCGCCGACGGCGAGACCATGCATAATGCGTTCTTCGATCGGGGATTCGAACCGTGAAGATCCGCTACTTCCGCGACACCGACACTCTCTACATCGAGCTCCGTGAGGCCGTGGTGTCGGAGACGCGCGACCTCGACGAGAACACGCAGGTCGACGTCGACTCGCGCGGCCAGATCTGCGCGATCACGCTCGAGCACGCGAGCGAGCGCGCCGATCTGCCGGCGCTCGACTACCAGCAGATCGCGGCGTAGCGCCCGGCTCAGTACGACTTCGGCAGCCCGAGCACGCGCTCGGCGATGAAGCACAGGATCAACTGCGGGCTGACCGGCGCCAGGCGCCCGATGAGCGACTCGCGCAGGTACCTCTCGACGTGGTACTCCTTCGCGTAGCCGAAGCCGCCGTGGGTCATCACCGCCTGCTGGCAGGCGTCGAACGACGCTTCTCCGGCGAGGTACTTGGCGGCGTTCGCTTCCGCCCCGCAGGCCTGGCCCCGGTCGTACAGCCACGCGGCCTTGAACGCCATCAGGTTCGCCGCCTCGAGCTGCATCCAGTTGCGCGCGAGCGGATGCTGGATCGCCTGGTTGCGGCCGATCGGGCGGTCGAAGACGATTCTTTCATTCGCATAGCGGGCCGCGCGCGCCAGCGCGCAGCGCCCCAGGCCCACGCTTTCGGCGGCGATCAGGATCCGCTCGGGGTTCATGCCGTGCAGGATGTACTCGAAGCCCTTGCCTTCCTCGCCGATGCGGTCTTGCTCGGGCACCGGCAGGCCGTCGAAGAACACCTGGTTGGAGTCCACCGCCTTCCTGCCCATCTTCTCGATTTTGCGCACTTCGACGTAGCGGCGGTCGAAGTCGGTGTAGAAGAGCGACAGGCCCGCGCCGGACTTGCCCGCCTCCTCGAGCGGCGCGGTGCGCGCGAGCAGCAGCACCTTTTCGGCGACCTGCGCGGTCGAGATCCACACCTTCTGCCCCGAGACGAGGTAGCGGCCGCCCTCTTTCTTGGCCCGGGTCTTGATGCGCGTGGTGTTGAGGCCCGTGTCGGGCTCGGTGACCGCGAAGCAGGCGCGCTCGCGGCCGGCGATGAGGCCGGGGAGCATGCGCTTTTTCTGCGCGTCAGTGCCGAACACCACCACCGGATTGAGGCCGAAGATGTTCATGTGCACCGCCGATGCGCCGGCCATGCCGGCACCGGATTCGGCGACCGCCTGCATCATGATCGCGGCCTCGGCCACGCCGAGCCCCGCGCCGCCATAATCCTCGGGCACGCAAATGCCGAGCCAGCCATCGGCCGCGAGCGCGCGGTGAAGCTCGAACGGGAAGCCGCCGTCGCGGTCGCGCGTGAGCCAGTAGTCGTCGCCGAAGCGGGCGCAGATGCGGGCGACGGCATCGCGCACCGCTTGCTGCTCGGGAGTGAGGGCGAAATCCATGGCGCGGCCGGTTTCTCTGCGTCGCTGGCGCAATGCCGGAAGCGACGGTAGATTGGCCGAGTGAACCCGAAGGAGAGGGGCGATGCAACAGGAGGCTCACGGACACGGCGCGCGCAAGGGGCCGCGCGTGTTCCTCGACTATTCCCAGGCGGAACTCGACGCGGCCTACGACCAGTCGATGTACGCGTCGAACCAGGAACAGCTCCAGAACCGCCGCATCGCCAACAGCGCGGCGGCGCGCCGCCGTCTCGGCGACCCCGAGCGCTTCGCCTATGGCCCGACCGAAATCGAGCGCCTCGATGTCTTTCGCACGCGAGGCGACAAGGCGCCGATCTTCGTCTTCATTCATGGCGGGGCGTGGCGGGCGGGCCTGGCCAAGGACCACGCTTACGCCGCCGAGACCTTCGTGCGCGCAGGCGTACATTTCGTCGTGCCCGATTTCGTGCTGGTTCAGGATGCCGGCCGGAGCCTCATGCCGATGGCGCAGCAGGTGCGCAGCGCCATTGCCTGGGTCTACCGCAACGCCGCGCGCTTCGGCGGCGATCCCGACCGGCTCTATCTCGGCGGCCATTCCTCGGGCGCGCATCTCGCCGGCTGCGCGCTCGTCACCGATTGGCAGAAGGATTTCGGGCTCGATCCCGGCTTCCTCAAGGGCGTGACGCTATGCAGCGGCATGTACGATCTGAAGGGCCCGCGGCTCTCGGCGCGCAGCAACTACGTCGATTTCACCGACGAGATGGAAGAGGCGCTGAGCGCGATGCGGCACATCGACCGGATCCAGGCGCCGCTCGTGCTCGGCTACGGCACGTGCGAGACGCCGGAATTCCAGCGCCAGGGGCGCGACTTCCACGCCGCGGTCAAGGCCGCCGGCAAGAAGGTGGAGCTCTTCATCGGCGAATACTGCAACCACTTCGAGATGGCCGAGACCCTCGCCAACCCCTACGGCCCGTTCGGCCGCGCCGTGCTCGAGCAGATGGAAATCAGCCTCATACCGGCTTGAAGCTGCGCTCGACCGCCACATCGATGAGGAGCGGCGCGCCGCCATCGAGGCCGCGCTTCACCAGATCGACCGTCTCGGCGACCGTTGTCGCGCGCTCGGCCGCGACCCCGAGCGAGCGCGCCAGCCCGACGTAATCGACCGCGGGATCGACCAGGTCCATGCCGACATAGCGGTCCGACTGTGCCGCGTGGCCGCGCATCGCATTGAGACGCTGCTTCAGAATGCGGTAGGAGCCGTTGTTGAGGATCACCCAGATGACGGGAATGCGCTCGTGCGCGGCCGTCCACAGCGCCTGGCAGGTGTACATCGCGCTGCCGTCGCCGATGAGGCCGATGACCGGGCGATCGGGCAGCGCCAGCTTCGCGCCGATCGTCGCCGGCAGGCCCCAGCCGATCCCGCCGCCGCGCAGGCCATAGAAGCTTTGCGCGTCGTCGCCGGCGATGAGCTGGCGCAGCCCGGCGCCGGACGAGAGCGTCTCCTCGATCACGACCGCGCCCTTGGGCAGCATCGACCCCAACGCCTCGAACAGCGCCAGGGGCACGACCGGGCGCTTGCCCGCATCGCCGCGGGCGCGGGCGCGCAGGGCCTCGCGTTCGGCAAGATTCGCCGTCGTCGCCGCGTCGAGCCGGGCACGGGCGCGAGCGCGCTCGCTTTCGCCCATCCGCTCGGCGAGCATCGCCACGAGATCGGGCAGGGTCGCCTTGGGATCGCCGAGGATGGCCACCTCGGCGGGATAGTTCTTGCCCAGTTCCCACGGATCGGTGTCGAGATGGATGATCTTGAGCCCGGGCGGCACCGGCTCCGTCGGCGACGGCAGCGACATCGCGAAGAGATCGCCGCCGACCGAGAACAGCAGATCGTGCTGCTCGAGAACGGCGCGCACCTGCGGCTGCAGCCGCGTCATGGTGCCGCGGAACAGCGGATGCGAAGCCGGGAACGATGCCGTCGAGGGAATGAGCTCGGCATAGACCGGCGCGCCGATCATTTCCGCGAGCGCCACGATCTCGGGCAGGGCGCGGCCCTGCGCGACGGCATCGCCGGCGATGATGAGCGGACGCTCCGCCTTGGCGAGAAGCGCCGCCGCCGCCGCCAGCGCCTCGCGGTCGCCGCGCATGTGCGGCGCGACCCGGGTCGGCGCGCCCAAATCCACCTCGCCTTCTTCCTTGAGCACGTCGGCGGGAAGCGAAAGAAAGACCGGCCCCGTCGGCGGCGCCAGCGCCGTCTTCGCCGCGCGATGGACCATGCGCGGCAGATCGGCGAGGCGATGCACCTCGCTCGACCACTTCACCAGCGGGCGGGCGATGGTCGGCAGATCGGCCCACAGGATCGGCTCGGTGACGTTGAAATCCTGGTCGTGCTGGCCGGCGGTGACGAGAATGGGCGATCCCGCCTTCTGCGCGTCGTAGAGCATGCCCATGGCATTGCCCAGGCCGGGCGTCACGTGCAGGCTCACCACCGCGAGCTTGCCCGAGGCCTGGGCATAACCGTCCGCCATCGCCATCACCGCCGCTTCCTGGAGCGCGAGGACGTAACGCAGCCCGTCATCGACAGCGAGCGCATCCATCAGCGGCAGTTCGGTCGTGCCGGGATTGCCGAACATGAAGGCGACGCCTTCCTGCTTCAGCACCTCGAGCAGGGCGCGTTTTCCGGAGAGTCGAGGCAAGCTGTCCTCCTTGCTGCGCGCCGGTGCCTTCGCGCGGCGCTCCTACGCATAGACCGGCGGCACGAGAAAACCGGCCGCTTCGCCCGCGTCGCCGATCAGCGCCGGCGCGCCGAGCATGACCGGACCGCCATCGATGTCGAGGCACGCCTGCACCGAGACCAGCGCCGCGGCGCCGGGCAGGACCGGCACGTCCAGCCGCGAGCCCATCAGCGGCGCCAGCGGCTGCGCCACGCGGCAGCCCTCGACCAGCCAGGACCGGAAGCCATCGAAGCCGCGCGCATCCGGCAACACCGCCACGGCCGCGGCGAGACGCTCGGCCGCGCGCAGCGCCAGCGTTGACTCGCCCCGATCGCGAAACACGGTGCGGGCGGCACGCACCCAGGCGCCCTTGTAGGCGACCGTCGCGCGGATGGCGAAGCGCGCGCCGAGCGGCGCCCTGCCCTCGAGCCGTACCATGGGGCGGCCGCGCGCGAGGTCAGGGGCGATGGCGACATAGCATTCCTCCGCGCCCTCCTGCCGCGCGGCTTCCTCGACCGCGGCGATCGCCGCGTTGGCGTCGGCGGCCGGACGCGATGCCAGCGTCAGCGCCGCGTGCGCGATCGCGCCGGCATGCGCGGCGAGCGCCACTTCGGCGGGATCGGCCCGGCCGCGCAATTGCGCGAACAGCGCCGTCACATCGACCAGCGTGGCGCCGGCGGCGCGCATGTCGGCGGCGATGCCGGCAGGCAGCGTATCGAGACCGGCGACGCCCACCCTGCCGGCACCCGACGCCACCGCGAGTTGCCCCGCCGCAGTGCCGATGCGCGCCGCGCTCACCACCTCGGCGATGCGGCTCGTCGCCTCGATCCAGAACCGCACCCGCTTGGACAGCGCCGCGACGAGGCGCGGCGCGCCGTCGCGCGTCAGCACCAGCATCGCCTCCGACCAATACGGCACGAAGCCGCAGAGCCACGACACCCCGGCCGGCTGGGTGTTGTTGGTATAGACCGCCAGCGCATCGAGCCCCGAAGCGGCGAGCGCCGTGCGCACCCGCTCGACCCGCGCGTCGAGTGCCGCCTCCGGCAGCTCCGTCCGCGACCACGCGATCAGTCCGCGCCGCATCGCCCGCCCCGCCCTATACGGTTTCGAACAATTCGCGCGGCGTGCCGATCAGCACGTCGGCGCCGCGTTCCGTCACGATCACCGCATCGCCCAGCACCATGTAGCCAACCTCGGGATGATAGGTATTGGGATGGACGACGAGGGCCATGCCGGGCACGAGCACGGTATCGACGTCCTCGAGGATGTGCGGCTTCGAATCGGCGAAGAGCCCGAGCCCATGGCCGCGCACGCGGGTATAGCGGTCGGTCACGTAGTCGCCGAGCCCGTATTTGCGGAACACGTCATTCTCGGCGCGGGCGATGTCGGCGGCGGTCGCGCCGGGACGGACCGCCGCGACGCCGGCCTCGAGCGCCTCGCGATAGACCGCGAAGGCGCGGCGCTGCGTCTCCGTCGCCTTGCCTGCCACCAGCGTCCGGCAGATCTGCGCGTAGTAGCCCTCGAGCGCCGGCGTCAGCTCGGTGGTGACGAGGTCGCCCGCTTCGATGCGCCGGTCCGACGGCGGCGCCATGCCGAGCACGTCGCGCCCACCAGAGCCGAGAATCATGAAATTGTCGGGGCAGCCCTGCGCGCGCAGATAGCCCTCGACCGCGGCGCAAAGCTCGTATTGCCGCCGGCCCGGCTGCGCCGCCTCCTTGAACACCACGTAAGCGTCGTCGGCAAGCTTGGCCGCGCGGCGGATCGCGTCGATCTCGTGCGGCAGCTTGTGCATGAGCAGCCGGTCGATGAGCGCGGTCGCGTCCTCGAGCGCGAACCCGCGCGACGCGTCGGCAAGCCAGGACGGCAGGAACCGCCGCGGCGCCGCGGCGAGGCGCTGGTTGGCGATGCGCTCGAGCTTCGCGCCGACATCGCGGGCGATGTCGGCGACGAGATCGACCGCGATCCCCGCGCACTCGGCCTCGGCGCGCTCGGCCTCGACCGCACTGTCGAGGTAAAGCCGCGGCACGCCATTGGCGGTGACGACCGCGATGCCATGGCCCTCGAGAATGCCGAAATCGCTGACATAGCGCAGATAGTCGCCCTGCCAGGCATTGCCGTAGACGACCATCGCCGCGATCCCGGCCTCGGCCATCGCCTCGCGCAGACGCGCACGTCTCAACTCGGCCAGCATGGCTTCCTCCCCGGCACGCCGGCCCGCGACCGGCCGGACGCCTCGCACCGGTCATAGGATGGATGGAAAGGGTGGGCTGGGCAAGGCGCTTGGCATCGATTAGGATCACCTTAGAATCATGCGCAACAGACTCGTGCGCAACATCGGCACGGCCGTCGGGCGAGACGGCCGAAAGGAGAGGAAACCATGGCAGTCATCAAGGTGCGGGATATCGCCTATGGCCGGCTGCGCTCGCCGGACCTCGACAAGGCGGAGGAGTTCCTGACCGATTTCGGCATGGCGCGCGCCGCGCGCACGGCTACGGCGCTCTACATGCGCGGCACCGATCCGGAGCACCATCTCCACGTCACCGAGAAGGGCGACCCCGCCTTTCTCGGCATGGCGTGGTGGGCGAAGAGCGAGGACGACTTGAAGGCGGTGGCGAAGCTGCCGGGCGCCTCGGGCATCGAGCACATCGACGAGCCCGGCGGCGGCCAGCGCGTCCGGCTCAAGGAGCCGAACGGCTACACCATCGAGGTCGTGTACGGCATCGAGAAGCCGGCGCCGATCCTGGTCGAGCGGCAGGCGATCAATTCCGGACCGGAACCGCTCAATCGCCGCGGCGAGCTGATGCGCATCCGCAAGGGACCGTCATCGGTCAAACGGATCGCGCACGGCGTCATGGGCACGCCCAAGAACATCGAGACGGTGAAATGGTTCCGCGACGTGCTGGGCCTCGTCTGCTCGGACGACGTCTATGCCGGCAGCAAGGAAAACGTCATCGGCTCGTTCAACCGCTGCGACTGCGGCGACGAGTATGTCGATCATCACGTGTTCTTCTGCATGAAGCACGAGAAGGTCGGGCTCAACCACTTCTCGTTCGAGGTCCAGGACATCGACGACGTGTTCATGGGCCACGAATATCTCGAGACCAAGAAGAAGTACGAGCATATGTGGGGCATCGGCCGCCATCTCCTCGGCAGCCAGGTCTATGACTATTGGGCCGACCCGTGGGGCCGCGTGCACGAGCACTGGGCCGACAGCGACCGTCTCAACATCCGCAACGGCTCGAACCTGCTGCCGGCGGAGCAGGGCTTCGTCTCGCAATGGGGCGAGGGACCGCCGCCCAAGTTCATCGGCCACGTCAGCCCCTGACGCCGCCGCGTTACCGCCGCTCGTCCTTTCCGGTTCCCTGGCGGAAGACGGAAGGACGGGCGGCCTTGCGCCTGCGCGCGATCGATCCGGCGCCGGACCGAATCCCTCATTCAAGCGTCTGCCAAAGGAAGCCCCGATGCCCGACATCCTTTCCAAGCTGAACGGTCCCGTGCTGGAGATCACCCTCAACCGGCCGGAGCACGGCAACGGCGCCACCGACGCCATGGCGGTCGAGGTCACGCGCCTCATCAACGAGGCGCCGGAGGCGGCGCAATGCATCGTGCTGCGCGGCGCCGGCAGCGATTTCTGCATCGGCCGCGCGACCATGGGGCAGCAGCCGTCCGGCCCGGTCGAGGCGCTCGACCGCAAGCGCGTCTTCGATGTGATCTTCGACTGCTACGGCGCGATCCGCAATTCGCCCATTCCCGTGATCTGCGTCGTCCAGGGCCAGGCGCTCGGCTTCGGCTGCGCCATCGCCGCGGTCGCCGACATCACCATCGCCAGCGACAAGGCGACATTCCAGGTGCCGGAAATGGCGCACAACATCCTGCCGACCATGGTGATGTCGTCCTTCGTCGACCGGGTGCCGCGCAAGGCGTTCTCGTATCTCGTCTATTCGACCGCGGTGATCGGTGCCGAGCGGGCGCTCAGCTTCGGCATCGTCAGCGACGTGGTGCCAGCGGCGCAGCTCGACGACGCGGTGCAGAAGCTCATCGCCGCGATCCTCAAGGCGCCGCCTCCGGCGATCCGCGGCGTCAAGGAATACGCCAAGACCGCCTTCAGCATGCACACCGAAGGCGCCGTTGATTTCGCCCGCAACATCCACGCGGTGATCAACGCCTCGTCCGAGATGCGGCGAAAGGGCTGAACCGGCGCCAGTCCCAACGCCCGGCCGCGAGCCGCCTCAGTACATGACCGCCCGCAGCGGAGCCGCTGGCGGCGCGGCCACGGGAAAGGCGCTCAGTTCGGGATCCGGCACCGAGCCCCACATGCAGATCGCGTATTGGTCGAAGGCGAACTGCCGTGGCCGGTAGCCTGCCTCGTCCTCGGGCATGATGTGCTTCACGCCGCACGAGTACTCGTAGACCATGCCGTCGGGACCGCGGAAATACAGCATCACCGCGGTCGAGAGCGGATGGCGCCCGGGCCCGAGCAGGATCTTCACGCCGCGCTCCTTGAGGAAGTACCACGAGCGCATGACGTCGTCGATGTCCTCGACCTGGTGGTTGATGTGCTGCACGCCATTGCATGCAGCCGGGAACAGCGCCAGCGAATGATGCGCGGTGTCGATCCGCAGCAGCGGCGCGTTGCCGATCCAGTCGGACACGCGGGCGTTGCACAGTCCGGTCCAGAACCGCTCGTCGCGCGGCGCATCGCGGGTGTAAAGACCGATATGGCTGAAATGGGTGATGCCCGCATCGCGCGACGGGAAATAGCGCACACCGGAATGATAGGGCCGGGAAACGATCTCGATCCGGTTGCCGCTCGGGTCGGTCGAGGCGACGAACGCCTTGACGCGGCGCTTGTCGCATTCCTCCGCCGTGCCGATATGCACCGGACGGCCTGACCGCTCGAGTTCGGCCGCCACCCGGTCGAGATCGTCGGGATCGAGCAGATCGAAGCCGATCGCCTGATCCTGCGGATCGCCCTCGAAATAGACCAGCGTATGATCGCGGGTGTCGCCGCGCACCGTGACCTTGTCGCTGCGGAAATAGGCGGATTTTCCCTCGCGCGCCACGAGCTGCAGGCCGATGATATCGGTCGCGAACCGGATCGCGTTCTCGAGATCGGGCGTGCCGATGCGCAGATAGCGAATATCGTGCAGGTTGATCATGGCGTCCATCCCGTTGAACCGCCGCGACCCACCACAATCGGCCGCCGGCGCGCCGAAGTCAGGGTGGGCCAGGCCGCCGATTCTGTCAACGCGATGCGAAGCGGGACGGTGCCGGGTCAGGCGGCGCGCGCACGGCGCGGCGGCCGCGATTTGCGCGCGGGCGCAGCCGGCGCTTGCACCATTACGGCGGCCGTCTCGCCGATCCGCTCGAGGCCGCGTTTGAGCGCCTGCTGCTCGCGTGCGGCGAGCCCGCGGCTCAGCGCAGTTTCGAAAGTCGTGGCGGCGGCAGCGAGCTTGCCGGCCAGCGCGCGACCCTGGTCACTGATGCGAATGCGCACCGCGCGCGCATCCTTGCCCGAGCGCCGTCGCGTGACCAGCCGCCGCGCCTGCATCGTGCCGATGAGGCGCGACAGCGTCGACATCTCGACCTCGGCAAGCGCAGCGAGATCGCCGAGCCGCTGATCGTCGTGACGAGCCAGCGTGACCAGCACGCGATACATCGCCAGCGTCACGTTGTGACGGCCGAGCTCGCGCGCCTCGAAGGCGCCGGACGCGCTCGTCGCCGCTCGGCTCAGCAGGAAGAGTAATGCACTGCTCAAATCGGACATTTTCAACCCGCCATTGCTCTCACGCCGCTACCATAGGCGTTGATCTCTGCCGTCGCAAGGGATCGCGCGCGGCGCGCATGCCGGCAGACCGATGCCGACGAACCGCCACGCAACCGCCGCGGCAAATCATCGGCACAATAGGGCGCCCGCGCGCAGCTCAATCGTTGGAGCGAGCCGCCGCTTCGCTGCTGCGGACGATGCCGTGACCGCTGACCTCGGCGCCGGCATCGGCGCTGAGCCGCCGATAGAACAGGAGCGAGACCAGCGCGATGCAGCCCACCGCCACGAACGCGAACCGCACGTCGCGCGCGGCCAGCGCGGCCGCGGCGGCGCCGCGCGAAAGCACGGCAAGATGCAGCAGGACGGCGCCCGCGGTGATGCCGGCGCCGCTGCAAAGCTGCTGTACCATGCTGGCAAAACTGGTCGCGGCGCTCATGTCGCGCGACGTGATCTCGGCATATTGCAGGGTGCTCAGGGCGTTGTATTGCAACGACCGCAGAAATCCCGCGACGAGAAAGACGGCGAAGATGATGGCGGCCGGCGTCGTTGCGCCGATGAGCGCCGGCACGACGAGCGCGAGGCCGCTCAACACGCCGTTATAAAGGAGCACGTTCTTGAAGCCGAAGCGGCGCAGCACGGCGGGCGCGGCCGCGTTCATCGCGATGTTGCCGAGCGCATCGGCGAAGATGAGCACGCCCGCGACGAAGGCGGTCATGCCGAGACCGACCTGAAGAAACACCGGCAACAGGAATGGGATCGAGCCGGCGCCGATGCGGAAGAACAGCCCGCCCCAGATGCCGACCGAGAAGGTGGACAACCGGAACAGCGACAGATCGATCAGCGGATAGGGATGGCGCTGCGCATGCAGCACGGCGAACACGCCGATCGCGAGCCCGATCGCGAGCAGCCCGACGAAAGCGAAGGTCGCGCCCGCGCCGCCCCGCGCGGCGAGATCGAGGCTGTAGAGGATCGACGCCAGCGATACGCCGCTGAGGAGGAAGCCGAGCCAGTCGAGCGGCGGCGTCTGCGGCTCGCGGAAATTCTTGATGAGGAAGCTCACCAGCACCATGCCGACGATGCCGATCGGGATGTTGAGGAAAAACACCCAGCGCCAGGAGACAAAGGTGGTGATGAAGCCGCCGATCGGCGGGCCCACCACCGGCCCGAGAAAGGCCGGGACGACGAGATAGGCCATGGCGCGCACATATTCCGATCGATCGACGCTGCGCAGCAGCACGAGCCGCCCGACCGGCACCATCATCGCGCCGCCGACGCCCTGCACCACCCGCGCCACGACAAGCTCGAAGAGGTTGTTGCTGAGGCCGCAGAACACCGACGCGACCGTGAACACGCCGATCGCGGCGCGGAAGATGGTGCGCGCGCCATAGCGGTCGGCGATCCAGCCGCTCAACGGAATGAAGATGGCGAGGCTCAGCATATAGGCGGTGACGCCGAGGCTGAGCTGGACCGTATCCGAGCCGAAGGACCGCGCCATCGCCGGCAGCGCCGTCGTGATGACGGTACCGGTGAAGGTCTCCATGAAGAAGGCGCAGGCAACGACGAGCGCGACGATCATCGCTCAGCCGCGGTCAGTGTGCAGGCATTCGAAGCCGGTCCTCGCTCCGTCGTCGCCACGCGGCATCGGGGATGCCGGAACGACGCGGCCCGTCACATGTCGACGCCGGGGCGCTTGAACGTGCGGTCGTGATGGCCCTTGCCGCTCTGGTCGCCGACCTCGAAGAGCCAGCCGTAGCCGCCGTCCGGGTTGGTCAGAATCTCCCAGCAATTGTCGTCGGCGTCCCAGAAGTAGAAGCTGTAGGTGCCGTGCTGGAGCAACGGCTTGCTGATCTTGGTGAGCTGCCACGTCTGCGCCTGCTCAATCACGATGCGATGCGCTTCGTCGACCTCCTCCTTGGTGGTCACGTCGAGGCCGTTGTGATTGAGGATGTCCATCGCGCCGACCTTCTTGCTCTTGACCACGGCGATGCAGTGATTGCCGCCGAGGCGTATGAGCAGCGAGATCTTGCTCGTCTGCACCACCTCCAACCCGAGGAACTCCTCGTAGAATTTCCGCGAGAAATCGAGATCCCGCGAATCGAGCGTGCCATGCGACAGGTATTTGAGCTTGAGGGCCGGCTCGACCTTCCGGACCGCCGTTGCGTCTTCCACGACCGACATAGGCGCCTCCCACGCGGCATCGTATTGTCTTGCCGCACTCTACATCCCGCCTCCGGTCGCGACAACAATCGCTCCGGCCGCGCCGCGCCGCGCATCGGGCTTTGCAAAGGCGGCGCATCGGCATAGAACCTGTCCCGCATGGATGGCTCGACCCCGCTATTCCTGCCGCAGATGGGCGCGGTCTATCAGGCGGTGACGCCGGTGGCGGAGACGCTGGTGCGTGTCGTCGTCGGCCTCGCGCTCGTGCCGCATGCGCTGCGGTTCTGCTTCGGGCTCTTTCCCGACAGCGGCTCGCGCATCCTGAGCTTCGACATTTTGACGGCGGCGCTCGAGCGCTCGGGCTACCGGCCGGGACGGGTATGGGCCTTGGCCATCGCCGCGACGGAGCTTGCGGGGGGACCGCTCCTGGCGCTCGGCCTGTTCACGCGGCCGGTGGCGCTGGTGATCTTCATCTTTCACCTCAACGCGATGATCGAGCATTGGCGTTTCGACGGCTATTTCTGGAACAAGCTCGGGCTCGAATATGCGATGATCTGGGCGGCCGCGACGCTGATCTTCGTCGTGCAGGGTGGCGGTCCCTATTCGCTTGATGCCTGGCTCGTCGGCCGCCAATTCTAAGCCGGCGACGGCACGGCGCCGAGCGGCGAAACCCGGCGTCGGCGCGCCTGGGGATAAGGACGAGACATGAGACCGCTCGCACTTCGCTTTCGTCTGGCACTGAGCGCGGCCGTGGCGGCGCTCGCGCTGTTGCAGCCGCATCCCGCGCCGGCGCGAGTCCATGTCGGCATCGGTTTCGGATTCGGCTACCCGCTGTTTCCGCCGCCGGTGGTCTATGCGCCGCCGCCCTACTACTACTATCCGCCCCCGCCGCCGGTCATGTACCCGCCGCCGCCAGCCTACTATCCGCCGCCGCCCCTGCCTGCCGTCGCACCGCCGGCCCCTGCGCCTGTTGCAACGCAGGACTGCAGAGAATTCCGGGCAAACACCACGATCGATGGCAAGAAGCAGCAGATCGTCGGAAGGGCTTGCCGTCAGCCCGACGGAAAGTGGCGCATCGTCCCGTGAATTTCGCTTGAGCCGACAGCACGAACGGTCATACCCTTGGCACATTATCAGGAATGGTGAACATGGCGTCACAGCCGCCGATCGCCGTCGGGGTTCGCTTCCGCGACGCGCAACAGCGGACGTTCGGCCAGCCGGGCCTGGAATGGGTCGTCCAGGACTGCCTGACCCTCACCGACGGGATCGCCTACGCACGCCTCGTCTGCGCCTCCGATCCGACGAAGTGCAAGACGCTGTCCTTCGCCGTCCTTGCCGAGCGCAGCCGGTTTCAGCGCGTCACGCCCTGAGGCCGGGCCCGGCCGGCGCCGGGGTTTTGCTTTTTTCCCTCGGATGGCGGATCATGGCCCCAGGCTTTCGAGCGGAGGACCCCCATGGCTCCCGACACGATCCAGACCGCGGTCGAAGAGCGTTTCAACGTCGGCGGCGTCGCTCTGCCGCGGCCGTTCCGCATCCGGCGGCTCGGTCATTTCGGCCTCGACATTCAGGACCCCGAAGCGGGGCGCCGCTTCTATGAAGGACTGCTCGGACTTCGCACCTCCGACACGCTCGACATGGGCGGGCGGCTGACGCCGGAGCAGAAGGCGGCGGTCGGGCCGACCGTCGGCTATTTCAGCCGCCACGGCACCGACCATCACTCCTTCGTCTGGTTCCCGCGCCGCGCGCGCCAGGCGCTGCTGCCCGACTCGAAGGCGTTTCCCGAGGTCACGACCAACCAGATCACCTGGCAGGTCGGCTCGCTGCGCGAGGTGGTCCAGGGCCTCGAATGGTGCCGCAAGCACGATGTCCGCATCCGCCGCAGCGGCCGCGACACGCCCGGCTCGAACTGGCACTTCTACCCGATCGATCCCGAGGGCCACACCAACGAGTTCTATTACGGCATCGAGCAGATCGGCTGGGACGGGTTCAGCAAGCCGCCGGCGCTGCACAAGATCACCTATCACGAGCCGCCCGACCTGCCGCATCGCTCGGAATATGCCGAGGTCGCCGAAGGCCTGGGCGAGGGCGTCGATCCGCGCCAGGGCTGGCGCGCCAAGGAATCGGGCGAGGAGCGCTTCGATGTCGGCGGCGTGCTGCTGGCCCGGCCGTTCAAGGTCGTGCGGATCGGCCCGGTGCGGCTGTTCGTCACGGATGTCGAGAGCGAGGTGCGGTTCTATCGCGACATGCTGGGGCTGACCGTCACCGAGGAAGTGACATGGCACGGTCATCGCTGCGTCTTCCTGCGCTGCAACACCGAGCATCACACCATGGCGCTCTATCCGATCGCGCTGCGTGCGGAATTGGGCCTCAGGACCGATTCGACGCTGATGGCGTTCGGCATGCAGCTCGGCGACTATCAGCAGCTCCGCAATGCCGTCACCTTCCTCAAGGACAACGGCGTCACGATCAAGCATCTGCCGCCGGAGCTGTTCCCGGGCATCGACTATTGCGCCTTCGCGCTCGACCCCGACGGCCACGCGATCCAGCTCTACTATTACATGGAGCAGATCGGCTGGGACGGACAACCGCGCCCGGCATCGTTGCGGCCGAAGATCGACAACCAGAACTGGCCCGAGACGGTGACGGCCGCAACCGACACGTTCGCCGGCGAGGCCTTCCTCGGGCCGCTGGGCTAGCGGTCCGGGCGCTGCCGCGTCGCGCCGGCGCCTGCTTCTCTCCCGTCGGCGGGGAGCGGCGGGCGACGGCGTTCGCCATCATAAATCGACCGGGGAGGAAGCGCGGCCATGGACGCTGCGGGCGCGGTGAAGAACGGAATCGGGCAACCGGTGCTGCGCAAGGAGGATTTGCGCCTCCTCGTCGGCCAGGGCCATTACGGCACCGACCTCAACCTGCCGCGTCAGGCCCATGCGGTGATGGTGCGATCGCCACACGCCCATGCCCGCATCCGCGCCATCGACACCGCCGCCGCGCGCGCCGCCCCCGGCGTGATCGCGGTCCTGACCGGCGCCGATTTCATCGCCGACGGCATGAAGCCGATTCCGCACAACCCGAGCCTGGTCGGCCCGCCCGACGTGGTGCTGCGGCTGCGCCCCGGTTTCGACACCTTCATCTCGACCGATTATCCGATGCCGGCGGACCAGGCCCGCTTTGTCGGCGAGGTCGTCGCCATGGTCCTCGCCGAGACGATCGAGCAGGCAAAGGACGGCGCCGAGCTGGTCGCGGTCGATTACGAGCCGCTGCCGGCGGTATCCCGCGCGAGCGACGCCGTAAAGCCGGGCGCGCCCAAGGTGTGGGACGAGGCGCCGTCCAATCTCTGCGTCGATGTCGAGGTCGGCGACGAGGCGGCCACCGCCGCCGCGTTCAAGACCGCCGCCCATGTCGTGCGCTTCGACACCTGGATCCAGCGCGTCACCGGCGTGCCGATGGAGACCCGCACCTCGCTCGCGAGCTATGACGCGGCGAGCGGCAGGTACACGCTCTATGCCGGCACCGGCAGCGGCGTCACCAAGCAGCGGCAGGACCTCGCGGAAATCCTCGGCGTGCCGGCCGAGAAGGTGCGCTGCGTCATCGAGGACATGGGCGGCAATTTCGGCACGCGCAATTTCTTCTTTCCCGAATACGCCCTCATCGCCTGGGCGGCCAAGCGCATCGCCCGGCCGGTCAAATGGACGTGCGAGCGGCGCGAGGCCTTTCTCAGCGACTATCAGGGCCGCGACCTCACCGTCGAGGCCGAGCTGGCGCTCGATGCGGACGGGAATTTTCTCGCGCTGCGCGGCTCCAATCTCAGCAATGTCGGCGCGCACACCGCCGCCTTCGTGTCGCTGCGCAAGGGCCTTGGGCTGATGTCGAGCGTCTATCGCATCCCGGTCGGGTATTTCCGCGGCCGCTGCGCCCTCACCCACACGGTTTCGACGACGCCCTATCGCAGCGCCGGACGGCCCGAAGCGATCTTCGTCATGGAGCGGCTCGTGGACATCGCCGCGGACGCGACCGGCATCGACCCGGTCGCGCTCCGGCGCCGTAACCTCATTCCGCCGGCGGCGCAGCCCTATTCCAATCCGCTCGGCCTCACCTACGACAACGGCGATTACGCGGCGGCGATGGACAAGGCGCTCGCCCTCGCCGACTGGAGCGGCTTTCCCGCGCGCCGCGCCGAGGCCAAGCGCCGCGGCCGGCTGCGCGGCATCGGCATCGCCAATTACATCGAGATCACCAGCGGCAACCCGCGCGAGCGCACCGAGATCACCGTGCGGCCCGAGGGCGAGGTCGAACTCGTCATGGGCACGATGTCCAGCGGCCAGGGCCACGAGACGAGCTTCGCCCAGCTCGTCACCGAATGGCTGGGCGTGCCGTTCGAGAGCATCCGCTACGTCGCCCACGACACCGACCGGGTCGCCGCCGGCGGCGGCTCGCATTCCGGCCGCTCGATGAAGATGGCGACCATCGTCGTCGGCAAGGCCACCGACGACATCATCGACAAGGGCAGGAAGATCGCCGCCCATCTGCTCGAGGCCGGAGAGGTCGACATCGAGTTCGACCGCGGCCGCTTCCGCGTCGCCGGCACCGACCGCGAGCTCGGCATCTTCGCGGTGGCCAAGGCCGCCGCGACCCGCAAGGACCTGCCGCCCGACCTGCAAGGCCCGCTCGGCGCCACCTCCGACCAGGTCGTGCCGGTCGCAAGCTTCCCTTACGGCACGCAGGTCTGCGAGGTCGAGGTCGATCCCGATACCGGTGCGGTCGCGATCATCCGCTATGCCGCCGTCGACGATGTCGGGCGGGCCGTCAACCCGCTCATTCTCCATGGCCAGACCCATGGCGGCATCGCCCAGGGCGCCGGCCAGGCGCTGCTCGAGGAATGCCATTACGACCGCAAATCGGCACAGCTCCTGTCGGCCTCGTTCATGGATTACGCCATGCCGCGGGCCGACACGTTCCCGTCCTTCGCGACCGCGCTCAGCGAGGTGCCGACGCCGACCAATCGGCTGGGCGTCCGCTCCGGCGGCGAGGGCGGCACGACGCCGGCGCTTGCCGTCGTGATCAACGCCATCGTCGACGCCGTTTCCGCGTTCGGCGTGCGCCATGTCGAAATGCCGGCCACGCCGGAGCGGGTCTGGCGGGCGATCCAGGCGGCGCGCGCGGGGGGCGCCGATTAGCGCATCGGCACGGCAGCCGGACAAGGGCCGATCGGGACGCTCGACCGCCCCGGCAACCGAATTCCTATGCCACTTGTTTAGGCGGGTTCTGCTAGGCTTCGCGACCCGTCGCCCCCACCACGGGTAGTTTTCGCGCCGATGACCGAACCCGCTCCCAACCCCATCGAGCCGTCGCAGCCTGCCGCGCCATCGCCGGCGGCGGAGCTGCGCCGGCTGCACGAGACCGCCTTGCAGCGGCAACGGGCCGGCGACCTCCAGGGCGCGATCGAATGCTATAATCAGTGCCTCGAACGGGCGCCGAACCTCGCCGACGCCTATAACAACCTGGCCGTCCTGCTGAAGACGGCGAAGCGGCTGCCGGCGGCGATCGCCTGCCTGCGGCGCGCGGTCGGCCTAGCGCCGCAGCAATCGGCCTTCCACTCCAATCTCGGCAACGTGCTGTGGCTGGCGCTCGAGTTCGACGAGGCCATGGCGTCGTTCCAGCGCGCGCTCGCGCTCGATGCGAACCGGCCCGAGACCTACCACAATCTCGGCCTCCTGCATTTCAGCCTCGGCAATTTCCCGGCGGCGATCGAATGCTACGACCGTTCGCTCGCCCTCAAGCCGGAGGCCGGGCTCGTGCGTTGGGACCGCGCGCTCGCGCTCCTGGCGAGCGGCGACTACGGGCGCGGCTTCGCCGCGTTCGACGAGCGCTTCGACCTCACCGATCCATCGATGGGGTTCGACCGCAAGCTGCAAAACGTGAAGAAGGTTCTGCTGCCGCTATGGAACGGCGAGGCACTCGCCGGCCGGACGCTTTATCTCTATACCGAGCAGGGGTTCGGCGACACGTTGCAGTTCGTCCGCTTTATTCCTCTTGTCGCCCAGAGCGGCGCGCGCATCATCTTCGATTGCCCGAACGAGTTGCTGCGCCTCGTCGCCGGGTTTCCCGGCATCGCCGAGCTGCGCGGCGATGGGCATCCATTGCCGGCGGCGGATTTTCACCTGCCGCTGATGAGCTTGCCGGGCCGTCTCGGTGTCACGCTCGGCACGGTGCCGGCGCGGGTTCCCTATCTCGCGCCGCCGCCGGCAAGCGCCGGCGCGCCGCTGCCGCGCCCGCCCGGGAGCCGGCTCGGCGCCGGCATCTGCTGGGCCGGACGTCCGCACCACGCCAACGATCATAACCGTTCGATCGCGTTCGAGCATTTCCTCGAACTGTGCGACCTTCCCGGCCTGACGCTCTACAGCCTGCAGAAGGGGCCGCGCGCCGGCGACATCGCCGAGCTGTGTGCGCAGGCGCTGGTGCGCGACCTGTCGCCGCAGATCCAGGACTTCGCCGACACCGCGCGCTTCATTCAGCAGCTCGATCTTGTCATCACGGCAGATACGGCGGTCGCGCATCTTGCCGGCGCGCTCGGCCGTCCGGTGCTCGTGCTGCTGCCGTTCACGCCGGACTGGCGCTGGCTCGGCCGGCGCGAGGATTCCCCGTGGTATCCAACGCTGCGGCTGATCCGCCAGCCGGCGCCGCGCGACTGGAAGACCGTGATGCGGCGAGTGCATGACATGCTGGCCGGCACCCTTGCCACGCGACGCTAAATCGATGGAGCTGCAAATATGATGACTCTGCGACCTTCCTTGGAACACGCGGTCCGCGCCGCGGCGGTGGCACTGTGCGTTGCGGCGGCACCATCGGCGCGCGCCGCCGGCGAGACGATCGCCAATCTCGGCTCCCAAGCGATCTCGGCATCGGAGGTCGAGCAGTATCTTCCGCCCCTTTCCCCGGAGCAGCGCGAACAGGCGGCAAAGGACCCCAATGCCTCGTTGCAGCTCGTGCGCAGCGCGATCGGACGCAAGCTCTTGCTCGATGCCGCGTTGAAGGCTTCGTGGCAGAAGAAGCCCGAGATCGCCGCCGAGATCGAGCGCGCGCGCGACGAGATCCTGATCACGTCCTATCTGCAATCGGTGGCACTGCCCTCGCCGTCCTATCCGAGCGATGCGGAGCTGCGCCAAGCCTACGACGCCAACCGCGACAAATTGGCCATTCCCACCGAATACCACGTCGCCCAGATCTACATCGCCGAGCCGACCGGCAAGAAGGAACAGGCCGCCGCCGACAGAAAGGCCCACGAGCTGTGGCGCAAGGCGCGGGCGAAGGACGCCGATTTCGCCGCGCTTGCGCGCGCCAATTCCGAGGACGTGGCCAGCGCCGGGCGCGGCGGCGATCTCGGCTGGCTGCCGGAGAACCAGCTCCTGCCCGAGGTCGCAACCGCGGTCAAGGCGCTGAACGGCACCGGCATCACGGAGCCGGTCCGCGCCGCGGGCGGCTGGCACATCATCGACGTCATGGGCACCGCCCCGCCCGTCCACCCGACACTCGAGCAGATTCGCGGCAGGCTCGTCGTCCTGATGCGCGAGAACCGCGAGAACGAATACGTCATGAAGCTGCTCAACGCGAAGCATCTCACCGTGAACGAGACGGCCGCCGCGGCCCTGTTCGCGGCGCCGAAATAGGCGGCCCTATCCCGCTGACGCCGGTTCGATCACGTGCGGCGGGATGGTCGGGATTTTCGCCGCATTCGAGCCGATTGCCGGCGCCCGCGGATGTCGCGGCGTCGCGGATTAACCCTCTGTTGACGGGGCGCATGATTTCGTAGACGCCATCAGCGGTGGCGGTCCGATGGCGGATCGCCGCCTCACGAAACGGCAAAACCGGGGCAACCCGGCGACGCAAAGCCTCCGGTCCTCGGGCGGTCAGCCCGGGGATAGCGGGGCCGCCGAATGAGGTCCGATCCTGACGAGTTCACTTCGCCGCCGCGCCGGCATCGTCGCTCCGTTCGTCTTCTGCCTCCTTGCCGTCCTCGCCGCGATGCCGCTGCCGGCGCGCGCCGCCGGCCTGTTCGGCACGCGCGAGCGGTTCTCGAGCGATCTTGCGCCCTTCACCAAGTGGGACAAGGTCGTCGCCCGGACCAACGACGAGGAGCGCCAGGCGCGAGCGGGCTGCGCCGATGGCGGTTCCGATTGCGTTGCCGCGCAATGGCGGCGCTTCGTCGCCATGCTGTCGCGGCTGCCGCTGCGCGAACGCATCGTCCGCGCCAACGACGTGCTCAACCGCGTCCGCTACGTGAGCGCAGTGGCGAACTGGGATGATCCCGATCACTGGGAGACGCCGTACGAATTCCTCGCGCACGGCGGACAATGCGAGGATTACGCCATCGCCAAGTTCATGGCGCTCGCCGCTTCGGGCGTGCCCGATAGGATGCTGCGGCTCGTCGTCGTGCACGACACCGAGACCGGGCTCGACCATGCCGTTACCGTCGTCTATGTCGACGGCGAGGCCATGGTGCTCGACAACCAGATCAAGACCGTAACGCCGGCCGCGCGCATTCACCGCTACATTCCGTATTATTCGATCAATCGCGCCGGCTGGTGGTACCACATGCCGGCACGACCGGGCGCCGCGTTGCGGCTGGCGCAGTTGGAGCCTTGAGCGGATCGACGCTGCGGCGTGTGCCGCGGTCAGCTTCCGTCGGGCGTCAAGGGATGGCCGGTTCCTCGACGTGAACGCGCCGGTTGCGCTGCCACACTTCGAAACCGGAAAATTCCGGCCGTCGCGCCAATAGTTCCCGTGCTCGCGCAACGGCCCGATCGTCGCCATCGCACGCCATCGCTTCGACGCCTCTTATCGCGCCAATTCCGTCCAGGAGATAGCAGCGGTATTCCGCCATGGCCCCTCCTCCCATCGTTGGACGGGAGGAGAGTGGCAGGGATCAATGACGGTTTGGTTGCCGCCTTTGGGCGATTTCGTGGTCGCGCGATCAGGCGCGGGCAAAGCGGCCGCGGCCGAAGAACCGGTCGAGATCCTCGGGCTTGGCATTGTCGCGCGACGATTGGATCGCATCGACCTTGGCAAGGGCGCGCTTCACCGCCGGGCGCTCGGCGATCGCGTTGAACCAGCGCGCGCAATTGGGATGATCGTCCCACTTGGCGCCGAGGAAGTCGTGGTTGCGCGTCCACGGGAAGGTCGCGATGTCCGCAATCGAGTAGTCGGCGCCGCCGAGATAGGCGGCCGCGCCGAGCCGCTGTTCCATCACGTCGTAAAGCCGGCGCACCTCGGTCTGATAGCGGCTCACGGCATAGTCGTTGCCCGGCGGGGCGAAGCGCTTGAAATGCACGAGCTGACCCGACATCGGCCCGACCCCCGTCAACTGGACCATCAGCCACTGGACGACGTCGTAACGCTGCGCCATGTCCTTGGGCAGGAACTTCCCGGTCTTGTCGGCGAGGTACATGAGGATCGCGCCTGATTCGAAGCAGGTGTAAGGCCGCCCGCCGGGGCCTTCATGGTCGACGATGACCGGAATCTTGGCGTTGGGATTGAGACGCACGAATTCCGGCTTGAACTGCTCGCCCTTCCACACATCGACCGGAAGGACGCGATAGGGCAGATCGATCTCCTCGAGCATGAGGAAAATCTTCTGGACGTTGGGGCTGGTCAGCGCATAGAGATCGATCATCGATGACTCCTCCGGCGGCTCTCATGCAGCCGCGTCATCCAAGCCCAACGCCCCGCACCTGTCCAGGCATTGACCGCGCCCCGCTCCGCCGGTGGTGATTGCCAATGCCGTCGCCGACGCGCTCGCGCCGTTCGACGTCGCGTTCAACCACACGCCGATCCGCCCCGACCGCATCGTCGCTGCCCTGCGGCAGCGGTAGCTCAGGGCACCGGCGCCAGCTTCTCGCGGGTGACGCGGACCTGGCCGTCGGCACCGAGACGGACGAGGTTGACAGTGGCGGCAAGATCGGGCGAGCCCGAGTAATAGGCGGCGATGCTGCCGGTGCCGACGCGGACGGCGCGGTTCCAATGGCCGAGCGCCACGTAATCGGCGCCGGTCGCATTGATCTCGTCATCGCTGATGAGCCACGACGGCGCGAGCCGCGCGTTGGGGTCGGGCTCCGGCTCGTAATGCCCGTGCGCGACGGCGATCTGCCACGGCGTCCGCCGCGGCCGCGCCGTGCGCAGCGGCTCCATATTGCCGTAATCGCGATGGGCACGGCCCCAGATCTCGAGCCCCAGACCGGGGAACAGGACCGCCTCGTCGTGAGTGATGCCGAGGACGTGGACATTGGCCAGATCGGCGATGCCGCCGCGATGGAAGGCGGATTCCGGGATCGCCGGGTCGTGATTGCCGGGAAGGATGACGACCGGCATCGCCGCCGCTTCGAGCAGCCGCGCCGCGCGGTCGAGAATGTCGAGCGGCAGCCGGTTGTGCTCGAACGTGTCGCCGGCCAGCAGCACCACGTCGGCCGCCAGGCTCCGTGCGGTCGCGAGCACGACCGCAAGGCCCGCCGTCCCGTCAGCGCCGAAGACGCGCTCGATCGCGACCGTATCGACGTGAATGTCGGAGCTGTGGACGATGACCACGTCCCGCGAAGGTGCGCTATGGGCCTCAGTCATGGTGATAGGATAGAAGGCGCCCCCATGACCGGCAAGCGACGCGTCGCTGCCCTGCCCCGGGCCGAGGAGGAAGGATGAGCGAATTCGATTACAAGAACGTGCTGATCGAACGCGGCGACGGCATCACCTGGGTGGTGCTGAACCGCCCCGAGAAGCGCAACGCCATGAGCCCCGAACTGCATTACGAGATGGACGACGCGCTGGCACGGCTCGCCGACGACCGCGAGACGCGAGTCCTGATCCTGACCGGCGCCGGCGAGGCCTGGTGCGCGGGACAGGATTTGCGGCTCTATTTCCGCGGCACCGAGAACGACCCGGCCGAGCGCCGCCGCGCCAGCACCGCCAGCCATAGCTGGCGCTGGGAACGGCTGTCGGAGTTCCCGCGCCCGACGATCGCGATGGTCAACGGATTCTGCTTCGGCGGCGGCTTCACCCAGCTCTGCGCCGTCGATTTCGTCATCACCGCCGAGGACGCGACCTTCGGCCTGTCGGAGGTGAACTGGGGCATCATCCCGGGCGGCGTGGTGAGCTGGAACCTCGCCGACATGCTGCTGCCCCGCCACGCGCTCTATTATGCCGTGACCGGCGAGACCTTCGACGGCAAGCGTGCGGTGGAGATCGGCCTCGCCAACGTCGCCGTGCCGGCCGACCGGCTGCGCGAGACCACGGTTGCGTTCGCGCGAAAGCTTCTAGCGCTCAATCCCGGCGTCGTCCGCCATACCAAGGAGGCGATCCGCGCCGTGCGCGGCATGACCGTCACCCAGGCGCGCGACTACCTGCGCTCGAAGCAGGATTCGCTTGCTCGCGCCGACGGCGAGATTCGCGAGCAGGTCGGCATGCGGCAGTTTCTCGACGACAAGACCTACCGGCCGGGCTTCGGTCCCTATCGCCGGCCGTCATAGCGCCCGGGCGCGAACGCGATTGACCACGGCCGCCGGCCCGGTCTAACGTCGTTTCGATGGTTCCCTTCGGGGATTCAATGGGAACACGGTGCGGACCTTCGGGTCCCAAGCCGTGGCTGCCCCCGCAACTGTAAGCGGCGAGCCGCGCGCCCACGATGCCACTGGCGAAAGCCGGGAAGGCGGCGCATGGCAAGGACCCGCGAGCCAGGAGACCTGCCATCGACCGTTGTCGTTCGCGGGCGCATCGAGCGGGGTGACTCGATGAAGGATCGGTCCGGCGCTCGCGCGCCATCGCCACCGACTGGTCCTCCGTTCGCGGGTGACGGGCACAGGCCCGCCGCGATGGGAGGAAACATGAGGACAACACGCCAGGCCGCCGCGCGAGGCTGAGAATGCGCCTCGTCCCGGTGCGCAGCCGGATCATTGCGCTTTACGGCGTGCTCGGCGCGGCAAACGTGCTGGCCTGGGTGTGGGCCGCGGCCGCGTTCCACGGCGATGCCGTGCTGCTCGGCACCGCCCTCCTCGCCTACACGTTCGGGCTGCGGCACGCGGTCGATGCCGACCACATCGCCGCGATCGACAACGTCACCCGCAAGCTGATGCAGGAGGGCCAGCGCCCGGTCGCCGTCGGATTCTTTTTCTCGCTCGGCCATGCCGCGGTCGTGGCGCTTGCCGTGGCCGCCGTCGCGCTCACCGCCGGCGCGCTCCAGGACCGCTTTGCCGCCTTCCGCGCGGTCGGCGGGCTCATCGGCACGGGCGTGTCCGTGTCCTTCCTGTTCGCGATGGCGGTCGTGAACCTGTTCGTGCTCGCTTCGGTCTATCGCCGCTTCCGCGCGATGCGAAGCGGATCGGGCCTCGCCGTGGCGGGCCTCGACGACGATCTCGACCGGCGCGGCATTCTCGCACGGCTCTGCCGCCCGCTGTTCCGGCTCATCCGCCGGAGCTGGCACATGTTCCCGTTGGGATTTCTGTTCGGCCTGGGCTTCGAGACCGCGACCGAGATCGCGCTATTGGGCATCGCCGCCGACGCCGCCAGGCAGCAGCCGATCGGATCGATCATGGTCTTTCCGGCGTTGTTCGCCGCCGGCATGACGCTGATCGATTCGACCGACAGCGTGCTGATGGTGGGCGCCTATGGCTGGGCCTTCGTCAAGCCGATCCGCAAGCTCTACTACAATCTCATCATCACCGCCGTGTCGGTGGTGGTGGCGCTCGTCGTGGGCGGGATCGAGGCGCTCGGCCTCGTCGCCGACCGCCTCAGCCTCGACAGCCCGTTCTGGGCCTATGTCGCGCTCCTGAACCGCGATTTCGGCCGGCTCGGCTATCTCATCATCGCGATCTTCATCGCGAGCTGGGCGCTGTCGGCGCTGGTCTATCGCCTCAAGGGCTATGACGATATCGAGGCGCCGAACGAGGCGGCCGCGGCGCCCGCTCAGGACTCGCGGCGATAGGCGCCGAGGCCCGGACGATAGGCCTTGTCGTCGAGGAACTGGCTCATGCCCTTCTCGCGCCCGTTCTCGGGATCGAGGAAGCGCATCTGGTCGAGCTTGGCGAAAAGATAATCCTCGGCATCGTCCCAGCTCAGATCGCCGACGCGCTTGCAGGCGTGCTTGCAGGCGCGCAGCGCCGCGGGGCTCTTGGCCAGCAGGATGTTGGCCAGTTCCGTCACGCGCTCCTTGAGCCGGGCGAGCGGCACGGATTCATTGACCAGCCCCATCGCCGCCGCCTTTTCGCCGCCGAACGGCTCGCCGGTCATGGTGTAGTAGAGGAGATCGCGCCGGCCGAGCACGGATGCGGTCGATTTCAGCACGTTGCCGGCGGGAATGATGCCCCAGTTGATTTCGGAGAGGCCGAACGTCGCCTCGTTCGCGGCGATGGCGATGTCGCAGGCGATCATCGAATTGAACGCGCCGCCGAAGCACCAGCCGTTCACCATCGCGATCGTCGGCTTGAGGTAATAGCCGAGGCGGCGCCAATGCCAGGCCGCGCTGGCTCGGGTGAAGACGGCGCGCTCCTCCACCGTCAGTGGGTCGCTGGCGCGGAAGAACTCGCGCAGATCCATGCCGCCCGAATAGGCGCTGCCCGCGCCGGTCAGCACCAGCACGCCGACGCGCGGATCGGGCTCGAGCGCATCGAGGACCTGCAGCATCTCATGCGACATTTCGGGATTGATGGCGTTGCGCTTCTCCGGCCGGTTGAGCATCACCCACGCGACGCGGTCCTTGATCTCGACGAGGACGGTCTTTCCGCCCGGCAGCGGCTTCTCCGCGCCCGGCGCACTGGCGGTATCCGACATTTCATTCCCCCTGTTGCGGCTGCATCACCGGGCGCGCAGCATAGCATTTCCATATCCCCCTGCATCATTGAACGACCCGGTAAACACGGTTAGTTTGCCGCTGGGAGGACGGGTCATGGATTTCAGCTTCACCGAAGAGCAGCGGATGCTGCGCGACAGCGTGCGCCGGCTGATGGAGCGCCACGCGACGCCCGAATATCTGCGCCGGCTCGATCGCGAAGCCGCCTATCCCTACGAGCTTTACGACGCGTGGGTGCAGGCCGGGCTCCTGAGCCTGCCATTCCCCGAAGCCTATGGCGGTCTCGGCGGCAACCTCATCGACATGACGATCGTCGCCGAGGAGATCGCGCGCAAGAGCCCGGATGTCGGCATGGCCTTCGGCGGCAGCGTGTTCTGCGGCCTCAACATCCTGCGCAAGGGCTCCGACGAGCAGAAGCGCACCTGGCTGCCGAAGCTGCTCTCCGGCGAGATCAAGATGTCGATCTCGATGTCCGAGCCCGATGCCGGCTCCGATATCGGCGCCATGCGCACCACCGCCCGCCGCGACGGCGATGATTACGTCCTCAACGGCCAGAAGCTGTGGGCGTCCGGTGCCGCCGCCAAGAACAATTTCATCAACATGTACGTCAAGACCGACACCAAGGCGCATTACCGCCAGGGCATGTCGCTGTTCCTCGTCGACAATCGCACGCCCGGGATCGAGATGCGCAAGCTCGAGATGCTCGGCCGCCGCTGCACCGGCACCTACGAGATTTTCCTCAACGACGTGCGCGTGCCGGCCGACCGTCTCGTCGGCGGCGAGAACAAGGGTTGGGAGGTCGTGCTGTCCGGGCTCCAGGTCGAACGCGTCGTCTCCGCCGCCGGCGCCTGCGGCGGCGCGCTCGCGGTGCTCGATCTCGCGCTGCAATACGCCAAGGACCGCAAGCAATTCGGTCGTCCCATCGGCACGTTCCAGGCGATCGCCCACATGCTCGCCGACATGCAGACCGAGATCGAGGCGGCGCGGTCGCTGATGTGGCGCGCCGCGTGGCTGGCCGGCACCGGCGCCGACGCGCTTAAGGAGATCACCATGGCCAAGCTGTTCGCGTCGGAAACCTATGTGAAGGTCGCCAATCTGGGCATGCAGATCTTCGGCGGTTATGGCTACAACATGGAATTCGACATGCAGCGCCATTATCGCGACGCGCGCATGACCACGATTGCCGCCGGCACTTCGCAGATCCAGCGCAACCTCATCGCCAATCTCATGGGCGTGAAGGTGCAGTAGACCAAGGGATCGCCGCCCCGATGGCCGAAGCGGCAACGGGATTCTCGCCGGCATCGATCGCGCGCCTGATGCGGCCGCGCTCGGTCGCGCTCGTCGGCGCCTCGCCGCAGCCGGGCGCGTTCGGCAACAACGTGCTCGCCAATCTCGAGCGCTGCGGCTATGGCGGCGCCATCCATCTCGTCAGCCGTTCCCTCAAGGAGATCAACGGCCACGCCTGCGTGCCGACGATCGACGATCTGCCGGAAGGGATCGACGCGATCGTCCTGATCGTGCCCGAGCGCGCCGTCATCGAGGCGGTCGAGGCCTGCATCCGGCGCCGGATCGGCGGGGCGGTCGTGTTTGCCGCGGGCTTCGCCGAGGCGGGCGCGGAAGGGCGCGCCAACCAGACCCGCCTCGCCGCGATCGCGCGCGACGGCGGGCTTGCCGTCAACGGCCCCAATTGCGCCGGGCTGGTCAATTTCATCGACGGCGTGCCGCTCACCTTCGAGCCCGGGATCGGCCGCGCCGACCTCGCCACGGCGGGGGTCGGCGTGCTCGCCCAGAGCGGCGGCATGATGGGGAACATCCGCCAGGCGCTCGGCCTCAAGGGCGTGGCGACGAGCTATTCCGTCTCGACCGGCAACGAGGCGGTGCTGGGCGTCGAGGACTTCCTGGAATTCCTCCTCGACGGCGACGCGAGCCGCGTCATCGCGCTGTTCATCGAGCAGGTGCGGCAGCCGCGCCGCTTCCTCGACCTGCTGCAGCGCGCACGCACGCTCAAGCGCCCGGTCGTGATGATGCATCCCGGACGCACGCAGCGAGCGCGGGCGGCGGCGCTGTCGCATACCGGGGCGCTCGCCGGCGATCACGCGCTGATGGCGACGGTTTTGCGCCGCGCGGGCGTGCTCATGGTCGACACGCTCGATGCGTTCTTCGACGTCATCATGCTGCTCGCGCGCTGGCCGGAACCGCCGCCCGAGGGCGCGGCGATCATGACCAATTCGGGTGCGTTCCGCAGTATCGCCCTCGATTTCTGCGACGAAGCGAGGCTCGAGCTTCCGGCCTTGGCGGAGCCGACGCGCGCGACGCTCGGGACGCTGCTGCCGGCCTATGCCTCGATCGACAACCCGCTCGACCTTACCGTCATCGGCGTCGGAAGCCCCACCATCTATCGCGACACCGCCGCCGCGCTGTTGGCCGATCCGGCGATCGGCGGGCTCATCACCGCCTTCATGCCGGGCGCGCCGCAATTGCAGATGGCGCGCGCCCAAACCATGCTGCCGGTGATCGAGCGTTCGGGAAAGCCGGTCGCCTTCGCCCATTTTTGCGACGGCGCGCCGCTCGCGCCGGAAGCCATCGCGCTGATCCGCGCGAACGGCATTCCGGTCTTTGCCTCGCCCGACCGCGCCATGCGGGCGATGGCGCAGCTTGCCGAGTATGGCCGCATCCTGCACCAGAAGCCGCCCGCTGCGGCGGGCGACGCGCCGCCGCTTCCCGGCACGGGCACGATTCCCGAATACCGCGCCAAGGCGTTTCTCGCCGCGGCCGGACTTCGCATTCCCGCGGGCGCGCTCGCGCACGATCCTGCCGAGGCCGCCGCTGCGGCGTCACGGATCGGCTATCCGGTCGCGCTCAAGGCGCAGGCCGCCGCGCTCGCGCACAAGAGCGATGCCGGCGGCGTGATCCTTGGCATCGCCGACGCGGCGGCGCTGCGCGCGGCCTGGGACCGGCTTCACGCCAATCTCGCGCGCGCCGCGGCATCGGTCGCGCTCGACGGCGTGCTGGTGGAGGCGATGGCGCCGCCCGGGCTCGAGATGATCCTCGGCGCCCGGCGCGATCCCGATTGGGGCCCGATCCTCGTCGTTGGCCTCGGCGGCATCTGGACCGAGGCGTTGGGCGACGTGCGCCTGCTTCCGGCCGATCTCGACGAGGGCGGGATCCTTGCCGCGCTCGGCACGCTCAAGGGTGCGGCGCTGCTCGCGGGTCATCGCGGCGCGGCGCCGCTCGACGCGCCTGCCGTCGCGGCGGCGGCGGCGATTTTGGGGCGGCTCATCCGCGCGGCGCCGGACCTCCTCGAGATCGAGATCAACCCGCTTGCCGTCCATCCTTCGGGGGCGGTCGCGCTCGATGCGCTGATGCGCGTCGCGGAAATCTGAGCCGACGCCGGGGCCTGCCCCTATCCCATCCCCTATTTGCCCTGAAGCGGCACCGCATAGCGCTTGTCGATCATCGACATGCCGTCGGCGTCAGCGGGCAGCATGCCGTGCGCCTTGAACCATGCGACCTGGCGCAGCACGTCCTTCACGTCGAGACGCGCGTCCGGATCGTCATAGGAGATGCCCTGCACGAGCTGGGCCACCGGCTGATTGAGATGTTTGGCAAGGATCGCCAGCACGGCCGGCGCCGTCGGGCCGTCCTTGCGCCTGCCGTCGGGACCGGTGAAAGCGTCGTAATAGTCGCGCGCCCCCTTGCGCCAGGCGCGGAGAAACGCCTCGACCATCGCCTGGCGATGATCGGCGGTCTTGGTCGATACGAACAGCACGGCATTCTGCCACGGCGTCTCGTCACCGACCCAGCCGAGGAGATGAGCCTTGCGCGCGCCGACAAGGCGCAGCGCGATCGTATTCACCTCGACGCCGGCATCGACCTCGCCGCCGGCGAGGGCCGAGGCGACATTGGGCAAGGTTTGCAGCGGTATCAGCCGCATCGTCTTGATCGGGATCCCGTATTTGTCCGCCGCGAGCTGCACCTCGTAGTGGATCGGACCGCCCACCTGCACGATGCCGACGGTGTGATGGCCGAGATTCTTGAGCGATTTGAGACCCGCGTCCCAGGCGTGATTGGAAGCGAGAAACGCGTTGCCGTGGAAGGTCGGAACCTCGCGCGCCATCCCGCCGATGATTTTCAAACCGCCCTTCGCCGCGAGATTGTAAAGCGCCGCCGAGGCCGCGGTCGCGCCAACATCGAGGTCGCCGGCAACCACCCCTTGGGCAACCGATTGCGCGGCATCGAGGCTGACAGTCTCGGCCACAAGATGCTCGGCGGCGAAATAACCCTTGTCCTGGGCGATGAAAGCGGGGCCGGCGGCGGTGATGGGACCGATGCCGATCTTGATCGACTCGGCGCGCCCCGGCGCCGCAGCGAGCACGAGCGCCAGCAGGCCAAGCGCGGCCATGGACCGTGACATACCCGAACCCCCCATCGTCCCCTCTCCGTACATATTTGCCGCGGAGGATACGGCCAATCGGTCCGCGGATAAATTGCCGGGTTGCATGCGCGGCCCGGCGCCCATCTTCTAGCTTCTAGGCCGACGACGACGACGCATGTTCGTAGCGCCTTGCTGGCGTGTCGATCGGCGGCGCCAGCGGCGCGGCGGCAAACGAATCCCTGCGGCGGCCGGCATCGGCAGCGCGATAGAGCGTCGTGCGCTGCCACGGCGTCCGCCCGATCGCGCAGATGATCCCTTCGAGCGCTTCGGGCGGCATTTCCTGGCCATGTGCGGCGCCGGCGGCCCGCGTGATGCTTTCGTTCATCAGCGTTCCGCCGAGATCGTTGGCGCCGGCCTCAAGGCAGGCGGCCGCGCCGCCCGGACCCATTTTTACCCATGACGCCTGGATGCTGGGCAACACGGGATGAAGCGCGAGCCGAGCGACCGCATGCATCAGCATGGCCTCGCGGAAGGTCGGACCGAGACGGCATTGGCCGCGCAGATGGATCGGCGTCTCCATCGGCACGAACGGCAGCGGCACGAACTCGGTGAAGCCGCCCGTGCGCATCTGCAACGCGCGGATGCGCAGGAGATGGCGCGCCCAATGCCGCGGGCCGTCGACATGGCCGAACATGATCGTGGCGGTGGTACGCAAGCCCACGCGATGCGCCGCCTCGATCACATCGAGCCATTGCGCCGTCGTCACCTTGTCGGGACAGATGACGGCGCGCACTTCGTCGTCGAGCACCTCGGCCGCCGTGCCCGGCAGCGATCCGAGCCCCTCGGCCTTCAGCGCGGCGAGGAACGAGGCGATATCGCGACCGAGCGTCGCCGCGCCCTGCGTCACCTCGAGCGGCGAGAACGCGTGGATGTGCAGCCCCGGCACCGCCCGCTTGATGGCGCGGCAGATCGCGAGATAGGTCTCGCCGGTATAGTCCGGATGGATGCCGCCCTGGAGGCAGACCTCGACCGCACCGCGCGCCCACGCCTCGCGCGCGCGCCGCACGATCTCCTCGAGTGCGAGGTCATAGGGACGGCCGCGCAGGTTCTCGCTCAGCTTCCCCTTGGAAAACGCGCAGAACTTGCAGCGGAAATAGCAGATATTGGTGTAGTTGATGTTGCGGGTGACGACATAGCTCACGCGGTCGCCGCACACGGCGGCGCGGAGCGCATCGGCGGCCTCGCACACGGCGGCAAAATCGGCACCGCGCGCAGCGAAGAGCGCGACGATGTCGTCCTCCGACAGCGTCCGCCCCAAGGATGCGCGCGCGAGAATGGGCGCGAGCGTCGCACCGCCGCCCGCCGGATGGGGCACACGCGCCGGCTCGATCAGCGCCCCCGGCATCCAGGGATCGACGCGGGCGAGCCCCTCCGCGTCACTCGCCCGCCGCACGCGCGCTTGCAAAGAACGGTCGACCCAGCGCTCAGCATCGCCGGCAAAATCGGGATAGAGCGCCAGACGCTCGACCAGCACCTTTCCTGCCTTCACCGTCTCGGCGGCGAGCGTGTCCAGCATCGGCCATGGCCGCTCCGGATTGACGTGATCCGGGGTCACCGGCGAGACGCCGCCCCAATCGCTGATGCCGGCGGCGATGAGCTCGGGCAAGGGGCCGGCGCTGAGATTGGGCGGCGCCTGCACGCCCATCTCCGGCCCGAACAGGATACGCGCTATGGCGACGGTCCAAAGGTGATCGGCAAAATCGGGCTCGGGATGCGCTTCCATCCGCGTCCCCGGCTTGGCGCGGAAATTCTGGACGATGATTTCCTGCACGTGACGATGGCGCAGGTGCAGCGCGCGGAGCGCGAGCAGCGCCTCGATCCGCTCGCGCCGCGTCTCGCCGATGCCGATGAGAATTCCCGAGGTGAAGGGCACGCCGGCCGCGCCCGCCGCATCGATCGTCGCCAGCCGCCGTGCGGGCGCCTTGTCGGGCGAGCCGAAATGCGGCCCGCCGCGGCGCATCAGCCGCTCCGCCGCCGTCTCCAGCATGATCCCCTGCGAGACCGACACACGCCGCAGCCGGACGATATCCGCCGCCGTCATGACGCCGGGATTGAGATGCGGCAGCAATCCGGTTTCCTGCACCACGAGCAGCGCCATCGCCTCGAGATAGGCGATCGTGCTGTCATAGCCGAGCCGCACCAATTCCTCGCGCGCCGCCTGATAGCGCCGTTCCGGCTTGTCGCCGAGCGTGAACAGCACCTCGCGGCAGCCGGAAGCAGCCCCCGCTCGCGCGATGGCGAGGACGTCATCCGGCGTGAGATAGCTGGGCGCGCCGCGACGTGGCGGCGCGGCGAAGGTGCAGTAATGGCAATTGTCGCGGCAAAGCCGCGTGAGCGGTATGAACACCTTGCGCGAATAGGAAATGACGCCGCCGTGACCACGGTCGCGCAGCGCCGCGGCGGTGGCCATGACCGCCGCAAGATCATCGCACTCGGCGAGCGACAGCGCTTCCTCGGTCGTGAGCACGTCGCCAGAATTCGCCCGCTCGAGCAGCGCCGCATGAGTCGGTGAGGTCATCGTCCCAATCGGAATGGAGATACGAACGGCACGCAGTCTGAAGCGGCCCCGGCGCCGAGGCAAGGATCGCGTTCGCGCCTCATTCACGCCCTCGGCGCCGAAGCCCATTCTGCCAACCCGGCCCGACCCCGACAATTTTCGCCAAATCCGCGGCGAAAGACCGCGGGCGATGTGAGCCGGATCACGCCTCCCGCGGCGGGGTCGCCGGTACAGTTCACCCGGTCGGCGCGTGCTGCTCTCGCGACCGGCCACTGAAGCGCGAAAGGCATAAAATGACTTCGGCGCAAAGCGACATCAAATCGGCTCGAATGCTGGTCGCCGTCGGCACGCAGTTCATCCTGTGCGGCTTCCTGGTCCTGATGATCCAGTGTTTTCTCTGGATCGGCGATGGCCATTGGTCGCCGTGCAATATCGGCGCGGTCTTGCATTGGACCGGATCATGGGATGCGGCGATGGGCGCGCCCGGGGGCGAGCCGATCATCGGTTGGATTCTCGCGATCCCGCTTTGCGCCTGGTCCGTCGCCATGGGATTCGTGATCGCGTGGATCGGCGCGACCAATGCCGAAAACGCCGCGAAAATCCTCGATTCCGAGCGGTGAAGCAAAGGCGCCGAGGGGCGCGCCTGTGACAAATTGTGGACGCGATATTTCTACGTGCAAGTCTCAACCTCTCATTCATCACGCCGCAGCAATGCTGTCCGCCGTCGGATCGGAAGCTTGGCCTATCCCTCGAGGAGGCAGAGCATGCGGACGTTCGTCGAGATGTTATTTGCGGGCGGCGACAGCAACGGCGTGTTGTTTTTCTTCGTCGCCGCCGGCGCGGTCGGCGTGATCGTGAAAGTGTTGGTGCGATAGCAGCGGCTGGCTGGCGATCACGGATTTTTCCGCCGGCGGCGACCCGGACGCCGGATGGCGCAACCCTTTGCGCGATCCTGTGAATTCGCCCTAAGCTCCCGTGCGACGATCAGCGTGCGCCACCGGGAAGGGCCTTTCATGTTCGCATATTTCGCAACCTTCGAGGATGGCGTGCCGGCCGGGGCGCGGGTGAGCGCGGCGGTCGCGACAGGGCGGATGCCGACATGGGCAGCCCCGAGCGGCGATTGCTCGAGGAAGGATACCGGTTCTGTCCGCCCCGAGCCAGCGCTCAGGCGGCCTCGGGGGTGCCGGCACGTCCGGCCCCGCTGCGGTCATGGTCTTCGCGACGACAGGCTCACACGAGCGCAAAATAAGCGCTGATGCCGACGACGATCAGCATCAGCACCGCCGACAAGGTCAACTCGGCGCGGATGCCGCTGGCGGGGTGCGTCTCGGGGTCGTCGAGCAGCCGCCCGGTGCGGACGAAGCGCACCGTTGCGAGCGCGATAAGTGCAATGCCGCCGACGATGAGAGCAAGTCCGTCATAGCGCCCGATTCCTCCCGACAGCTTTTCGATCTGCAATCGATGCGCCGGGTCAACTGCGGCGGAACTCGCGACCGCAAGCAGAAAAAGGTTGAACTTCTCGATCACGAACCCGAAGACGATCACGGCGATGCCGGTGCGCACCCAGGCAAGAAATGTCCGTTCGTTGGCCGCATGGTCGCTATAGCCGCGAATCATATTTCACTCGTTGATCGTGACGCAGACCGCACCCTCGGGGGGATTTCGTCGCGTCGGTCGCAGCCGCGTTGAGCGCCGCGGCCATGGCCTCGACAATCCGATCGGCGGCCGTGCCAAGCCCCTGTCGCTGCGCCAGCCGGCCAAACTCAGTATAACACAGCCATACCCGAGCGGCTGGGCATGGTGGTCAACCCGTCTGCGGCCATGGCGGACACACCCCATCGTCATCGACCGACGATGATCGCGACGATTTGGCCCGTCGCCAAGAGGATTGTTCCGTCTCTTACCGGTCTCCGCCCTCGCCGCCCGGCACCAGCGCCAGGACCCGAAGCGGGCTGCCGCTCCCCTGCTGGATCTTGCGCGGCGAACAGATGAGGACACTGCCGCTGGGCGGCGGGAGGTCGAGATTGGTGAGGCATCACAGGCCGCAGCGGTCGCTGCCGTGCATGTAAAAATGGCAGTGATAAGGCGGCCGCGCGCGCCCAGCGAACCAAGGCGCGCCGCGGATCGAGTGCCGGACAGAGGGAACGGTGACCGGCACAGCCACGGCGACGCCGTCACAGGATGCGCGAGACGCCGCCACGCCGCCGCCCTATGCCCCCGGCTCGGCCGCCGCGACCATCAGGCGTTGCCAGGCGCGGTAGAAATTGCGGAGCGCCAGCTCGTCATTGCCGTCCTCGAAATCGCGCGTCTCCTCGGCTTCGTCGCCGCGATAGCCGCGCTGCATGCTCACCCATTCGTTCCCCGGGGCGTGCAGCGCCTGCTGAATACTCTCGAAGACGTGAAAATCGTCATGGGCGACGACCGACATCGGCGAGAACACCAGGCGGTTGTACATCACCGTCCGCTGCAACACCGCATCGGGCGCGCCCTTGGGCATGAGCGACCAGGTCTCGACCAGCGTCCGGTCGACCGCCAGCGGGCGCACCACCCGCACCGTCTGGGGCGAGGCTTTGAACGCGAGATTGGGAAAGAACAACGTATTCTGCGGCGCGAAGGACAGCACCTCGCGGGCGCGGTCGGGCCCGTGGACGCGCTCCAGCATCGCCTCGTAGTCGGGCAGCTTCGCATAGCCACTGTGCAGGCTCGCCTTGGTGCCGAGAATGGCGTGCCCATTGGAATAGATGCGGGCGCCCGCCTGGCTGAAGTAACTGTAGTTGACGCCGAACGGCAGGAGCTGCTCGAGCACCGCCGGCTCCTTCTGGTCGTTCGACATCGCGCTGCCGATGGCGGCCGCAGACTGCGACGCCGATTCATGCGTTGAGACGGCATGCGCCGGATCGACGATGTTCTCGACATAGATCTTCCAGTTGCACCGGATGATGCTGCGCAAGCAGCCGCCGGCGACCACCAGCTCACCGTCGGGCGCGCGCTGGGCGAGATTGTCGAGCGGTGCGAGCGCCGCGCCGAAATAACCGTGGAAATCCGGCCCTTTCGCGCTCAACCGCGCGAACACGAAGCCGTGGCGGATGGCCACCGCGCCGGCCGGCCGCAATCCCATGGCGGCGGGACTGTGCGCGAAGGCGGCCAGATCGTAGTCCGACTTGAGCGGCATCGACAGGAGCGCGCCGTCCAGCTCGTACGTCCAGGCATGATAGGGGCAGCGCAGGGCACGCCCGGCACGGCCGCAAATCTCGCTGACGACCGCGGCACCCTTGTGCGCGCAGCGATTGATCAGCACCCGGATCGAGCCGTCGCCGTGCCGAACCATGATGATGGGACAGGTGCCGATCCGGGTGGTGTAGAAATCGCCCGCCTGCGGCACCTGGCTGGCATGGCCGACATAGATCCAGTTCCGGGCGAACAGCCATTCGTCCTCGAGCGCGAACAATTCCGGCGCGACATAGAGATCGCGATGCACGCGATCGGGTTCCACCAGCGCCGCCAGGGCAGCAGGGTCGTCGCGATAGGCTTGCATGGTCCCTCCTGCCAACTTCAGGACTGCCGCCGCTTGAGCGGGCGCGTATCGATGCAGAATGGCGTGCCTGGCAAGTCCCGCGCCTGCGCCGCGCAGACGGCGAGGGCCGGACCATGGCCGGCGGTGCCGACGGCGAGCGCGATGTCACTGTGCGTCACGAGGTCATCGAGCTCTGCCGGGCGCAGCTCGGGATTGAGCGGGACGACGCTCACGCCCAACCCGTTGCGCGCGAGCCAATGCGGAAAGGATGCCGGCCGGTTCTCGAGCATGAGCCCGGCCCGGTCATGCCGGCCGTAGCCGGCGGCGCGGTCGCGGGCGCGGATGCGCGCGACCGCCGCTGCCACGTCGCCATGGCGCAGCGGTCCCGGTTCGATGCCGCAATGGCGCGCGGTCTCGCCCGGGACGTGAAGGAACGGACGGTCGCGCCAGCGTGCGGCCGCGGTATCGAAGGCATCGGCGACACGTCGCTCCATCGCCGGCTCAGATGAAGAGCTGGATGCCCGGCAGCGCGGCATCGCCGTTCAGCAGGTCGACGCGCTTCAGCTTGATCTTGAGTTGTCCGCCGTCATCGACGAGGCGATGGATCGCGGTGCCGACATAGAATTGCTGCTCGTCGCCGCGCGCCTCGGTGTAATGGAAGCCCGTCCGCACCACGTAGGCCGCGCCGGATCGGCCCTCGAATTCGGGCATCTGGAGCAGATGATGGCTGCGGCTCGGCGGACGCTGCGAGGGCGGGCCGCGCTTCAGGCGGTCGATCCGGATGCGCAGCAGCAGCCGGTCTTCGTACGCGAGCGAGGCGTGATTGATCCCGTCCGGCTGGTCCGGCGTCAGCGGCACCCAATACACCCCGTCCTCGGCAAAGAGATCGTACCACGCATCAAAGCGCTGCTCGTCGAGCAAGCGCGCCTCGCGCGTGACGAAACGGACCAGTTCCTGCTCTGCGATGCTCATGCTGGCTACTCTGTCGTCCATGGTCATGACGCCGCCGGCCGGAGCCTAGCACGCGGCCGGGCCTGGCTTGGAGGGGGTATGGGCCGAACCTAGTCTCTCGACAGCGGCTTGCTTTCCCGGCCGCAACGCCGTCATGCTGAACACGACGCCGTGAAGCGGCGTTGGCGGATCAACGAGGAAGCCCATGGCAACGGACGAGCCCAGTGTCACCGTCTCCGCGCTGCAACGGATGAAGCGCGACGGCGAGAAGAGCGTCGGCGTCGTCGCCTGGGACACCCAGATCGCGCGGATCGCCGACCGCGCGGGGGTGGACTTCGTCTCGGTGGGCGATTCGGTCGGCGTCAATCTGTGGGGCCACACCAACCCGCTCGAGATCACGCTCGAGGAGATGCTGGTGTGCTGCAAGGCCGTGCGCCGCGGCGTCAAGCGGGCGCTGGTCAGTTGCGACTTTCCCTTCGGCCCGCTGCAGGAGGGCGTCGACAGTGCGGTGCGCGCCGCGATCCGGCTGGTCAAGGAAGGCGGTGCCGACATGGTCAAGCTCGACGGCGCGTCCGATTTTCCTGACGCGGTTCGTGCCATCGTCCGCGCGGGCATCCCGGTTTTTGCGCAGTTCGGGCTGACGCCTCAGACGGCGCTGCGCTATGGCGTCCCCTACAGCGCGCAGAACGCACCCGGAGCCGAAGCGCCGCCGGAGACGACCGCCAAGCTGGTGGACGAGGCGCGGCGCCTGGAGGACGCTGGCGCGGCGCTGCTCGATTTCACCAATTCCGGGCCGGTCGCGGGCCCCGCGGTCGTCAAGGCTGTCAAGATACCCGTGATCGGCGGCTTCGGCGGCGGACCTTGGCTCGACGGGCGGGTCCGGTTGGCGCACACCGCCATCGGCTATGCAGAGCGGTGGATCGATTCGCGCGTCGAAACCTACGCGAACGTGGCGAAAATCAGCCTCGATGCCTTCGCCGCGCTGATTGCGGACGTCCGCGCGAGCCGCCAGATCAAAGGCTGATGCGGGTCAGACCATGCCGACCGCGACGATCGATGGCATCGCCACCCGCTATGAAGTGCTGGGCAGCGGCCCGCCGGTGCTGATGTACGCGCCGGGCGGCTTCGATGCGACCATCGAGAAATGGGCGACGCAAGGCATCTACGCCAAGCTCAACCTGCTCCAGCACCTGTCGCGGCGGTATACCTGCATCGTCTTCGACCGGCGCGAGGCCGGCCAGTCCGGCGGCCGGATCGAGCGCCTGACCTGGGCGCACTACGTGGCGCAGGGCAAAGGATTGCTGGACCATCTCGACATCGATCGGGCCCACATCATGGGCGGCTGCATGGGGTGTTGTCCGGTGATGGCCTTCGGCGTGGCCTATCCGCGCACAACGCTGAGCATGGTTCTGTTTTGGCCCGTCGGCGGCGCCAAATACCGGATCAGCAGCCAGCAGCGGTTCGCCGAGCATCTCGCTTTCGTGCAACAGCAAGGGCTGGCGCAGGTCGTCGCCTTGGTCCAGAGCGGCGGCAAGCCGTTCGGTGCCGACCCGCGGGGCGGGCCATGGGCTTCGGTCATCAAGCGCGATCCCGCCTTCGCCGCGGCCTATGCGGCACAAGACGTGGATGCCTACAAGCTCATCGTGGCGGGCATGGCGCGCCGGCTGATCGACCGCGACACCGCTCCCGGCGCCGAACCCGAGGACCTGCTTCGCCTCGACATCCCCGCGCTGATCATTCCCGGCCGGGACGCAGCGCACGCGACCTCGGCTGCGCGCTATCTCGAGGAATGCCTCCCGCGCTCGGAATATTGCGATCTGCCGGTGGCCGACCAGACAGAGCAGACGATCGCGCCGCTTCTGCTGGCTTTCCTCGACAAGGCGGGCGCTGCGGCGCGCTAGCTGGCCGCGCGCGGACCGCAGCCTCAGCAGCACTCGCAGCCGAAGACTTCGATCGCCAGCAGCGCGTCTTTCATCCATGCCGGCGGAAGATCGGCCTCGACCACGTCGGCCACCGGCTTGAACACCTTGAAGTGATGGCGTTTGTCGCTGTCGATCCAGAACGCGATCACGGTCTCGAGCGGCGGACATCCCGGCACGGCGCAAGCAATCTCGGAGACGAAGACGGTGGCGTCTTCCGGCAGACGAAAGCGTTGCCGCGTCCAGCCTCTTACCTGCTCCAGCGCTTGATAATGTTCGCGACTCTTGCGGAACGGCGCGAGCATTTCACCGGCTTCCGGTCGGATCGCGATACGGCAAAGAATCGGGTTCCACCGGTCGGGTCCCTATCCTAGAGTGGCTGCCATTATAGCGATCATACCGGGAGGGATCGGGATGGCGGAACAAGTGCTGGCGGCCGTGCGAACCGGGCCAGGAAAGACCGAGATCCGCGAATTCCCGATGCCGGACGTGCCCGAGGATGCGGCACTCATGAAGATGGAGGTAGCAGGCATCTGCGGCACCGACGTCAAGCTGTACCAGCATCCGCCGTCGAGCGCCGCGGTGATCATGGGCCACGAGAATATCGGGACCATCGCCAAGGCCGGTCGCGAGTTCACCCGGCGCAAGGGCTTCAAGGAAGGCGATCTGGTGTTCGTCGAGCACTATGTCGCATGCGGCAAGTGCGAGTGGTGCCATCTCGGCCAATACCGCCACTGCGTGAACACCGACTGGCGCTCCAACCCGGACTCGATCCGCTACGGCTACACCTCGGCCGAACGGGCGCCGCATTTGTGGGGCGGGTTCGCGCATTACGTCTACCTGCCGTGGAACGCGGTGGTGCATCGCGTGCCCAAGGGCGTCACGCCGGAATTGGCCGGGCTGGTGACGCCGATGGCAAACGGCGTCGAGTGGTCGCTGTTCGAGGGCGGCGTCGGCTACAACTCCACGGTCCTGATCCAGGGCCCCGGCCAGCAGGGTCTGTCGCAGACCGTGATCTGCAAGCAGGCGGGCGCCGCTCTCGTCATCGTCACCGGCACGTCCAAGGACGTTGCACGGATGGAGGTCGCGAAAGCGCTCGGCGCGGACTACGTCATCAATGTCGAAACGGACGACCCGCTGGCGCGCATCAAGGAGATCACCGCCGGCAAAGGCGTCGATGTCGCCCTCGACTGCACCTCCGGCGCCGGGACCATTCCGATCCTCCTCGGCATCGAAGCGCTGAAGCGCAAGGCCGGGACCATCGTGGTTCAGGGCGAAATGGCGGAGTTTCCCAATTTCCCCTTGGGGAAAGTCACGGTGAAGTACATCACCATCAAGAGCGCGCGCGGCCACAGCTACCGGGCCTGCGAGCTTGCCTTGCAGCAGCTTGCCTCGAAGCGGTTCCCGCTCGAGAAGGTGACGACCCACACCTTCGGCCTGAAGGACGTCGACATCGCCATCAGATCGGTGGGCGGACAAGGCGTGAAGGACGTGATCCACGCTTCCCTTCTGCCCTGGCAGTAAGCCGCCTCCGGCGCGGTGCCGGTCGCCATGGACGGCCGCATTCCCGTGACCGTGCTGACCGGCTATCTCGGCGCCGGCAAAACCACGCTGCTCAACCACATCCTGGCCGCGGATCACGGCCGGCGCTACGCCGTGATCGTCAACGAGTTCGGCGAGATTGGCATCGACAACGAACTGATCGTCGGCGCGGACGAGGAATTGTTCGAGTTGAGCAACGGCTGCGTCTGTTGCACGGTCCGCGGCGATCTCATCCGCACGCTGCACCGACTGCTCGCCGGGCGCGGCGATTTCGCGGCGATCATCGTCGAGACGACCGGGCTCGCCGATCCCGGGCCGGTGGCACAAACCTTCTTCGTCGATCCATTCCTGCAGGCGCGGACCGTCCTCGATTCGGTGACGACCGTGGTCGATGCAAAGCACTTTCGGCTTCGCCTCGCCGACAGCCCCGAGGCGCGGGAGCAGATCGCCTTCGCCGATCAGATCGTGCTCAACAAGACCGATCTCGTCGCGGCCGCGGAATTGCGCGCGATCGAGGCGCACGTGCGGGCACTCAATCCGTTGGCGGCGATCCATCGCGCGGAGCGCGCGAACGTGGCGCTGGACAAACTGCTGGAACGGGGCGGGTTCGATCTCGAGCGCATCGCTGCGCTCGAGCCGGCTTTCCTCGATCCCGCGCCCGACGAGGGTGACGGACATTACGCGCATGGCGGCCACGATGGTGACGATCATGGCCATGCGCACAACGGCGACATCGGCAGCGTCTCGTTCGTCTCGCCGACCCCGGTCGATCGCGACAAAGTGAGCCGCTGGCTTACCGATCTCGTGGCCGCAGAGGGCCGCGACATCCTGCGCGCCAAGGGCATCGTCCACGTCGCGGGCGAAGACCGCCGCCTCGTCTTTCATTCCGTGCACATGCAGCTCGAAGGCGACTTCCACGGGAGCTGGAAGCCGGGCGATCGACGCGGCAGCCGGCTCGTGTTCATCGGCCGGAATTTGAACGGGGACGCCTTGCGCGCGGGCTTCGAACGCTGCGCAGCGACGTCCGAGCCGTGAGTACGCAAAGACGTGGCGGGCGTTCCGGCATCGCCCGACAGAAAGGCCCAAGATCGTCCGTCGCGTGATAGAGTACGCCGGTGTCATGGCCAACGAATGATGCGCTGCACCGTGCAGGACGTTCCGGGGGACAGGCCGGCATGAGCGGCGCCAGCGAAACGCCCGTGCTCATCGTCGGCGGCGGGCCGGTCGGGCTGGCCCTGGCCGCCGATCTCGGGCGGCGCGGGATCGAATGCACGCTGGTCGAGCAGGGCGACGGCACGATCTACCATCCGCGCGCCAACACGGTGAATTCCCGCACGATGGAATTCTGCCGCCGCTGGGGCATCGCCGAGGAGGTGCGTCAGGCCGGTACGCCGCCCGATTTCCCGCTCGACATCATCTATTGCACCGGGCTGAATGGTTACATGCTGGCGCGGGTCGACCGGCCGACCTATGGCGGGCACAAGCCGTTGCCGACGACGCCCGAACGCTCGCAGCGCTGCAACCAGCTGTTCTTCGATCCGATCATGCGCAAGCTGGCGGCGCGCTTTGCCAGCGTCCGCCTGCGCTATCGCTGCCGCTTCGAATCCTTCACCGAGACGGCGGACGGCGTGCTGTGCCAGGTGCACGATCTCGCCGCCGACCGCCACGAGACGATCAAGGCGCGTTTTCTCGTCGCGTGCTGCGCCGGGCGCAGCAGCGTGCCGCAGGCGCTGGGCGTGCGCTGGGAAGGGCAGCCGGTCCTTTCCTACCACCTCAACGTCTTTCTCAAGCTCAAGGAGCTGTGGACCCGGCACGACAAGGGCAAGGCCGCGTTCTATTTCTTCATCGACGAGTCGGGGAGCGGCCCGAGCCTGATCGAGCTCGACGGCAGGGAACTGTGGCGCCTCGGTCTCAGCACCGGGCAGGAGCTTGTCGCGCCGGAGAATGTCGATGTTCCCGCGATCGTCAACGCGTTCATCGGCCCCGGCATTCCCTATGAACTCGTCTCGATCCTGCCCTGGACCTGCCGCAGCATCGTCGCCGATACCTGGCATCGCGGGAATGTCTTCCTGGCCGGCGACGCGGTGCACCAGCACAGCCCCTCGGGCGGGTTCGGCATGAATACCGGGCTCGGCGACGCGGTCGATCTCGCCTGGAAGCTCGCGGCGGCGTTGGCGGGATGGAGCGGGCCGGCGCTGCTCGAGAGCTATGCGATCGAGCGCAAGCCCGTCGCGCGCCGCATCGTGCGCGAGGCGACCGAGAACCAAGGTCCGCTCGCCGACCACAAGACGCTCGCCCTCGTCCGCGATCCGGGCCCAGCGGGCGATGGCGCGCGCCGCATCATCAGCGACGCAATCGTGCGCGAGCGGACCAAGGTGTTCGTTTCGGACGGGCTGGTGTTGGGCTACCGCTACGATCCCTCGCCGGTCATCGTGCCGGACGGGACGCCGCCGCCGGCGGAATCGGTGAGCCGTTACACGCCGACCGCGCGGCCCGGCTCGCGCGCGCCGCATGCGTGGCTCGACGACGGACGCTCGACGCTCGATCTCTTCGGCGGCGGCTTCGTGCTGCTTGCCTTCGCCGGCGCGGCGGAAGAGGCATCGCCCATCGCGGCGGCGGCGCGCTCGCGCGGCGTACCGCTCGAGACGGTCGCGATCGGCGACCCGGCGATCGCCGCGCTCTACGAACGGCGCCTTGTGCTGGTGCGGCCGGACGGACATGTTTCCTGGCGCGGCGATGCGCCGCCCGAGGACCCGCTCGCGCTGATCGATCACGTGCGCGGTGCCGCCGGGAATTCCAGCGACAGGCCGGGACGATGACGCTCCGCATCATTATGTCAACGACGTGATGGCACTCGACCGCGCACCGGGTTCGCTGCGGCCGGGGCTCGACCGCGACCAGCCTCTGAAGGCGATCGCCGGCCATAGCCTCGGCTCGGCAAGCCTGGTCGTGCGCTATCACCGCACGCCATGAGCATCGTGGCTTGCCGACGCTCGTGCGCTGCCGCGCGCCCGACGCGGCACGGCGCTGCTAGCCTGGCACCGGCTTGACGCCGATACCCCAGGTCCGAGAGGTTTGTATCATGCAGGGAATTGCCCCTATGGCGCATCATTTTCGCAGCGCGCGAGCCGTTGTCGCCGCGGTGCTCGTCCTTGCTTCGGCAGGCTGCGTGATGTCGCAATCGCGCGTGGACGAGGCCAAGGCCAAGGCCCAGGCCGCTTATGCGCGGTGCGACGAGCTGCGCCGGGCCGGCCACTATGCGACCCATCTCGCCGCGGTCGATTGCGCCGTCCCCACCGTGGTCGCGGCCTATGGGGAAGCGGCCTATCCCTTCAACGATCTCATCTATATCTCGATCCAGGCGCGGCGCGTCGGCGCAGCGAAGGTCGACGCCGGCGAGGTGACCGACGCGCAATACCGGCGCGACCTCGTGGTGCTCGATACCCGTCTCGCCGCCGAGGACCGCCGGCGCCGCGCGATCATGGAATATGGTGGCAACCCACAGCCGGCAGCGGTGGGCACGCTGCTGCAGGGGTTGAGCGCCTTTACGACCACATCGGAAACAGCCGCGCGCCCGGCACCGGGGCCCGCGGCGGAACCGGGCTGCGTCCCGCTCGGCGCAATCAGGACGTGCCGGTGATCGCCTCAGAGCGAGGCCCGCACGTGGATTTTCGAATGAGGCCCGAACCGGGATGCCTTTGATTTTGCGGTGGACCAACCAGGGTCAAACTGGGCACTGGCTCCTGGAGGCGATCACGGCCAAACCACGGAAACTTCGTGCCCCTTAAAAAAAAGCCGAGACTCGTCGATGCTGGTGATTCAGGTGTCCGCTTTCGAGCGCCAAGCTGCGATCGTGGCCATATCAGAAGGGGATATCCCAACATCTAGACCACAGCCACGATTACGTGCGCCTGAATTTTGGCAGCAACCTCGCCACTGCCGTGTCTTTCCGCAATCGCGGATGCGGCGTAACCGGTTGCAGCTTCCAGTTTACCCGCGTCTCTGGCCTCGATTTCGTTGCGAAGAGGCGTTCCCTGACAGTAAGCAATGGCAGGATGGCGCGGTGAGGATGCGCGGCTTTGTTCGGCTCTAGTCTCGATCACCACACGGGAGAAACCTGCGTCCTCCAGCTCGCTACGGATCAGTGCCGTATCGTGGTAGCCGTGCGGCGTGCGTGCCAGAAAGCGCGGCGGATCGTTCGGAAAAATCTCTGCGAGAGCATTCGTCACATCATCCGCAAAAACGTTTTCCTCGATGCGATCCCATACGTTGAATAAAAAATATCCTCCGGGCTTCAGGACTCGCTTTGCTTCACGGTAGCCCGATATGCGGTCGGGAAAGAACATCGCGCCGAACTGGCAACAAACGAGATCGAAGGCCGCATCTTCAAACGGGAGCGCCAGAGCATCCGCTTGGCGCCATTGGATGCGTCTGTCGGGAGCTTGTCGCGAAGCGGCATAGTCGAGCATCGGCTGATTGAGGTCGGTTACGATATAGCTTGCGCCCAGGGCCAGTCTTGGCGCCAACGCGCGGGTGACAACCCCGCTGCCCGCGGCGGTTTCCAAAACGGCGCTTGGCGACAAGGACGCCGCTCGTTGTGCAATATCTGCGGCGAACGGCTCGAAAATCAATGGCACCATATAGCGGTCGTAGTTTTCCGGAATCGAGCCACCGAACACCTTATCAGTTTCCGACATTGCTTATCAGCCATCGCCCGTTTGCTAGCTTGCATTACTACCATATAATTGTCCGCTTCGGGCCGAAATGACAAGACCGAGCAGGAGCAGGACACAGCTGCCCTTCCGCCAGGAGCGGACCATCTACTCTACCGGAAACCACCTCTGTCGATGACCGCCATAGAGCGAGACAACCGAGCTAGTCCGGAGGCAAGCTGAACGGTGTCCGTGGCAGCGCATCGGCAGCGCCCGCGGCCAGAACTCGCAGGGTGGCGATTGCGTCCTGTCGCGCCGGCGACCGAACTCGCTTCGATCGTGAATAGCGCTGAATTTGTGCGGTACATTCCAGCGGTGGTGGCACGCCCGAGGCGCCCTGAGCCGACCCGCGCGATATCGCCGATAAAATCGGCGTCGACGAAAGCACGGTGCGGAAGGCGCGGAAATCAACTGGCGAAAAATCGCCAGTTGAGAAGCGCCTCGGTGCCGACGGCAAAACCCGCAAGATGCCGTCCCGGCAAGAACCTGAATGCGAGGAACCGGGAGTCGAGGACGAAATCGACGGCGAGGACCCTGAGAACGCCGCACGGCCTTTCTGTTGCGTGTAGATCAAGCCATCCGTTTCGCGGCCTACTCCGGTCCCATTTCCAAAGAGCTTATCGCAGCGGCCCGCCATGTCGTGGCCGTTCGTGGCGCCGTTCGTGATCTCATAGCCGCCAGGTGTCGTCGGCGTCGAGCCGATCTGCCCCCAGGTGCGGAAAATCCCGCACCTGAAAAGCGCACCGGCAAGGACGGCAACAGCCATCCCGCAAAGCCGCGTCGGCAAGAAGCAGCATCGATCTCGACATCGCGTGGGCGCTCGTGGCCGTCGCGGCGGATCGCGCCTGGCGGCAGCGGCGGCCTGCGCGAGTGGGGCTCCGCAACAGAGCCCCGCTTGCTCCGATGCGAAGGCGCCTTGACGATCTGTCGATCTCGCCATCCGCAGCGCCGGCTGGCGTAATTCCCTGTGTAATCATGCCAAGAAAACCAGGGGAAAATCGAGCAATCTGACAACCGAGGACGGGCGTCATTGCAGACTGTTCAGGTGTCGAGACCGCTGACGGACACGTTGAGATCATTAATCAGTCCGTTCGCAAGTGAATATATCCAGCCGTGCACGGACAGCGCCTGCCCCCGCGCCCAGGCGTCCTGCACGAACACGTCGGAAGCGACGTTTTGCACTTGTCGCATTACATTCAGATCGGCAAGTCGGTTTAGGCGCGCACCCGGGTCTTTAATCGCATCAAGCTCCTGGCGGTGGGCTTGGCGCGTCTCGCGGATGGGATGCAGCCAATGATCGACGAGGCCACGCCGCTTGCCGTCGATCGCGGCGGCCACGCCGCCACAGCCATAATGCCCCACCACCATGATGTGCCGCACCCTCAGCACATCAACCGCAAACTGCAGCACGGAGAGATAATTGGCGTCCTGCGGCGGGGCGAGATTGGCCACGTTTCGATGCACGAACAGTTCGCCTGGCTCGAGGCCAACGATCTCATTGGCCGGAACACGGCTATCCGAACAGCCGATCCACAGATAGGCCGGCGCCTGTTGCCCCTCCAGTCGCTTGAAGAACTCAGGATCGGCAGAGCCCCTCCTCTGGGCCCAGTTCCAGTTATTTTCCTTCAGATGCTCCAGCATTTCGG
>DATKQE010000083.1:0-14916 GCA_035532935.1 Allostellaceae bacterium
CGGGCGCGACCAATGCGGTCACCGGGCTCACCGACGCGTTGATGGACTCGGTACCGATCGTCTGCCTCACCGGCCAGGTGCCGACCCATCTCATCGGCAACGACGCGTTCCAGGAGGCCGACACCACCGGGATCACCCGGCCATGCACCAAGCATAATTATTTAATCAAAGATGTGAATGACTTGGCACGTGTTGTTCACGAGGCATTTTATGTCGCGCGCACCGGCCGCCCCGGCCCGGTGGTGGTCGACCTGCCCAAGGACGTGCTGTTCGCGACTGGCGCCGACACGCCGCCCGAGACGGTGGCTGAACACAAAACATACCGCCCGCGGCTTGCGCCAGACCCCGCCCGGGTCGCTGACGCGGCGGCGCTGATCGCGGCGGCGAAGCGTCCGCTGTTCTATGGCGGTGGCGGCATCGTCAATTCGGGCGAACGGGCCTGCACGCTCTTCACCGAACTTGTGAAGAAAACCAGCTATCCCTGCACCCTGACACTGATGGGCCTGGGGTCTTTCCCGGCCTCCGAGCGGCAGTTCCTGGGCCTCGTGGGCATGCACGGCACCTACGAGGCCAATCTCGCGATGCACGATTGCGACGTGATGATCTGCGTCGGCGCGCGCTTCGATGACCGCGTGACCGGGCGGCTCAACGCGTTCGCGCCGCACGCGAAGAAGATTCACATCGACATCGATCCCTCGTCGGTCAACAAGAACGTGCGCGTGGACGTGCCGGTGATCGGCGACGCCGGGGCGGCGCTCGAGGCGCTGAAGGCGGCGCTCAAGGCGCGCGGCTTCAAGCCCGACCGCGAAGTGATCGCGCCATGGTGGAAGATGATCGAGGGCTGGCGCGCGCGCCACTGCCTGCGCTATGCGCCGTCGGACAAGGTGATCAAGCCGCAATATGCCATCGAGCGTCTCTATCACCTGACGCGCGACAGGGATCCCTACATCACCACCGAGGTCGGCCAGCACCAGATGTGGGCGGCGCAGCTCTTCAAGTTCGAGACGCCGTTCCATTGGATGACCTCGGGCGGGCTCGGCACCATGGGCTACGGTCTGCCCGCGGCGATGGGCGTGCAGGTGGCGCGCCCCGACGCGCTCGTCATCGATATTGCCGGCGAGGCCTCGATCCTGATGAACATCCAGGAGATGTCCACGATCTGCCAGTACCGGCTGCCGGTGAAGGCGTTCATCCTCAACAATCAATACATGGGGATGGTGCGACAGTGGCAGGAGCTGATGCACGGCGGCCGCTACAGCGAGAGCTACACCGCCGCGCTGCCGGATTTCGTCAAGCTCGCCGAGGCGTTCGGCGCGGTCGGCCTGCGCGCCGAGAAGCCCGATGACGTCGATCGCGTAATCAAGGAGATGCTCGCGGTCGACCGGCCCGTGCTGGTCGACGTCATGGTGGACCAGATGGAGAATTGCTTCCCGATGATCCCCTCGGGCGCCGCGCACAACGAAATGCTGCTCGGACCCGAGGACAGGCAATCCTCCGGCCCGGTCTCGGAAGAAGGCATGGTGCTGGTCTAGCGCCGCCCGGAGCCGGATGTGAACAACAGCAACGCCCATACCGATCCCAACAGCAACCGGCATGCCATCGCCGTGCTGGTGGACAACGAGCCGGGCGTGCTGGCCCGGGTCATCGGGCTGTTCTCCGGCCGCGGCTACAATATCGAGAGCCTCACCGTCGCCGAGATCGACCGGCGCAACAACCTGTCGCGCATCACCGTCGTGACGTCGGGCACGCCGATGATCATCGAGCAGATCAAGGCGCAGCTCGCGCGTCTCGTCCCGGTCCATGCGGTGCGCGACCTGACCGAGGAAGGCCCTCGCGTCGAGCGCGAGCTCGCCCTCATCAAGGTGTCGGGAACCGGCGAGAAGCGCATCGAGAGCCTGCGCCTGGCGGACATCTTCCGCGCCCGTGTCGTCGATTCGACCATCGAGAGCTTCGTCTTCGAGATGACGGGCTCGACCGAGAAGCTCAACGCCTTCATCAATCTTATGGAGCCCTTGGGGCTCGTCGATGTGTCGCGTACCGGCGTCGTCGCGATCGCGCGCGGCGCGGCGCGGTTCTAGGGAGAAGCCGACCATGCGCGTTTACTATGACCGTGACGCCGACGTGAATCTGATCAAGGGAAAAAAGACCCTGGTGGTCGGCTATGGCAGCCAGGGCCATGCCCACGCCATGAACCTGCGCGATAGCGGCGTCAAGGAGGTCCGGGTGGCGCTGCGCCCGGGCTCGGGCTCGGCCACGAAGGCCGAGGCCGCGGGCTTCCAGGTGATGGCGCCCGCCGATGGTGCGAAATGGGCCGACGTGGTCATGATCCTGACGCCGGACGAGCTGCAGGCGGCGCTCTATGCCCACGATCTCCGCCCCAACATGCGGCCCGATACCGCCATGGCCTTTGCCCACGGCTTCAACATCCACTTCAAGCTGGTCGAGCCGCGCCCCGACATGGACGTGTTCATGATCGCGCCCAAGGGCCCCGGCCATACCGTGCGTTCGGAATACGTCCGCGGCGGCGGCGTGCCGTGCCTCGTCGCGGTCGAGCAGAACCCCTCGGGCAATGCGCTCGAGCTCGCGCTGTCCTATGCCTCGGCGATCGGCGGCGGCCGCGCCGGCGTGATCGAGACCACCTTCAAAGAGGAATGCGAGACCGATCTCTTCGGCGAGCAATGCGTGCTGTGCGGCGGTCTCTCCGCTCTCATCATGGCCGGCTACGAGACCCTGGTCGCGGCCGGATACGCGCCCGAAATGGCCTATTTCGAGTGCCTGCACGAGGTCAAGCTGATCGTCGATCTGATGTACGAGGGCGGCATCGCCAACATGCGCTATTCGGTGTCGAACACGGCCGAATACGGCGACTACACGCGCGGCCCGCGCATCATCGGCGACCAGGCGAAGGCCGAGATGAAGCGTGTCCTCGATGAGATCCAGCAGGGCCGATTCGCCAAGGAATGGGTGCTCGAGAACGCCGCCGGCCAGGCAAGCTTCAAGGCGATGCGGCGGCGCGCCGCCGAGCACGACATCGAGAAGGTGGGCGAGAAGCTGCGCGCCATGATGCCGTGGATCGCCCAGAACCGGTTGGTCGACAAGACCCGGAACTGAGCGGCCGGCGGCCGACCCTGCCGCATGCGCCTTCCGACGCGGGTGTCGGGCCGCCCGGGATCACGCGAACCTTGCGACGGCAGGGGTAAACACGCTAGAACAAACGGGAACGACAAAATCGGCCGTTAACCCGATGTTAGGCTTACCGACGGCAAGCTAGGCATCGGACAAGGGCAAGAGCAGACACCATGGCCGGGTCAGCGGGCGGCAGCGACGAGCAACGGGGCAAGGCGCCCCGGTGTGTCGCCGTGCCGGCACGGTGCCCGGCTCGATTCTCGCGGGGAGGCGAGGGAGCACTGCGACTTACCGGCCCCTGAGCGTGGGCATCGTGCGAGCCCGCCGCGCGTTCAGGGGAAGGCTTTCAACGGCTCGTCGTCGCTCCCGCACGAGAGGATCAGCGCCATGAGCGCCACCACGACTCCCAAGACCAACGCCGCCGGCGAACCCGTCGCCCGCTCGGCCGACCGCGTCATCATTTTCGACACCACCTTGCGCGACGGCGAACAGTCGCCCGGCGCGTCGATGAATCTCGACGAGAAGATCAAGATCGCTCTCCTGCTCGAGGAGATGGGCATCGACGTGATCGAGGCCGGGTTCCCGATCGCGTCAAACGGCGATTTCGAGGCCGTGCGCGAGGTCGCCAAGCTGATCAAGGAATCGACCGTCTGCGGTCTCGCCCGCGCCGGCCGCGCCGACATCGAACGCTGCGCCGAGGCGGTGCGGTACGCCGCGCGGCCGCGCATCCACACCTTTATCTCGACCTCGCCGCTGCACATGAAATACAAGCTCCAGATGGAGCCCGCGCAGGTGCATCAGGCGGTCATCGACAGCGTCACATACGCGCGCAATCTGTGCCCGGACGTCGAATGGTCGTGCGAGGACGGCTCCCGCACCGAGCACGACTTCCTGTGCCGCACGGTCGAAAGTGCGATCAAGGCCGGGGCGCGCACGGTCAACATCCCCGACACGGTCGGCTATGCCGTGCCCGAGGAATTCGCCGGCCTCATCCGCATGCTGTTCGACCGCGTGCCCAATATCGACCAGGCGGTGATCTCGGTCCATTGCCACAACGATCTCGGCCTCGCGGTCGCCAATTCCCTGGCCGCGGTGCGGGTCGGCGCCCGCCAGGTGGAATGCACCGTCAACGGTCTCGGCGAGCGCGCCGGCAACGCCTCGATGGAGGAGATCGTCATGGCGCTCAGGACGCGCCACGACGCCATGCCGTTCGTCACCGGGGTGCGGAGCGAATACATTACCCGCGCCTCGCGCCTCGTTTCGGCGATCACCGGCTTCGTCGTCCAGCCCAACAAGGCGATCGTCGGCGCCAACGCCTTCGCCCATGAGAGCGGCATCCATCAGGACGGCATGCTCAAGCACGCCGGCACCTACGAGATCATGACGCCCGAATCGGTCGGGCTGAGCAAATCGACCCTGGTGATGGGCAAGCATTCCGGCCGCCACGCCTTCAAGATGAAGCTCCAGGAACTCGGCTTCGAGCTTGGCGACAATGCGATGAACGACGCCTTCCGCCGCTTCAAGGACTTGGCCGACCGCAAGAAGGAGGTCTATGACGAGGACATCGTCGCCCTCGTCGACGACGAGTTGCAGCGCGTCTCCGAGCGCATCAAGTTCCTGTCGCTGGCGGTGATGGCAGGCTCGAAGGGGCCGCAGACGGCGGAACTCGAGCTCGTGGTCGACGGCGTGAAGAAGGACGCCAAGACCACCGGCAACGGCCCCGTCGATGCCACCTTCAATGCCATTCGCACCATCGTGCCGCATGCCGCGCGGCTGCTGCTCTATCAGGTCCACGCCGTGACGGAAGGCACGGACGCGCAGGCCGAGGTGACGGTACGGCTCGAGGAGGAGGGCAAGAGCGTCGTCGGCCAGGGGGCCGATCCCGACACGCTCGTCGCCTCCGCACGCGCCTATATCCACGCCTTGAACAAGCTCTTGACCAAGCGGGCCAAGACCGCACCCGCGGCCTTGTCCGCCTAGTGCCCGCGCCGGTCCCTCTGCCGCGTTGCGGCGGAGGGGCGGGGGAGCGGTGATTACGGGAACCCGGGACGTCACCGTCCCCATTGAGGGAACAAAGGCAGGCATGTTCGGAAACTTGTTGGGCATCCTATCCGCCGACATGGCAATCGACCTCGGCACGGCGAACACGCTCGTCTATGTCAAGGGTCGCGGCATCGTCCTCAACGAGCCGTCGGTGGTAGCGATCGCCAACGTCAAGGGCCGCAAGCAGGTGCTCGCGGTCGGTGACGAGGCCAAGATGATGCTCGGCCGCACGCCCGGCAACATCCAGGCGATCAGGCCGCTGCGCGACGGCGTCATCGCCGATTTCGAGGTCGCGGAGGAAATGATCAAGCATTTCATCCGCAAGGTCCACAACCGGCGCAGTTTCGCCAGCCCGCAGATCATCGTCTGCGTTCCCTCGGGCTCGACCGCGGTCGAGCGCCGCGCCATCCAGGAATCGGCCGAGAGCGCGGGCGCGCGCCGTGTCTTCCTGATCGAGGAGCCGATGGCGGCGGCGATCGGGGCGGGGCTGCCGGTGACCGAGCCGACCGGCTCGATGGTGGTCGATGTCGGCGGCGGCACCACCGAGGTTGCGGTGCTGTCCCTGGGCGGGATCGTCTATTCGCGCTCGGTCCGAGTCGGCGGCGACAAGATGGACGAGGCGGTGATCGCCTATATCCGGCGCAACCACAACCTGCTGGTCGGCGAGTCGAGCGCCGAGCGCATCAAGAAGGAAATCGGCTCGGCCTGCATGCCCGAGGAGGGCGAAGGGCGGGTGATGGAGATCAAGGGCCGCGACCTCATGAACGGTGTGCCCAAGGAGATCGTGATCAGCGAACGCCAGATCGCCGAGAGTCTGGCCGAGCCGGTGGGAGCGATCGTCGAGGCGGTCAAGGTCGCGCTCGAGCATACCGCGCCCGAGCTTGCCGCCGATATCGTCGACAAGGGCATCGTGCTCACCGGCGGCGGCGCGCTGTTGAGCAATCTCGATTACGTGCTGCGCCACGCGACCGGCCTGCCGGTATCGATTGCCGACGACCCGCTATCCTGCGTCGCGCTCGGGACGGGCCGGGCGCTCGAGGAAATGAAAACCCTAAAAAGCGTTCTAATAAGCATGTACTAGTCGTTTGTTTGCATGTAAAAAGTGAAGTACGGCCGAGGCCAGCTCGGGAGGCGGCGGAGCCGCGGCTTCAGGCCATGAGGACGGGCACGGGATGCGAATTTCAGCCCCCGTAAGAGCAGCGGCACAGCGGCTGACGCTGCCGACGCTGGTGTTCGCCGCGGGCATGCTGACCGTGCTTGGCAAGGCCGACATTCTGCTGATCGACCGGCTGCGCGGCGTGGTCGCCGATGCCGCCGCGCCGGTGCTCCAACTGCTGGCGGAGCCCATGGCCGGTGCCGCCGGGATTGTGGACAAGGTCACCGACATCGTTGCGGTCTATCGCCAGAACGAACTCCTGCGCGTCGAGAACCGGCGGCTGCTGCAATGGCAGGAGGTGGCCCTGCGCCTCGCCGCCGAGAACAAGTCGCTGCGCGATCTCGAGAAGCTGGTCCCGGACAAGGCGGTTTCGATCCTGGCGGCGCGGGTGATCGCCGATTCGGGCGGTGCCTATTTGCGCAACGTCCTGGTGAATGCCGGCGCGCGCGACGGTGTGGCGCGCGGCCAGGCGGCGTTGACCGGCGAGGGGCTGGTCGGCCGGATCGCCGAGGTGGGCCAGCGGACGGCGCGCGTGCTGCTGCTCACCGATCTCAACTCGCATATCCCGGTGACGATCGAGCGCACCGGTCAGCGCGCGCTGCTCGACGGCGACAATTCCGACCGGCCCCGCCTGGTCTTCCTCGAGCCGAAGGCGGCGGTCGTGGCGGGCGACCGTATTCTCACCAGCGGCAGCGGCGGCGCCTTTCCGCCGGGCTTGCCGGTGGGCGTGGCCTTGGCGGCAACGAACGGCGTGAGCAGGGTCGAGCCTTATGCCGAGTTGTCGCGGCTCGAGATGGTCCGCATCGTCGATTATGGCATGACCGGCGTCCTGCCGCAGAACGCGGTCCCGCCGTCCCGCCCGCCGCGCCCGGCCAAGCCGCGGGTCGCCGACGTCCAGCAATGAGGGCTGGCATGGACGCAACCGGCTCTGGCGTGCGCAGCGGTGCGGTGCGCCCGGTCTGGGCTGGTGCGCGGCCGTCCTGCGTCCGGAGGGGCAGATGGCGCGCGTGATGATGCCGCGCGACACCCGTCTGGGCGACCGGCTGGTGCCGTTCCTTTCGACCTTGTGTTTCGTCCTCGTTTCGGTGGTGCCGCTGCAGATCCCGGGCTTCGCCGCGGTCACGCCGAGCTTCGCGCTGATGGCGGTGTTCCATTGGACGAGCTACCGCCCCGATCTCCTCCCGCTCACCGCGGTGTTCGTGCTCGGATTGCTGCTCGATCTCCTGAATGGGTCGCCCTATCTCGGGGTTGCGGCGTTGACGCTGATCCTGGCGCGTACCGCCGTGTTGAACGGGCGGCGTTATTTCGCCAACGGGACCTTCGCCGTGCTGTGGCTCGGCTTCCTCGCGATCGCCGCCGGCGCCTTCGCGTTCGACTGGGCGCTGGTCAGCCTGCTCTATGGCACGGTGCTCGGGACCCGGCCGTTCGTCTTCGAGGCGGCGCTCACCGTCGCGTGCTATCCGGTCGGAAGCTATGTGCTGGTGCGGTTGCATCGGGCCTTCGTCCGGACATCGACGGCATGAGCGTCAAGCGCGAGCAGGTCCGCAGCAAGCTTCTGACGCGGCGCGCGCTGTTCCTCGCCGGCGGCCAGGTCGCGCTCCTCGCGACGGTGGCCGGCCGGCTCTATTTCCTCCAGGTGGTCCAGGCCGGCCGCTACCAGACGCTGGCCGACGAGAACCGGATCAACATTCGCCTCATCGCCCCGCCGCGCGGCCATATCGTCGACCGCTTCGGCGTCGCGCTTGCAACCAACCGGCCGACCTACCGTGCGGTGCTCGTGGCCGACGAGGCCGGCGACATCGCGGCCACGCTCGATGCCGTCGCCCGCCTCGTGCCGCTGAGCGACATCGACCGCCGTCGCGTCATCCACGACATCCGTGCCAAGCACGGCTTCGTTCCCGTGGTGATCCGCGACGACATGAGCTGGGACGAGATGGCGCGAATCGAGGTGAACACGCTCGAGCTTGCCGGCGTGTCGGTCGAGCGCGGCCTGATGCGCACATATCCCTTCGGCGAAGTGGTCTCGCATGCGGTCGGCTATGTCGCGGCGGTGTCGGAGAAGGATCTCGCGGGCGACGATCCGTTGCTCGAGCTGCCCGATTTCCGTATCGGCAAGAGCGGCATCGAGAAGGCCTTCGATCTCGAACTGCGCGGCACGGCCGGCACGAGCGAGGTCGAAGTCAACGCCTTCGGCCAGGTGGTGCGCGAACTCGCGCGCGAGGACGGCATGGCCGGGCAGCAGATCACGCTCGGCCTGGACATGGCGCTCCAGGACCTCGCCGCGCAGCGTTGCACGGCCCAAGGCAGCGCCGCTTGCGTCGCCCTCGACGCCTTTACCGGCGAGGTCCTGGCCATGGTCTCGACGCCCGGCTACGACCCCGGCGCGTTCGCCGCCGGACTGACCGAGGCGATGTGGCAGAAGCTCGTCACCGACCCGCTCAATCCGCTCAGCGACAAGGCGATCAGCGGCACCTACGCGCCCGGCTCGACCTTCAAGCCGCTGGTCGGCATGGCGGCGCTGGATTCGGGCCTGGTCACGGCGGATACCGAGTTCTTCTGCCCCGGCTATTTCCAAATCGGCAATGCCATCTTCCACTGCTGGAAGAAGGGCGGCCACGGCACGCTGTCGATGCGGCGCGCCATCAAGGAGTCATGCGACGTCTTCTTCTATCACACCGCGGATACCATCGGGATCGACCGCATTGCCGCCATGGCGAACCGCTTCGGCCTCGGCATCGAGCTCGGCATCGAAATTCCGGGCGAGCGCCAGGGGCTCATTCCGACGCGGGCGTGGAAGCTTGCGACCACGGGCGTGACCTGGCAGCGCGGCGACACGATCAGTTGCGGCATCGGTCAGGGCTATGTCGCGGTGACGCCGCTGCAGCTCGCGACCTATGTGGCGCGGCTCGCCACCGGGCGCTCGATCGTGCCGCGACTGGTACGCACGCAGGGCGTGATGGCCTCGGACAGCGCGGCCGCGACCGCCATCAGCGCCGATTTCGCGCCGATGGGGATCGCCGAAAAGCATTTCGATCTGCTGCGCAACGGCATGTACGGCGTCGTCAACGAATTGCACGGCACCGCCTACCATGCCCGCATCGAGGATCCGGCGATGGCGATGGCGGGCAAGACCGGGACGGCGCAGGTGCACCACATCTCCGCGGCCGAGCGCAACCACGGCATGGTCACGGGCACCAGCGTGCCGTGGAAGGATCGCGATCACGCGCTGTTCATCGCCTTCGCGCCGTGGAATGCGCCGCGCTATGTCTGCGCCGTCGTGGTCGAGCATGGCGGCCAGACCGGCGGCGAGGGCGGGGCGGTAGCGGCGCCGATCGCGCGCGACGTTCTCCTTGCCGCGCAGCAGCGCGACCCCGCGCGCCACGTTCCCGACCGGCCGTTCGGCCCGCCCGCCGAAGTGGCGCAGCGCTGACGCGGCGCGGGGATGGACCAGTCATTCGACTACGGCGGCCCGCGCCAGACTCTCGCCGAGAAGGTGGCGAGCCTCAATTGGGGGCTCGTGCTGCTGCTCGCCATGATCGGCGGTGTCGGCATCGCCATGCTCTATTCGGCGGCGAACGGGAGCTGGCACCCCTGGGCGGCGAAGCAGGCGATTCGCCTTGGCGTCGCCGCGGCCATCATGCTGGTCGTGGCACTTGTGGATTTGCGCATCTGGTACCGGATCGCCTATGGCTTTTATGCCGTCGTCCTGCTGCTGCTGGTGGCGGTGGAGGTGCGCGGCGCGATCGGCATGGGCGCGCAGCGCTGGATCGATCTGGGGGTCATCCAGCTCCAGCCGTCGGAGCTGATGAAGATCGCGGCGATGATGGCGCTGGCGCGGTATTTCAACGGCGTCCCGATCGAGGAGATCGGCCGGCCGCCGCGCCTCATCGTGCCGACGCTCATCGTGATGGTGCCCGCGGCGCTCGTGCTGAAGCAGCCCGATCTCGGCACCGCGCTGATGCTGCTGTTGGGCGGCGGGGCGATGTTCTTCCTCGCGGGCGTGCGGCTCTGGCTGTTCGGCGGCGTGTTCGCCGCGGGCATCGCCGCCGTGCCGGTGGCGTGGCACTCGATGCGTGCCTACCAGCGCGAGCGCATCTATACCTTCATCAATCCCGAAAGCGATCCGCTGGGCGCGGGCTATCACAGCCTGCAGTCGAAGATCGCGATCGGCTCGGGCGGCATCTTCGGCAAGGGATTCCTGATGGGGACGCAGTCCCATCTCGACTTCCTGCCGGAGAAGCAGACCGATTTCATCTTCACCATGCTCGCCGAGGAATGGGGCCTCGTCGGCAGTCTGGTGCTGCTCGGACTTTATATGCTGGTGTTCGTCTACGGCTATGCCATCGCGCTCCGGAGCCGCAATCATTTCGGGCGGCTCTTGGCGCTGGGGATCACCGTCAACCTGTTCCTCTATGTCTTCATCAACACCGCAATGGTGATCGGGCTCATCCCGGTGGTGGGCGTGCCGCTACCGCTCATCTCCTATGGCGGTACGGCGATGCTGACGGTGATGTTCGGCTTCGGCTTGCTGATGAGCGTCTATATCCATCGCGACACGCGCATCGGCCGCTTCGGCGAGGGCGGCGAGTAACGGGCCCGCTCGACAATGGTGCCGCGCCTTGTTATAGACCGGCCCGGCCGGAGCCGGGTGCATAGCTCAGTTGGTAGAGCAGCTGACTCTTAATCAGCGGGCCGCAGGTTCGAGTCCTGCTGCACCCACCAATCCTGCCCAAAACTGGGCACTCCGGATTCTGCCTGTGCCGGCCGCGCTGCGAGGCCCTGAGCGAGCGCCGCGTGAGAACCGCGAATGCGGATTTCATCGTCGTCCACTTCGACGCGCTCAACGAATTGCCGCAGATATGCCTTGCGGAATCTGCTCTCCGGATTGCGAATCGCTTGACGCATGGCGAGAGAGAACCGCTCAAGGTTTTTCGGCGTCAACAGATGCACGGGGACCTGCCGCTTGCGGTCCGCGTAGCTGATGAGCCGCAATAGCTCCTCCCGCCGCTGCTCGATGCGGGAGGCCGTGTTCTTGAGGGAGTCGGTGCTCTGCACCATTCCGTCCGCGACCGCCTCATAGAGCCGCTGTAGCTTCTCCTCCGTCTCGCGTAGCTCCTTGCGGAATTGCTTGGCCTGATTGCCAAGCTCGCCCGAGCGCTCGCCGGCACGGCGGACAAGCTCTGCCAGGAGCGCCTTGAGGCGAGGAGGCTGAAACAGCTTGCCTTCAAGCTCGCTCACCACAAGCTCGTCCAGTAGCTCCATGCGGATGTTTCTGCCTCGGCAGGAACACTTGCCTTCCGTCGCCGCCTTGTTGCACGTGTAGTACCGATAGCGGCCGCTCTTGCCGGTTCTCAAGGTCATGCCGCCGCCGCAGGTGGCGCACTTGGCGAGGCCGGTCAGAAGCGTGGGGCCGTTCACGATGCGAGGAGGCGTGACCGTCGGCCGCCGACTGCGAAGCAGGGATTGGACACGCTCGAAGCGCGGCGGATCAATGATAACAGGGGTTGCCATCTCGACCCATTCCGCGCGGTCCCTGCGCTTTTTCGTTCGCAACTCCTTGCGATTGAAGAAGTGTCGCCCGGCATAGGCCGTGTGCGTGAGAATTTGATGCACGAGCCCGGACGTGAATGAACGACCCTTGCGATACCGCAGGCCCTTCGCGTTCAGGTGGGCGGCGATGGCGCGCAGGCCCATCGAGCCGTTGCCGTCTCCTTCCAGGAACAACGCAAAAATGCGGTCGACGATTGGCCTCTCGCCCGGATCGATTTCCAGTTTCTTCTTCGCTACGCCAGCGCGCATTTCCGCGACGAAGGTACGATAGCCGTACGGGGGCAGGCTGCCGTTCCAATAGCCTTGGCGCGCATTCTCCTTCATAGCTCGCAGCACATGCTTGGCATTCTCACGGCTGCTGTACCAGTCGAAGGTGCTCAATAGCATGCGCATCATCTCGCCTTGAGCATCGTCGCCGGTTTCCTGAGTGATCGAAACAACGCGCACGCCGTGCTTCTCCAATTGTCGCGCGTAAACGCCAAACTGGATCATGTCGCGGAAGAAACGGGAGAAGCTGTGAACCACGATGAAGTCGAACGGGTGGGCACCGCTGCACGCTTCATCGATCATGCGCTGGAAGGCCGGCCGCTTATCGTCTGTCGCGCTCGCACCGGGCTCGACAAATTCCGTTACGGCGTGCCAGCCCTTGGCTTCGCAGTAAGCCGTCGTCTGCCGCCGCTGATCCGGGATTGAAAGGTCCTTCTCAGCCTGCCGTACAGTCGAAACCCGCAGATAGAGGGCGGCCCTGTTGCTCATGTGCTCCCCCGCCTCACGGCTCGTTGTCGTTCGATATGATGCCGCCGATCAACTGCGCTAGATAGGCCTCGCATATCTCGACCTCCGCCCCGGTCACGCCCAGCCCCTCGGGAATATCGCAAAAGACCCGAGTTAGGGGTCTCGCCATTTGCGGCGTTTCTCCAGCTATGTTGGGCGGATCGGGCGGATATGTCCTCAGCGACGTGTCCGGCGCGGCAGTTGCGATCGCTGGGGCGGCGGAGGCGTCCATTGACGCATTGTCATTAGCAGCGTCGCGTGCTCCGCAGCGCGCTTCAGGATCGTGAGCCGCTACCATCGCCCAAGCCCATAGTCGGCAACCCGGCGGGCGACCTCCTGCTTCCACACGACTGCGTCATGGTGCGAGGGGAGAATCTTCGATAGCAGAACTAGAAGATTGTCCAGCGACAGAGGTTCGGGCGCATCGCTTTTGATCTGTCGGAGCGCGGCAATGGCTTTCAGCGTGCCGTACAACGATTTTGTAAGTTGATGGAGCCGCCAATCTATTGGAGCTAACGGGTCAAGGTCCCGCACCAACCCCGTTTGCGGAAGCGCCGCTATATCGTCGAGGAGTGCCTGCCAGAGACGATGTAGCGGCCAACGCGAGCGGTTGCTGTCGCCATTGGGAACCCGCAGCGTTGTGTGTCGCTGAGCCAATTCGCGCAGCAAGTCTCCCTGGACGCATCCGATGTCCGCCGTGCTGTCGATGCCTGCCAGGTCGAGGCGCTTACGCCGTGCCTGGAATTCAATGCGCCAGACTTTGTCCTTACGAGCCCATAGCTCGTGAAACCACGTCTTGCCGCTTTCCTGATTAATCTCCGCCGCCTTGTCATAGACGCGGATGACCGGATCGCCGACGCCAAATGTGAAGGTTTCCGCCTTGCGGTGCTTGCGCCAACTGTTCTCCTTCTCGGCAACGGACACGAAATCATCCCAAGCGAAATCGATGAAAGGCAGGTGATAGTCGAAGGCCCAATCGGCACGGGAGACCACATTAGGGCGCGTATGGACAAATTTTATCGAGCGGAACCATTCCTCGATGCGAGCGAGCGTGAAATCAGCACCCGACTTCCAAAGCGCCTCGCTGAAAATTTGGACATGGCAATTCGGCCGCATGTGCTCGGCGAGTCTGATTTCGAAACTTTTGTTTGTAAGCACGTAGGAGTATGGTTTTCGACCATAGGGCAGGAGCGCGAACCGCTCGGTGCCACACACGATCTCCGTGTGCACATCGTTGCGGCTGTGGCGAATGCGCTCCTTGCGATAGGCAAGGTCATCCCAGTCGAGCTTGCCGGCGCTCGTGTCCAGGAAGTAGGACACATAAAGGCTGTCGAGGCCGCTCAGGAGCAGCTTCGGCCGCTCCGTTGGGGAACCCTCGTGCTTTGAATTCGACTGCATCATGCGGCTCCTGGTTCTGCCGAGCCGCAAGGTTGCCAAGTTCCTTGTCGGAGCGCGCGCGTGTTCTCGTGAGCCGTCCCGAACGTTACGTTACGTTAGGGAAATCGACAATCTTTGGGAATGCGCTGGTCGGAAAGCGACTCGGCAATTTCCCTCCGATAAACGTAATGGAATTGCGCGTCCGGTCAGCTCGAGGCGTGCCCGCCCGGCGAATCGGGATCGGCGCGCGGCCTTCGGTTTGCCGGATTACAGGACGCGCGCTCCGCGCCGGGCCGGGGGCTCCGCCCCCTGCACCCCTGGCCTCGCCGGCGGGCAGGGGTGCGAGGCTGCGGGTGCTCGCTGCGCTGCGCTCCCGGTCCTCGCTCCCCCCCAATAGTGTAAGGGCTCTCCGGGGCGTCAAGGCCCTTCCACCCGCGCTCCGCGCTGCGCTTGTGCGCGCGGGTCCCTGCGAAGGACCTTGACCCCCCTCCAAGCCCGGTCGACTCCAGGCGAGGATTATAATGGCGCAGCAAGGCACTTCGGAGGAAGGCCGGCGCTGAGGGGCGGCGGCCGCGTGTCTTCCTGCGCCGCGCTCCCAATCCTCGCCCCGTTTTGATCGGGGTTGGGGGCGCTCTGGACCTCAATGCCCTTCCACCTGCGCTCTGAGCCGCGCTTGTGCGCGCTTGGTCCCTGCGAAGGACTTTGGCGCCCATCCGAGCCCGGTTGCCCACAGGTGACGATTCCGGTGGCGCGAGAGGGGACTTCGGAGCATGTATTTCGAGCCCCCCGTGTTACCAATCACGGGGGGCTCTCAGAATGTAAGAAGGCAAGATGTTTTGTTGGCGCGAATCGTGTTGTAGGCATCGCGCGAAGCGCAACCGTCGTTTTTG
>DATKQE010000084.1:0-3966 GCA_035532935.1 Allostellaceae bacterium
ATCATCTTGTTTCCTCCGTGAGCCGGGAATGCGGGCAGCCGGAGCGGCAGGCGCGATAGAGCGCGACCCGCTGCGGGTTGTGGCACGAGTACGGGAGCGACTGGTTGCGCACGCAATCGTCGCCGCCGATCGCGCCCTGCACCGGGCACGTGACGGTGCGGCGCATCAGCGCGTCGCGGACGCGGTGCTCGACCGCGGCGAGGTCGCCCCTGTAGGTGCCCGCGAGGACGTAGGAGAGGGTGGCGGCGGAATAGCGGATCCGCGGCGCAACCTTGGCCTGCGAGGCCGCATCGCAGGCGGCGGCGAGCGCGTCGATCCAATCCGGGCGGCGCTCGCCCCAGCCGCCGCGGGCCTTGGCGGCGGCGCTCATTCCGGCACCTCGTGCCAGCGCAGTTTCGCCTGATTCGGGTCCCAGACGCAGCCGATCCGGCACACCACCGGCGGCCGGGCGCCGGTATTGTCAATGAGGCGGTAGCGCGTCGTGCGCCGTCCCGCCGCCGGCGCCAGCACGGCGAGATAGCCGGCCCGCGCCAGATGGTGAAGATAGAAGCGGGTGTAATGCAGCGACGGCGCGACCTTGTCGGTGCGGCAATGAATGGCGAGGTCGCGCAGGTCGAAGCTGGCGGCGCCGGTCGACAGCATCTTCATGGTGCGCCAGATCTGCTCGACGCCGCGGCCGCGCGTCGATTCCGTGCCGTCGGCGCGGAGCCGCGGCGCGGCGGCGCCGCAATCGAGGATCAGCGTGTAGCTCGTGCGCGTGGTGCCTCTCGCGGGCACCACGGAGCCGGCGATGAAGCCGCCCTTCAACAACATCTGAAGATAGCGGTAGATGCCCTGCCGGCTGCAATCGACGGCCTGATAGAGATCCTCGGCGGTAAAGCCGCTCTCGCCGCGGCGGCGGATCACGTCCCAGAGTCCCTGGCGCCCGGCCGGGCGCGGCTTGGCGCCGGGCTTGCGCCGGGCCGTGGCGCTCATGCCGCCCTCGCGACCGAGCGGTGGCGCGGCATCGGCGACTCGCCGGTGAAGAGCTGGCCCTTGAACTGGCCGAGCGCGATCCGCTTCAGCGCGCCGAGCTCGGCCTGCTCGCGCACGCCATTGAGATTGACGACGATGCGCCGCGCCGAGCCGTTCGACTCGCGGTGCACGGCGTCGATCAGATCGTCGGCGATCTCGATGCCGGGACAATAGAGCTTGGCGAGATGGCGCGCGTCGCCGAGCGAGGCCGGCTGCGCCTGGACCCAATCGAGCATGCGGCCATGCACGCGCTCCCAGCGCAGCAGCTTCTCCGGCAGCTTCTCCTCGCCGATCAGGATCACTGGCGCGCCCGAGGCCTCGTACATGTCCATCGTGAGTTCCACCGCGCTGTTGCGCATGAGGTAATCGGCCTCGTCGATGATCAGCGGGCGCCGCGACAATGCCAGTTGCTTGCCGATCACCGCGATCATGCGATCGATTCGCATCGACTTCTCGGGCGCGAGCGCCATGTCGAGCATGATCGACTCGCACAGCGTGCGCCGCGTCCAGCAGCTCTGCATCTGGACGTGGTAGGCGCGGTACTTATTCGTCGCGTACGCGGCCGCGCGCGTCTTGCCATATCCCGAGAAGCCTGAAAAACACGCCATCCCGGGCAGCCCATCACGGCGATGGAGGACGCGCTCCACCAGCTCGGTGAAGAGCGCGACGTTCCGTAAGGGCGCGATCGTGCCGCGCGTATTTTCTTCCTTGACCATGACTTCCCCCAATGAACCCGGTTGACCTTCGTTATGCCGTGAGGATGTCGTCCCCCCAGGTCGCGACCATGTGCGTCCAGGTCGCGTATTCCGGGAGACGCTGGTAGCGCGCGAGCCAGGCGCGGTCGGTCTCGGCGACCGCTTGCCCGGCGGCGAGCGCGCGTTCGATGCTGCGGGCGCGGGCGAAGCGGCGCTTCTTGTCGCCGTCCTCGGTGTCGCGCGATGGCGAAGGCGCTGCCGGCGAGGCGAGCTCGGCGGCGAGCGCGGCGATGCGCGCCGCCTCGCCGTCGGCGAGCGGCGCCGGCTCGGGCGCGCGCTGGGCGACGAGGCGCAGATTGGGGGCGGCCTCGGCGAGCGCCGCGTCGCGATGCGCCTGCAGCCGCTTCAGCCTGCCGGCGAGGCGCTGCTCGCGGGCGCGCTCGGCGAAGGCCACCGGAACGTAGGAGCGATGGTTGCCGTGGAACGACGCGGCGCAGATGAATCGGCCGGCGCCGTCGCGCACGATCACCGAGGAGGCGTCGTGAATGTCATAGGCGACCGCGACCGTCTCGCCGTGATAGGCCTCGAGCGCGCGATCGAAATACTGGTTGCCGAACAGCATGAGCTGGCCGCGCGCGACCGTGCGCATCGCCGCCGGCCGGAACAGCTCGCGCGCCTGGTCGGCCGGGATCGGATCGGGCTGCCAGCCGGCAGCGATGGCGGCGTCCCAGGCCTCGTCGGGCGAGCGGTGGCGGCGGCTGCCGTCGCCATCGACGACGCGCGCCAGGAAGCGATGCGGCGCCGCGTTATAGGCGGTGCGGGCGGCTTCGATCAGCGCCTTGAAATCGTCCCACGGACAGAGGATGGCGGGAATCCGGCCGGCGCGGAGCGAGGATCGGGTGAGCTTGAAGGCGGCGGCGCGCGCCTCCTGGTCCATGCGCGCGCCCTGATACGTCGGGAGCGCGCGCGCCAGGCGGTGCAGCACGGTCGAGTTGAAGCGCTCGATCACGCCGCGCGCCTGCGAGGTCCACGGCGCCGAATGCATCTTGGTGATGCCGAGCGCCGCGATCATGCCGATCGTGGCGTCGTCCCAGGCGCGGTTCTTCGCGCCCGACCCGTTGTCGTAGTACAAGATGTCGCAGCAGGTCGCCGTCGTCACCGCGTGGCGCAGCGCGTCGGCGACCGACCAGGTGCTCTCGGCCAGCGCCACCGACCAGCCGACCCATTTGCGCGTAAAAACGTCGAGGATCGCGGTGATCTCGGGCCGGAACGGACGCCCCGATTGCGGATGAGCCACCTCGGCCTTGAAGGTGTGGCCGTCGCCGATGAAGACGGCGCCGGGCCACAGCCCGTCGACATCGCGGACGATATTGGCGCGGAGCGCGCGCAGGCTGCGCGGCCCCATCCGGCCGCGGTTCCGCGCCAGCGCGTCGAGCCGGCCGAGGAAGCGCCGCGCCTGGTGGTAGGACGGCGCCGCCTCGGCAGCGGGCCAGGATGCGAGCGCGTCGGTGAGATTGGGCTTCGACGGCCGTGCATAGAGCGCAATCAGCCGCTCGGCCCATTGCGGCGGCGGCGCCGGCGGGGCGGCCGACGGCGCCAGCGCGGCAACCCCGCCGGCGCGGGTCGCGAGCCATTGGTAGAGCGCGCTGCGCGACAGCGTGCGCGCCGTGCCGGCGCGGGCATTGGCGACCGGGACCATCGCCTGGAGCGCCGGGTCGAGCGCGCCGGCGCGCGCCGCCGCGACGATGGCGGCGACGGCGTGGGCGCGGGAATGACCGGCGGCGACCAGCTGGTCGGTTGCGCCGAGTACCGCGGCGCGGGCCTCGAGCGTCGCGCGCTGCGCGGCGTTGAGCGGCGCTGCAACGGGGGCTTGAACGCGGGCGTCAATGGCAGTGTCGTCGCGCCGGGCCAACGCGGCGCGGGCGGCGGCCGGCAACGCGGCGACGGCATATTCGCGGCCGCCGCCATGGCCGATGCGCGGGCGCGACGGCCATGCCCGGCGCGCGGCGAGCAATTGCACGCCGCGTGTGGTGGCTGGTATCCCCGGAAGCTTCGCGGCGGCGAGCTCGGCGGCGGTCATAAAGGCACCGCTCCCGAAGAGACCGTGCGCCATCGCGGCGCCCTCACGTGACCGTCGCGCGCTTCGGGCGCGTGACGATGAGGCGGTTCCCGCGCCGGTCGTAGCGCTCGGGAAAAAGGTCCTGTACATTTTCGCCCAGCGCCCGCGCGATGAGCCCTTCCATGCGGGCGCTGGGCG
>DATKQE010000085.1:0-185155 GCA_035532935.1 Allostellaceae bacterium
TCCACCTTCCCAAACCCCCGCACATTCTCCACACTGTCCGCGGGAAACGTCTGCAAGCAACCAAATGGACCTTTCGTTCAACCTGCTCGGCAATGCCCTGGTCTCCGGGCTGCTGCTGGGCGGCTTCTATTCCGGGGTGACGATCGGCGTGTCGATCTCGTTCGGCATGCTCGACATCGTCAACATCGCCCATCCCGCGTTCATCATCCTGGGCTCGTACATCGCCTATATCGCCAACGCGCAGTTCGGCATGGACCCGATCCTGGCCAGCGTCGTCGCGACGCCGGCGTTCTACCTGCTGGGCGTCGTCATCTACAGCATCTACGATGTCGCCTTCGAGCGGCGCGGCGACAGCTCCCTGCGCGGCCTGGCGTTCTTCTTCGGCCTGCTGTTCATCACCGAAGTCACTCTGGTGCTGGTGTTCGGCGTGGACTACCGCCTGGTGCAGGCACCGTATATCGGCCCCAGCATCCATCTGGGCGTCATCGAACTGCCGTACCGCCTGCTGGTCCCCTGCCTGGTCTCGCTGGCCATGATCGGCCTGCTGCAGCTTTACCTGTCGCGCACCTTCATCGGCCGCGCGGTGCAGGCGGTGGCGCAGGACCCGATCGCACTGCGGCTGATGGCGGCCAATCCCAGCCGGATCAAGCGCATCGCCTTCGGCCTGTCGATCGCCACCGCATCCATCGCCGGTGCCACCCTGATCATCATCCAGCCGGTCGAGCCGTCCATCGGCCGCGACTATATCGGCCGGGTGTTCGCCATCTGCGTGCTGGGCGGCCTGGGCAGCTTCGCCGGCACCGTGGTGGCCGCCATGACGCTGGGCGTGGCAGAAAGCCTGACCGCGACATTCTACGGCCCCTCCTGGTCGCCCGCCGTCGCCTTCGGCGTGCTGCTGCTGACGCTCGCCGTGCGACCGAGCGGGATTTTTGGGCGGGCATGATGCGCAACGCTGCGGACGGGACGCGCTGATGCGCAATGGCACCTTCGTCCTCGCGCTGATCGCGGTCGCCGCCGTGGTGTTCGCCGCGGCCATGGCGGTCGGCAATGCCTACGTGTTCTTCGCCGGCTACGTCGTGCTGCAATACATCGTGCTGGCGACGGCGTGGAACATCCTGGGCGGCTATACCGGCTACGTGAACTTCGGCACCGCGGCGTTCTTCGCCGTGGGCGCCTACAGCACCGTCGCGCTGCACAAGCTGGGCGCACCGCCGTTGCCGGTGATGATCCTGGTGGGCGGCGCGGTGTCCGGCCTGCTCGGGCTCGGTACCGGCTACCTGACGCTGCGGCTGCGCGGCACCTTCTTCTCCATCGCCACGTTGGCGCTGGCCGTGGTGATGCAGACGCTGGTCACCAACTGGGACTATGTCGGCGGCTCGCGCGGCGCCTATGTGATCCGGCCGGCGCAGGCGCCCTATCTGCCGCTGTCCTACATCGAATACCTGTTCCTGGTCATGCTGGCGCTGAGCGTGATCGCCGTCGCCACCGCACGCATCATCGAGCGGTCGCGGCTGGGCGCCGGCTTCGCCACCATCCGCGACGACGAACTGGCGGCGGAAGCTTCCGGCGTGCCCACACTGCGGTTGAAGCTGATCGCCACCACGCTGTGCGGCGCCTTCATGGGCATGGCCGGCGCGCCGCTGCCGTACTACGTCACCTATCTGGACCCGGCATCCGGCTTCTCCCTCGGCTACGCGGTGAACAGCATTGCCATGCCGCTGATCGGCGGCACTGCGAGCTGGCCGGGTCCGCTGGTGGGCGCGCTGCTGATCGCCACCCTGCAGCAGGTTGCCACCGTCACGATTTCTTCCGCGGTCAATCTGCTGATCGTCGGGCTGATGCTGGTGGCCTTCGTCATCGCCGCGCCGTACGGGATCATCGGCTGGTTCGGCATCGGCCGGCCGGATCGCCGGCGCGGGCGCAAGCGCGCGGTGCCCAAGCTGCGGGAACGCGACGCATGAGCTTGTTGCTGGAAGTTTCGGGCCTCGGCAAGCGGTTCGGCGGGTTCGTGGCGCTGGAGGGCGTCGATCTTGCCATCGAGGCGGGGGAGCGGGTGGGACTGATCGGCCCCAACGGCTCGGGCAAGAGCACCTTCGTCAACTGCCTGTGCGGCACGCTGCGCAACGAAACCGGGCAGGTGCGCTTCGACGGCCATGTGCTGAACGGGCTGGCGGCGCACCGGCGCACCCGCCTGGGACTGGCGCGCAGCTTCCAGCTGCCGCGCCCGTTCCCCAGCCTGACGGTGGGCGAGAATCTGCGGATCCCGATCGAATACGTGGTCCACACGCGCGGCCTCGGCCGGCTGGATGTGCCGGCGCGCTGCGAGGAACTGCTGGACATGGTGGGGCTCACCGGCCGCGCCGACGATCTGCCGGCGGGGCTCACGCAGGTCGAGATGCGCAAGCTGGAACTCGCGCGCGCCATGGCCGCCGAACCCAAGCTGCTGATCGCCGACGAGGCGATGGCCGGCCTGTCGCATCAGGAAGTGGACGACATCCTGGCCCTGCTGCTGCGTATGAACCAGGACGGCGTGACGATCATCATGATCGAGCACATCATGCGGGCCGTGATGCAGTTCAGCCAGCGCCTGGTGGTGCTGGTGGCCGGGCGCAAGATCGCCGACGGGCTGCCCGCCGAGGTGATCCGCAACCCCGAGGTGGAGCGCGCCTATCTTGGCGAGTAGCCTGACCATCGAAGGCGTCAGCGCCGGCTACGGCGCGGTGCGCGTGCTGGAAGACGTGTCGGTGACCGTCGGCGCCGGGCAGACCGTGGCGCTGCTCGGCACCAACGGCAACGGCAAGAGCACGCTGATGAAATGCGTCATGGGCATGCTGCGCCCGTCCGCAGGCAGCATCGTCGCCGAGATCGACGGCGCCGTCCATGATCTCACCACCAAGACGACCGAGGAGATCGTCGATCTCGGCGTCGTCCTGGTGCCGGAGGGACGCCGCCTCTTTCCCAAGCTCACGGTCGAGGAGAATCTCTATCTCGGCGCCTATCGCCGCACCGCGCGCGCGCATCTCGAGCGCAATCTCGCCTATTGCTACGAGGTGTTCCCGGTGCTCGACGAGCGCCGCCGCCAGCTTGCCGGCAGCATGAGCGGCGGCGAGCAGCAGATGCTCGCGCTCGCGCGTGCGCTGATGTCGGCGCCGCGCATCCTGCTGGTCGACGAGCCCTCGGTCGGGCTGGCGCCGGTCCTGGTGCGCCGCACCATCGACAAGATCAAGGAGCTGCGCGACCAGTATCAGCTCACCGTGCTCATGGCCGAGCAGAACTTCACCCAGGCGATCCGCATCGCCGACCGCGGCTATGTCATCGTCCACGGCAAGATCGCGTTCGAGGGCGAATCGCCCGAGGCGCTCAACAACAACGAGCTCATCCGCAAATTCTACATGGGACTTTAGACCATGGCGGCGGAACGGACGGTCGGCGTCGTCGGCATCGGCATCATGGGATCGGCGATCGCGCGCAATCTCGCCGCCGCCGGTATCGCCGTCCGGGGCTATGACACCGATCCGCCGCGGCTCGCGCTCCTGCGCCGCGACGGCGGCGCGCCGGCGGCGTCGGCGGCCGAGGCGGCCACGGGCGCCGCGGTTCTGCTCACCTCGCTGCCGAGCGCGGCGGCGCTCGAGGCGACGGTGGCGAGCCTCGTCGCGGCGCCGATGGCGGGGCTCGTCGTGGCCGAACTCAGCACGCTGCCGATCGCCGACAAGGAGCGCTGCCGCGACCGGCTCGCGGCGCACGGCATGATCATGCTCGATTGCCCCTTGAGCGGCACCGGCGCGCAGGCGGCGACACGGGATCTCGCCGTCTATGCCAGTGGCGAACGCGACGCCTACGAGCGCGCAGTGCCGGTATTCGACGGCTTTGCTCGGACGCACCGCTATCTCGGCGCCTTCGGCAATGGCAGCAAGATGAAGTTCATCGCCAACCTGCTCGTCGCCGTGCACAACGTCGCGAGCGCCGAGGCCATGGCGCTCGGCATCAAGGCGGGGCTCGATCCCGACTCCATCGTCAAGGTGATCGCCAGCGGCGCCGGCACCTCGCGCGTGTTCGAACTGCGCGCGCCGCTGATGGCCAAGGGCACCTATCGGCCGGCGACGATGAAGATCGACATCTGGCAGAAGGACATGGCGATCATCGCCGCCTTCGCCGCGGCGCTGGGCGTGCCGACCCCGACCTTTTCTGCCACGGCACCGATCTACGATGCCGCCCAGGCCCAGGGCTGGGGCGAGGACGACACTGCCGCCGTCTGCGCCCTCCTGGAAAAGCGCGCCGGCATCACCCGCTCGTAGAGCGGCGGCTCGCCGCAGGGGCTACCGGGGCCAGAATACGACAAATTGTAACACTTCCGGACAAGTTGTAACGGCCGGTGACGGCGTTTATGTGACACGTACGAGCGTGGGTCGCGCTCGGCAAAGGAGATGTCGCCGTGAAGCGAGGAACCGTGCGCTGCAGCGTTTGCGGCGAACCTCCCGTTACCGCCCGCATCGTTGCGGACGGCGCGGTCGTCTGGCAATGCCAGAACCATCTTGAAGGCGAGGCGCGCGCGCTCTACCGCGACTTGCGCGATGACGGCTGGGACGCGCCGCCGCCGCGGACGGTGCATTAGGCCGCGCGCCTATTCTGCCGCCTCGGCGCGGCCGAGAGCGCCGGCATCGGGCGCGATCGCAATGTCGTGCAGCACCGGATCGGCAGCGAGCGCGACCTCGTTCTCGATCAGCGCGCCACAGCCGGGGCAGGCGAACTGCCGGAACTGCGGCTCGGCGTCGATGTAGCGGTGCGGATCGCCCGAGAGCGGCACGGCATGGGCGATCGGCCGATCCTCGCGGATGCAGTGGTCCTTGTAGTTGCCCTGGGTCGGACCGAGATCGGCATCGCACTTGGCACAGCAATGATGCGGCACGCCGCCCTCGATCCGCACCACCAGGTTCTCGGTGACGCGCAGCGCCACCGGACCGGCGAGGCGGCGCGGCGGCGCCAGGCCCCCGCGCGCGATACGCTCGCGCCGGGTATGCTCGCGCAGCGCCGTTGTCGCCGCGTCATCGACGCTCTCGTCGGCGATGACGACGCCGTAGATGTCGCGTGCCGCGGCGGCGCTGACCGCGCCGTTGTGGCAATCCTCCAGCACCAGCGCGGGATCGCGCTCCATCGGGTCGCCGAAGCCGCCCGCCGCGGTCCACACCACCGCATAGACGTCGGCCGGGTGCTGCTCGAAATTCTCCTGGCGCAGCCCCAGCGTGACCGCCTCGCCCTTCACCTGCGCGATGTCGTCGACCATCGCGCGGTGCTGCAAGCGATCGAGAATGTCGCTGCCGCGGACGAAGCGGTAGATGTTGGTCGTGCCGGGATACCCGCCCATCATACCGGTCGAGGTCGGAATGGCATTGCCCGAGGAGAGCGTGTCCTGCACCACGCAATCGGTATTGTGCGGGATGAAGCAGCTCTCCGCCGAGAGCCCGCCGCGCCAGCGCCCGGGACCGCCCGAATCCATGACCTCCTTGCGATAGAGGAACAGCAGTGGAAAAGTCTGCTCGGTGTGCTCGATATTGGGCAGCTTGCAGATCGGCGTGCGCGACTGGCCGCCGGTCGAGATGCCATCCTGGGTCGAGAACGCGCCGATCGCGCCGCCGATCGGATCGATCAGCAGATAGCCGTAACGCTCGCCCCACTGGTCGATGCCGCGGAAGATCGTCGCCGGCCACTGGCTGGTGCCGCCGATGCACATCACGTCCTGGCGCATCGCGGGATCGGCGAAGATCATCTTCGACAGCACGTTGTAGGCGGGGTAGAGCGAGATCTCCATCGCCTGCACCGGCGCAGTCGAGACCGAGGCGGGGAAGCTCGCGCAGTTGAGCGTGCCCGGCGTCGGGTTGAACGTGACGTGGCGCAGCGCGCCGCCGACCGAGAAATACTGGTCCCAGCACAGAAGCTGGTTGAGCGCCACCATGATCGAGCCGCGCCAGCCCGAATATGTGGCGTTCATCGCGCCCTGCTGCGGATCGGTGCCGTCGTTCTCGAACGCCAAATGGTCGCCGGTCTTGCGCAGCGTCAGCGCGACGCGATAGGTGCCGCGGTCGCCGGGACGACAGCATTCGACATAGGTGCGGTCGCGCCACACCCCGTCCGGCAGGCGGCGCAGCTTGTCGAGAAACGCCGCCTCGCCATTGGCGAGGATGCGTCTCATCACGCCCTTCACCACGCTCGCGTCATAGCGGCGGATGAGCTCGAGGATGCGCTTGCGCGCCGCTGCGTTCCCGGCCATCTGGGCGCGGAAGTCGAGCGCCACCAGCTCGGGCTTGCGCGAGGCGCGAAGATAAAGCTCCTCGATGTCGCGGCGGATGGTGCCGTTCTCGATGATCTTTATGGGTGGGATGAGGATGCCCTCGTCGAACGCGGTCTCGGCGGCGGGGCAGAAGCTGCCGGGCGTGATGCCGCCGATGTCGTACTGGTGCAGGCAGTTGGTCACCCAGCAGAACAGCTCGCCTTCCCAGAACACCGGGCAGATCAGCATCACGTCCTGCTGATGCGCGGCGCCGACCCAGGGGTCGTTGGCGAGGAACATGTCGCCGTCGCCGATGCCGGGATTGTCGCTGCGGTTCTCGAGGATCCATTTCACCTGGGTGTCGGTGACGCCCGACATGTACTGCATGTAGGGGCCGAAATACACGAACTCGGCATCCTCGGTGAGGATCGAAGGATTGAGGTCGAGCGCATACATCGCCACCGGCGAGCCCGAGATGCGCTGGATGGTGGCGCCGTGCTCCTCGTTGACGTTCCAGAGACTGTGGCGGATGACCTCGAACGTCACCGGATCGAAATCGTCGCGCGCCGCGCGATGCAGCCTGAGCTTCGGCGAGATCGTCAGTCGCGCAGGCGGGACATAAGGGTGCCGGACCCCGTCGAAGGAAACCCCGGTGATGTCGGCGAGCTTGGTCATGGGCGGCATGCTATCCACAATCGGGCGCCATGCCCACACTGTCCATGAAGTCCCGCTCAATGCGAATGGCGGTGGTGCAGGTCGGGGTAATGCGGGTGGCGATGGACGAGGTGCGCGTGGCGGTGCCGGTGGGCGTGGGGCTCGCCCGCCGGATCGCCCGGTCCATGCGCGTGGCGGTGATGCGTGTCATGGACATGAGCGTGGTCATGCGTCATCGCCTCGTGCGCATGCTCGTGCTCGTGCGCTTCGGTGATGTGGAGCCAGACGCCGACACCCATGAGCGTCGCCGCCGCGCCGAGCGGGGCCGTGATGGGCTCGCCGAGCATCGCCACGCCGAGCGCCGCGCCGACGAACGGGGCGGTGGAGAAATAGGCGCCCGTCCGTGCCGTCCCGAGATGGCGCAGCGCCAGCACGAACAGCACCAGGCTCACGCCATAGCCGAAGAACCCGACCACGGCAGCGCCGAGCGCGATCGGCGCCGGCGGCATCGCGGCGCCTTGGCCCAGCGCCAGCGCGAGATTGATCGGCCCGGCGACGAGGCCCTTGATCGCGGCGATCGCGACCGGGTCGGCGGCGCTCAGCTTGCGCGTGAGATTGTTGTCGATGCCCCAGGCCAGGCACGCCGCCGCGATCGCACCGGCGCCCACGCCGAAGCCGCCGGCTCCGGCGCGCCATGACAGCACCACGGCGCCGCCCAGGATCGCCGCCGCGCCGACGAGCAGGCGCCGGTCGACGTTCTCGCGAAACACGAGCCAGGCGATCGCCATCGTCGCCAGCCCCTCGAGATTGAGCAGCAGCGAAGCGGTTGACGCCGCGGTGCGCGCGAGACCCGCCATCAGCAGCACCGGTCCGAGGACGCCGCCGGCGAGCGTGGCGCCGGCAAGCCACGGCAGATCGGCAGCGGCGAGCGTCGCCTCGTTCGCGGCCGCGCCGCGCGCACGCCGCACCACCATGGCCGCGCCGAGACCGAGCCCCGAGCCAAGATAGAGCAGTCCGGCCAGCAGCCAGGGATCCATCGCCCCGAGCAGCAGCTTCGCCACCGGCGTGCTGGCGCCGAACAGTGCCGCCGAAGCGAGCGCCAGCGCGATCCCGGCGGGATTCACGGCCATGCCCGCCGGACGCGCCCGATCGCGCCGCGATAGGGCCGCGGCATCGCCTCTTGCCGGCGGCGGCGGCGGCGCGCATTCTGGCCGCGGGAGGGCAGGCCATGCCACTCAAGCATCTCGAGCATTTCCCGATCCGGACCGGGGACATCCAGCGCGCCGTCGAGCGGTACGTCAAGATCGAGCGCAACGTCGATGCGGCCGAGGCCAAGGGCCGCAACGCCGAAATCGTCGCCGTCGATCTCGACCGTGCCTAGCAGCCGAGGAGTGGAGCGATGAAGGCAGTGCTGCTGATGCAACATGGCGGGCCGGAGATGCTGCGCTATGGCGACGCGCCGGACCCGGTCGCCGGGCCGGGACAGGTCGTCGTCGATATTCACGCCGCCAGCGTCAATGCCGCCGACGTAAGGGTACGGCTCGGCGGCGGCCCCTACGGCAATGTCCGGTTTCCGCATATTCTCGGGCGTGACTTCTCGGGCGTGGTCGGCGCGGTCGGCGCGGGCGTCGGCGATCTCGCGGTCGGCGACGCGGTATTCGGCGTCACCGAACAGCGCGACGACGGCGCCTACGCGGAAAAGATCGCCATCAAGGCGGCGATCGTCGCCAAGAAGCCCGACCGCCTGGGCCATGCCGAGGCGGCGGCGATGGCGCTCACCGGCCTCACGTCGCTCTCGGCGCTCGAGGACACGGCCAAGCTCAGGCGGGACGAGACCATCCTCATCCAAGGCGGGGCGGGCGGCGTCGCCGGCTTCGCCATTCAGCTTGCCAAGCATATCGGCGCCACGGTCATCACCACGGCCAGCGCCGGCAACCACGATTATGTACGCCGCCTCGGCGCCGACCGGGTGATCGATTACAACCGCGAGGATGTCGCCGCCGCCGTTTCCGGCTGCGATGTGGTGTTCGACACGGTCGGCGGTGCGGTGCGCGCCGGCTGCTACGCCGTGCTGAAGCCCGGCGGCCGCCTGGTGTGGATCGCCGGCGCGCCGGAGGGATTTCAGCCGCCGCGCGATGACGTCGTGACCTTGCGTCCGGCGGTCACGCGCGACCGCGCGCATCTCGAGCGCATCGTGACGCTCTATGACGCCGGCGTGGTCAAGCCGCCCGCGATCCGGCGCTTCCCGCTCGCCGACGCGGCCGCGGCGCACCGGATCAGCGAGGGCCGCCATTTGCAGGGCAAGCTGGTGCTGGTGGTGCGCTGAACGATTTTGGCAATGGGCGTGGGGGAGGGTGATGATCGGACTGATCGGCTTGGGAAAGATGGGCGCGGCGATCGCCGCGCGGCTCGGCGAGCAGGGCGAGCGCGTCATCGCCTGGGACCGCGACGCCGGACGGGTCCGTGAAGCGGCCGGGCGCGGCGTCCAGGCGGCCACGGGTCCGCGCGGCGTCGCCGACGGCGCCGACATCGTTCTCTCGATCATCACCGAGGACATCGGTGCCCGCGCGCTGTGGGAAGGCGAGGACGGATTCCTGCGCACCGATATCGGCGGCAAGCTCTTCATCGAGATGAGTACGCTGCAGCCGATGACGGTGCGCGCGCTTGCGGCGCATGCGTCGGGCCGCGACGCCGCCTTCATCGACAGCCCGGTGCTGGGCTCCCTTCCGACGGTGCGCCAGGGCAAGCTGGTGGCGCTGGTCGGCGGCACGGATGCGGCGGTGGCGCGCGCCCGGGTGCCGCTCGCGCCTCTCACCGCGCGGATCGAGCATCTGGGCGCGGTCGGCGCCGGCTGCGCGATGAAGCTCGTGGTCAACAACATGATGGGCTGCTATTTGCAGGTGCTGGCGGAAAGCCTGCTGCTGGGCGAGAGCCAGGGGCTGCCGCTCGACCGCATGATCGAGGTGCTCGCCGCCTCGATCACCGCCACGCCGTGGTTCCAGGCGAAGAAGCCGATCTTCCTCGGCGGCACGGACGAAACCACGCTCGACATCCGCACCCTGCGCAAGGACATCCTGTCGGTGGTGGCGACCGCTTCGGCGGGCGGCGTGCCGGCGCCCGTTGCCGCCGTCACCGCTGCCGGCATGTCGGCCGCGGTGCATGCCGGCGAGGGCGGCAAGGACATCGCAGAGCTCGTGACCTTCCTGCGCTCTGCCTTGCCGCAGCGATGGTAGCGCCGGCGCCGCGCGCGCGTCAGTTCGTCAGCGCGCGGATCACCGCATTGGCGCGGCGCAGCCGTTCCGACAGGATGCGCGCGACGGCGGCGACGAGCTTGGCGCGGATCTCGGGATGGGTGTTCGATAGGGCGGCAAAGTCCGCCGCCTTCAGCTCCAGCACCGTCACCGGCGTTGCCGCGACCACGTCGGCGGTCCGGCGCGGGCCGCCGAGGAGCGCAAGCTCGCCGAACACGTTGCCGGCGTCGATCGCGGCCAGCCGCATGCTGCCGTCCGCGCCGACGCGGGCGACGCAGACATCGACCGATCCCTCGATGAGGAAGTAGAGGCCGTCGGCCTTGGTTCCCTCCTCGATGATGGTTTCGCCGGCGGTGAAGGAGCGGCGCGCGAGACTGGTGCCGAGGATGCCCAGCTCCGCCGCATCGAGCTCGGCGAGAATCTCGAAATCATCGAGACGCGCCGCGACGGCCGTCTTCGACGTCTCGATCGCCGCGGCCGCCAGCAGTGCGTCCTCGCAACGTTCGAGCGCGCCGTCCCGGTCGGGCGCCTCGAGCGCAGGATCGATCGCCAGGCGCTCGCGCAGCGTCGGCGGCACCGCGGCGAACCACACCGTCCGGCCGGTCGCCACCAGCCGCTCGAGCAACTCGCGCAACAGTCCCACGGCGACCGCATCGACCGAGATGACCTGCGCCATCACCAGGATAAGAAAGCGCGCCTCGGCGATCGCCAGAATGCGGCGCAATGCCCGCTCGGTGTTGGCGAAGAACAGATTCCCCTGCAATTCGACGACCACGATCGCGGCACCGAGCTGGTCCAGCCGGAGGCTCGGCGCGCGGCTGCGCATGCGGTTGGAACGGACATCGGTGCCGCGATAGCTGCGCCGGATCGCCGAAGGCGGGTGCCCGCGATCGTCGAGAAGGTGCAGATGCAGGCGTTGGGCCAGCTCCTCGCACACGCGGATGCCGCGGTGGGAGTTGCCGTTCTCGTCGATCCGCGGCGAGAATACGCCGATGCCGAGCTGTCCCGGCAGGACCGCCATGATGCCGCCGCCGACACCGCTCTTGGCGGGCAGCCCGATGCGAAGCTCCCATTCGCCGGCGAACTCGTACATGCCGCAGGTGGTCATGACGCTCAGCACGTCGCGCACATGCTCGGCCGCGAGCGCCCGCTCGTTGGTCAGCGGATGGACGCCGCCATTCGCCAAGGTCGCGCCGATGAAGGCGAGATCGGCCGCGGTCGCCAGGATCGAGCACTGGCGGAAATAGAGGTCGAGATGCGCGTCGACGTCGCCGGCGATCATGCGGTTGTTGAGTTCGAGATAGGCGATGGCGCGGTTGCGGTGCCCCGTGGCGGCCTCCGACCGGTACACGGCCTCGTCGATGGCGACGGGGCGGCCGACGAGCGCGCGGCAGAGATCGAGAATCCGCGCCAGCCGCGCCGCGGGGTTGTCGCCTCGCACCAGCGAGGTCGCGACGATCGCCCCGGTATTGACCATGGCGTTGAACGGGCGGTTGCGGCGGTCGTCGAACAGGATTTCGTTGAACGGATCCCCCGACGGCTCGACCCCGATGCGTTCGAGCATGGCGTCGCGGCCGTGATCCTGAAGAACGAGCCCGTACACCAACGGCTTGGAGATCGACTGGATGGTGAAAGGGGCGTGCGTCTGCCCGACCTCGTAGAGATGCCCGTCGGCGGTGACGAGCGCAATGCCGAATTGATCGGGATCGACGCGGCTCAATTCAGGAATGTAGGTCGCGACCGCGCCGTCGCGGACGCCGAGGAACTTGGCGAGCACCGCGCGCAGCAGCGCCAGGATCGGCGATTCCGGCGCCGCCAATTCCCGCCCGTCGCTGTGCGATCCCGCGCCGCGGATGGCAGCGCCGGGCGCGCCGCGGTCCCATCCGGACGCAGCCAAGGCAGCGCGCAAGTCCTGGGTCACGCCCTTTCCTCCTGCCGGACGGCGCTGCAATCCGCAGGCCAAGCGACAAGAATCGGCGTGCCGGCGTCATGCTACCCCTTTGGTATTGTATTGGCTGGGCAGTTTATTCTCATTTGCCGCTTTCTTGGGCAGATGATCAGGGGCCGATTCAGACGCGGATAAGGCCGCCGACCGTGGCGGGCGGCGGCGGCGCGCCGGGGAACACTGCGCGCAGCGCCGTGCCGCCCAGGCGCAGGTGGCGCTCCAGCACGACGGCGATGGCGCTGCGGTAGTCGGTGGTGATCGCGAGGTCGCGGTTCTGATAGAGCGCGTCCTCGGCCAGGCTTGGCCAGGCGCCATAGACGCGGCCGCCCGCGACCGGTCCGCCCATGACCCACATCACATTGCCGTGGCCGTGATCGGTGCCGCGATTACCGTTTTCGCGCACGGTGCGGCCGAATTCGGAGACGACCAGGATCACCGTGTCGCGGTAGGCGGGGCCGATTCCCTTGGCGAGCGCACTCAGACCTTCGGCGAGCGGCCGCAGGTGACCGGCGAGCTGCCCCTCGGCCGCGCCCTCGTTCACATGCGTATCCCAGCCGCCGAGCGCGAAGAACGCCAGCTCGACCGCCGGATCGCGCGCGACCAGGCGCGCGAGGTACTCGGTGTCGGAGCTGAAGCCGACCGGCGACGGCGCGCCGTTATCGGCCGCGACCATGTCGGTCTCAAGATCGGCCATCAGCTTGGCGCGCATCGCCATGCCTTCCTTGTAGGCGCGGCTCATCGGATCGTTGCCGGCATAGAGCCGGTCGAAGGACGCATTGATGACCGGACGGTCGATCGGCAGCGGGTGATCGGCGCCGCGGCCAAGCGGGACGTTGGCGACGTTCATCCGGCCGGACAGGATGCGCGGCAGGGTCGGCCCGAAGCTCACCGCCGACGTCGACTGGTGCGCCCCGGGCAGTGCCGAGAGCAGCCGGTTCATCCACCCGTCACGCGTCGCGCTCCGGCCCGGCGTACCGCTTTCCATGTAGTCCTGCGCGGTGAAATGCGAGCGCGTCGGATCGGGCGAGCCGGAGGCATGGATGAAGGCGAGGCTGCGCTCGCGCCAGAACGGCAGCAGCGGGGCAAGCGCGGGATGGAGTCCGAAGCGCCCGTCGAGTTCGAGCGCGCCGCCGGCGCTGCCGGGCGGCTGAATCGCGATCGTCGGCCGCGCATCGTAATAGGCGGAATCGCCATAGGGGACGACCACGTTCAACCCGTCGACCGCGCCGCGCAGGAACACCACGACGAGGCGGCGGCGCCCGCCTGCCGGATTGCTCGCGGCCCAGCCTTGCGCGCCGAGCGGCAGCAGCGTCAACCCGGTGGTGCCGGCCGAGAATTTGAGGAAATCGCGCCGCAGCATCGAGACGTCTCCTAGCACCGCATGAATTCGGGCGAGCCGAGCACGATCCCGGCGCGGAGTGCCGGCGCCGCCGCGGCGATCGCATCGCGCGTCGCCGGCGAGAATGCGCCGCCGAGCGTCCGCATCAGCGCTGCCGCATCGAGGGGGGAAGCGGGCTCGCGCCGCGGTGATGCGCCATCCGGCGCCGCCGTCAGCGGCAGATTGCCGTGCGCCAGCGCCACGGCGAAGGAAAGCCGGCGCATCATCGCGTCGGGATTGAGCCACGCCGCCTCGGTGTCGTCGTAGCCCTGCGGCATGATGTGGCCATAGGGCGGCTCGCCGAGCTGGAACAGCATGCCGCGCAGCGGGCGGAAATTGGAGACCTCGATCCCGGCGGCGCGCACGGCAGAGATGACGTAGCGGTAGGGTGTCTTGAACTTGGCGCCGAAATTGGCGGGCGAGCGGAACGCCGCGCTGGCGAAGAGCGCCGCCAGCACCGCGCGGATGTTGCCGTCGCTCGCGAGATAGGTCTCGGCCATGTGCGCGACTGTGGCGGCATCCGGGTCGTCGGCAAGGAAATACTGTGCCAGCTTGAAGCCGAGCCGGTGCGCCGTCGCCGGGCTGCGCGCCAGCATGTCGAGCGCCGCTTCGCCTTCGGCCATGCCGCCGCCGCGGATGGTGCGCCCGAGGAATTGCTTGTCCGAGAAATCGTGCCGGTCGGGATCGAACGCGAAGCTGCCGCGTCCCTGGAGCCGTTCCCGAGCCATCGCGGCGCGGCGGAACGGCCCGCCCATGGCGGCGAAGATCGGGCGCTGCCGCGGCACCGGTCCGATGGTCCAGCCGGTGAGGATATGCGCGAGCGCGATCACGTCGGCCTGGGTATAGCCGCCGCTGACGCCGAGCGTGTGCAGTTCCATCAGCTCGCGCGCATAGTTCTCGTTGATGCCCTCGAACGGACCGCGCGCGCCGGGGCTGCCGGGCGCGGTGTTCATCCAGTTGTCGAGATAGAACAGCATGGCCGGATGCTTGGCGGTCGCGCCCAGCATGTCGCGGAAGCGGCCGAGCACGTGGGGCCGGATCGCCTCCTGCTCGAAGGCGCCGACCCACAGCCGGTCGAGCCCCTTGCCGGCAAAGACGTTGAAATGGTTGAACCAGAACGCGACCAGGCTTTCCTCGAGCTGGCGCGGACTGTCGATCGCGCGCACGAGCCGTCCTTCGATCGCCTCGCTGACGATGACGCGCCCGCGCTGGTTGGCTGCCTTGCGCGCTTGCGGCGTCGGCTTGCCGCCGCCGGGCGGTCGCATCGAAGGCGGACCGTATTCGACGAAAAGCTGCGGCGACGACAGGCTGAGCGTCGTCAGCGCCGCGATCCTGTCGCTAAGCGCGGCCGGCAGCGGGATCGATGCCGGCGCGAGCTGCTGCTCGATCCAGCGGTCGACGCCCTGCGCGGCGATGCGGTCGAGATCACCGGGGCGCGGGCCGAAGCCGAGACGGTCGATGGCATGTCGTGCCAGGGCAACGCTGCTGGTCATGGACTCTTCGCCGCCCCGCTGCGCAATCCTCGCAAGGATACGACCGCAGGTCGAGAATCATCCCTGGAATAAAGCTGCGATCCGGCTTAACCCAAATTTGCCTTAACCGATGCCGCGCGGCGCTGCGCATTGACCGCAGGCTGGGCGCATGGCAAGGGATAGCCCATGCGCGTTGCCATTCTCGACGACATTCACGGCGCCTATGACGCGACGAACGGCGTTCGCCGCCTGCGCGAGCGGGCGGAGGTGCGGATTTTCGTCGCGCCCTTCGGCGATCCCGCGGCGCTTGCGGGCTATGATGCGGTGGTGGCGAACCGCGAGCGCACGCGCTTCGACCGCGCTCTGCTGGAGCGGCTTCCCGATTTGCGGATCATCGCCCAGACCGGCAATCACGCCTATCACATCGACCTCGCCGCGGCGGCTGCGCGCGGCGTGATCGTGGCGAAGGCATCGGGCGGCTTCTCGATCGGCGCGGCCGAGCTCGCCATTGGCCTCGCCATCGCGCTGACGCGGCAGATCCCCGCTTCCGATCTGGCCGTGAAGCGCGGGGCGTGGCAAACCCCGATGACCCCGGTGCTGCACGGCAAGACGCTCGGCATCGTCGGGCTCGGGCATGTCGGACGCCATGTCGCGATGCTGGCGCGCGCCTTCGGCATGCGCGTGCTCGCCTGGAGCCCGCATCTGACGCAAGAAAGCGCCGCCGCCGCCGGCGCCGAACCCTGTGCGCTCGACGATCTGATCGCGGCCGCGGACATCGTCTCGATCCACGCCACGCTCGCGCCGGAGTCACGCGGGTTGATCGATGCGCGCCGGCTCGGCCTGATGAAGCCGTCGGCCTATCTCGTCAACACCGCGCGCGGTGCCATCGTCGACGAGGCCGCGCTCGTCGCGGCGCTCGCCGCCGGCCGGATCGCCGGCGCCGGGCTCGATGTCTACACCGAGGAGCCGCTGCCGGCGGGACATGCGCTGACGACACTGCGGAATGTCGTGCTCACGCCGCATCTCGGCTGGCCGACCGATGCGGCCTATGCCGGCTTCGCCGAGGACGCCGCGAACGTGCTGCTGGCGTGGCAGGACGGGCGCGAGGTGCCGCGCTTCCGCGAGGGACACTGAGAAGCGCGCGGCCGCCGCGCCGGCCGAGCTATTGCGGCGGAATGGGCGTCGTCTGCCACAGGACCTGCTGCCAGCCTTGGGGCGTCCGCTCCCACACGTTCGAATAGCGCAGGACGAGATGGCGCAACTGGCCGCTGGTCTCGACGTCGATCTCGATCGCGCCGGTGAGAAAGGCGAAGCCGTCGCGGACCGCGACGGCGGCGTCGCGGCGGTGGATGCGGCGGTACTTCACCGCGCCGCCCGTGACCGAGGCGATGAAGCTGCGCTTCGTGTCCTGGCGTCCCGAGGAATGCGTATAGACGATGTGGTCCGACATCAGGCGCTCGAGCACGGCGACATCGCCGGCCATCACCGCGCGGCTGCGCTCGTCCTCGAGGCGCAGGAGGTCGGCCGCGATCGTCTTGCTGTCGTCGGTGCTGGTCATGATCCGCTCCTCGCGATTGCCGGCTGGGCCACAGCCCTCACGCCGTTTCGTTGAAGAACTCGCGCATCATCGCGTAGGATTTGCGGCACAGCTTCTCGTCGTAGCGGGCCGGGCCGCCATTGGCGGTCGGGTCGGTGAACGAGTGCACGGCGGCGCCGAACATCATCACCTGCCAATCGACCTTGGCCGCCGACAGTTCCGCCTCGAACGCATCCATCGCCGGCTTCGGCGTCACCGGGTCGGCGGCGCCGTGGACCGCGAGCACGCGGCCCTTGATGTTGCACGGCGTATCGGCCTGAACCGGATTGGGGTAGGTGACGTGGAACACGGCCACCGCCTTGAAGTCGGCGCCGGCGCGCGCCTGCTCGAGCGCAAGCCCGCCGCCGAAGCAATAACCGAGCGCGAATTTCCGGCCCGCGTCGATGATGCCGAGCTTGTCCGCCGCCACGGTCAGCGTCGCCAAGGCCTTGCCGCCGCAGGACAAGGTGAAGGCGAGATCCTTGTGCACCGCGCTCGACGCTGCCATCAGATCGGCCGGCGTCTTCGGCTTGTCGCCGTAGCCGACGCCGAACATGTCGGCCATCATCACGACATAGTCCTTGCCGGCGGCGGTGCGCGCCTGGCCGATCGTGTCGGCGCAGATGCCCTTCCAGTCGGGCTGCATGAAGATGGCGGGACGCTTGGCCTTGACGCTGTCGTCATAGACCAGCACGCCCTCGAACCTTTTGCCGTCGATCTCGTAGGGGACTTTCGTCTCGGTCATGGTCGTGCCCTCCCGTTCGGTGCCGCGAGTTTAACCGAAAACCGCGCGGGAGCAGTAGCGATCTCATCGCCGCGCGGCGATATGCTCCGCGGCCAAGAGACCCAGCACGAAACCCTTGCATAATCCCCCGACATAGCCGGCACGCGGCCCGCCCTCGAGATGGGCGACCGGCGTGCCGACGGCGTAGAGGCCGCGAAAATGCGACCCGTCCGCGCGCAGCGCCTGCGCATGGGCGTCAATTTCGATCCCGCCCATCGTCCCGGTGATGCCGGCGCAGAGCGGCACGGCGTAGAACGGCGGCGCTTGCAGCGGCAAGGGTTTCCACCGCGCCGTCGTGCGTGGAATTTCGAGCGCGCTGAAATCGTTCGACGCCACCGCCTGGTTATGGCGCGCGACGGTTTGGGCGAGCGAAGCTGGCGGCAGGCCGGTCGTGGCGGCCAGCGTCGCAAGATCGGGGGCGCTCGCCATCGCGCCGCCGGCCTCGGGGAGAAAAGGATTGCACGCGACCGGTCCGGCCCGGCCGGGCGCGCCGTTCCACATCGCCGCGTCGAAGACGATGAAGGCGCCGAGCGGGTCGGGAAGACGCGCGATCGCGTTCGCCAGCGGCACGCCGCCCAGTCCCTCGTCGGCGAAGCGCCTGCCGTCGGGTCCCACCAAAATGCTCGCCTCGGCCATGGCATCGAGATGCGGATAGGGCCAGAGCGCCGCATTCGCCATCGCGTCGCGATGGTGGATATGCCCGTAAAACGCGCCGAAGCCGCCGATCGCGGCCCCCGCCGTCTCGGCCATCAGGATGCCGTCGCCCCTGGCGCCCGGCCCGACCCGCGCCAGCACGCGATCGGGGTGCGGCGTGATCCAGCGCCGCACCAGCGCGGGATTGGCGGCGAATCCGCCATCGGCGATGACGACCGCCTCGGCGTGAAAACGAAGCCGCGCCCCATCTTGCATGGCCTCGACGCCGATGCAGGCGCCGTTTTCGACGACCAGGGACTCGACCCGGATGCCGCGTCGGACCGCGCCGCCGCGCTGCGCGAGATTGGCCTCGAGCCGCTGCATCAGCAGGTCGGCGCCGCGTCCCTGCCAATCGAGCCCCGCGCCGAACCGCCGCGCCGGCGCCATGACATGGGCGCTGCGCTCCATCGCGCCCGGCTCGAGGTAGGGCGGGGTCTCGAACCGCGCGCCCTCTTGCAGCAGCCATTCATAGGCGCGCCGGGAATTCTGCGCCACCGCCGCCGCCAGATCGCGCCGCGCCGTTCCATCGGTGCCGCTCATGATGGCGGCGGCGAGTGCCTCGGGCGGGTTCATCAGCGACACGCCCATGACGCCGAACACGCCGGTCGCATAGCGCGAGCTGCAGGGATAAAGCGGTTCGGGACGCTGCTCCAGAATCAAGGCATTGAGGCCGAGCTGGGCCGCGCGGCACGCCGTCGTGAGCCCCGAAAATCCGCCGCCGACGGCGATCACGTCGAATGAGTCGGTGTCCATGGCTGCGTTCCGCAACGGTCGTGGCTAGGTCCAGAGCTGGCGCGTCGCGAGGTCGGCGCCCTGGCGCATCGCCTTGAATTTCTCCCAGACGACGGTCGGGTGAACCTCGGTCCTGTAGAGGGCTTGCGAGGAGAAGCCGCAATCGGCGCCGGCGATCACGTTCTCGCGGCCGACCAGCCGGGCGAAGCGCACGATGCGTTCGGCGATCAACTCGGGATGCTCGACGATGTTGCTGGCATGGGTGATGACGCCGGGGATCAGCACCTTTCCCGCCGGCAGCTTGATCCGCTCGAACAAATGGTACTCGTGCTCGTGGCGCGGATTGGCGGCCTCGAAGCTGTAGGAGCCGGCATTGATCTTCAGCACGTAGCCGATGATGTCGGCGAGCCCGGCTTCATAGATCCGCGGCCCCTCGTTGATGCCGTAGCAGGTGTGGAAGCGCACCTGTTCCGCCGGAATGCCGTCGAGCGCGGCGTTGACCGCTTCGACATAGATTTCCGCGCGCCGCTTTTTCTGGGCGTCGTCGAGCCCCGGCTCGAAGAAGATGTCCGGCAGGAACGGATCGTCCACCTGGAGCAGGATGCCCGCGGCGACGATCGCCTTGTATTCGTGGCTCAGCGCGGCCGCAACCGCGTGGAAATATTCTTCCTCGGTCTTGTAGTACTCGTTGATGCCGACGCCCGACGGCGCGGTCGCCGGCAGGAAGACGTGATCGTCGGGCACGCCGGCCGCCTTGGCCGCCGCCTTGACGTTGGCGATGTCGGCCGCGAGCGGCTGCTCGCCGCGATACTCGACCGGCCCGGTGCAGACCACCGGCACGATCGGGACGATGGTGCCGCCCATCATCGCCTCCTTGAAGTACTGCGCATAATACTCCGGGAAGGCAGCGACCTCCTGCTGGAACAGCACCAGTTTCTGGTCGGGACGGGCTTCGAAGCCTTGGAGCCGCTCCTGGATGTAGGTGAAGAATCCCGGCTTCGAGAATTCGCCGTCCGTGACGAAATCGATGCCGCATTCGACCTGTTTGCGCACGCCTTCGGCGACTGCCTTGGCGATCGTGGCCGCGAGCGTCTTCGGGTCATAGGGCTGGCCGTTCAATTTCGCTTTGAGCCCATCGAGTACGTCATGCGGTCGCGGCAGGCTGCCGATATGCGTCGTGCGGATGCGATCGGTGTTCTGCTGCAGCGTCATGGGACCCTCCCGAATGCGCCGCTTTGCGGCCCATTTGCCGCTATGGGTAGCGTGTCGCAGCGCCGCGCACAACGCGCGGGCTTCGATCCGAATCCGTCCGATCGCGATCCGGCGCCGTGGCGTGCTCACTAGCCGTGTCGGCGGCGTGACGCCCATGCTAGTCTTATCCCGTCGAGCCAGGGGGGCGAGGGGAATTGTCGATGCGTGGCGGGAGTCGCGCCGCCGCTTTGACCACGGCGATTGGGCTGTGCCTGATCATCGGCTGCGGCGGCGCCATCGCCCAGGGCGCGCCGCCGCCGCCTTCGGTGTCGGTCCCGCCGGTGGCGAGCCGCGAGGTGATGGAGACGGCGGATTTCATCGGTCGCATCACCGCGGTCAACCGGGTGGAGGTCGTCGCGCGCGTCCAGGCCGCGCTCGGCCGGGTCGGGGCGGCGCCGGTCACGAACCAGCAGCCGGTGCAGCTGACGATCACGACCAAGGGGCGGCTGTGTATGCTCGACGCGTGTACTGGCGCCGCGTCGGCTTGAGCGAACCATGACTTCCCTCGCGTCGCTTCCTTCGGTCGATCGCCTGCTGCGCCACGAGGCTGCCGGCGCGCTCGCCGCCGCGCACGGACGGGCGGCGGTGACCGCGGCGATCCGCGCCGTGCTCGACGCGTTGCGCGAAGAGGCGGCGGGCGCGGGGCTTGCGACCGGCATCGCCGAGGCCGCGATCATCGGCCGGGCGGCGCAGCTCGTCGCCGCGTCGTCGCTGCCGTCGCTGCGTCCGGTCTTCAACCTGACCGGTACCGTGCTCCACACCAATCTCGGCCGCGCGATCCTGCCGGACGAAGCGGTCGCGGCGGTCGCTGCCGTCGCCAGCCAGGCCGCCAATCTCGAATACGGGCTCGAGGCAGGACGGCGCGGCGACCGCGACGACCATGTCGAGGCCGAGCTGCGCGCGCTCACCGGCGCCGCGGCGGCGACGGTGGTGAACAACAATGCGGCCGCGGTGCTGCTGGTGCTCAACACGCTCGCGCGCGGCAAGGAGGTGCCGACCTCGCGCGGCGAGTTGATCGAGATCGGCGGCGCCTTCCGCATGCCCGACATCATGGCGCAATCGGGCTGCCGCCTGCGCGAGGTCGGGACCACCAACCGCACCCATCTGCGTGACTTCGAGGCGGCGCTCGGCGCCAAGACCGGGCTGGTGATGAAGGTCCACACCAGCAACTACGCGATCGAGGGCTTCACCGCCGCGGTGGCGGAAAAGGACCTCGCCCGGCTTTGCCACGCGCACGGCATATCCTTGGCGGTCGATCTCGGCAGCGGTGCGCTGGTCGATCTGCGCCGCTTCGGTCTCCCCGCGGAGCCGACGCCGATGGCGGCGCTCAAGGACGGCGCCGATATCGTCACCTTCAGCGGCGACAAGCTGCTCGGCGGCCCGCAGGCCGGGATCATCGTCGGACGCGCCGATCTCATCGCCCGGATCAAGCGCAATCCGCTGAAGCGCGCCTTGCGCGTCGACAAGATGACGATCGCCGCGCTGGCCGCGGTGCTCCGCCTCTATCGCGATCCCGATCGCCTTGCCGAGCGCCTGCCGACACTGCGGGCGCTGACCCGGCCGGCGGAGCAAATTCGCGCCGCTGCCGAGCGTCTCGCCCCGCGCCTCGCCGAGCGGCTCGGCGGCATCGCCACCGTCGAAATCATCGCCTGCGACAGCGAGATCGGCAGCGGCGCGCTGCCGACCCGGAAGATCGCCAGTGCGGGGCTGGCCATCATCCCCGCGATGGGGCGGCGCGGGCGCGGCACTGCGCTGAAGCAGCTCGCCGATTCATTTCGCCACTTGCCGGTTCCGGTCATCGGCCGGCTTCAGGACGGCGCCTTCATCCTCGATCTGCGCTGCCTCGAGGACGAGACCGCATTCGCCGATCAGCTCGCCGCGCTCGATCCGCCAGCGGGAACGGCGCAGTGATCGTCGCCACCGCCGGCCATGTCGATCACGGCAAGACCGCGCTGGTCAAGGCGCTGACCGGGATCGACACCGATCGCCTGTCCGAAGAAAAGCAGCGCAGCATGACGATCGATCTCGGCTTCGCCTATCTGCCGCTCGGCGCGGGGACGACGATCGGCTTCGTCGACGTGCCGGGCCACGAGCGCTTCATCCGCAACATGCTGTGCGGGATCGCGGGCATCGATTTCGTGCTGCTGATCGTCGCCGCCGATGACGGCCCGATGCTGCAGACGCGCGAGCATCTGGCGATCGTCGATCTCTTGGGCGTGCGGCGCGGTGCGGTGGCGCTGACCAAGGTGGACCGGGCGGCGCCCGAGCGCGTTGCTCAGGTCGCGCGCGACATCGCGGCGCTCGTCGCCGGCACGAGCGTGGCCGAAGCGCCGGTCTATCCGGTCTCTGCCGTGACCGGCGCCGGCATCGCCGCGCTCAAGGCGCATCTCGCCGCCGCCGCCGCTGCACTGCCGCGGCGGCGGGATGGCGGCAAATTCCGGCTCGCCGTCGATCGCTGTTTCACTCTGGCGGGCGCCGGCATCATCGTCACCGGCACGGTCCATGCCGGTGCAGTTGCCGTCGGCGACCGCGTCGCGCTCGTGCCGGGCGGGCGCGAGGCGCGGGTGCGGACGATCCACGCCCAGAACGCGCGCGCTGAAATCGGCCGGGCCGGGGAGCGATGCGCGCTCAACCTCGTCGGCGCCGAGCTTCGGCACGGCGACATCCGCCGCGGCGACTGGATCGTCAAGGGCGCGGTGCCGCCGGCGGCGGCAAAGATCGATGCGCGGATTCGCGTCGCCGCCGCTGAGGCGCGGAAGCTCGCGCATTGGACGCCGGTGCATGTGCATTGCGGCGCCGCCGAGGCGACCGGCCATGTCGCGGTGCTCGAGGGCGCCGCCATCGCGCCGGGCGAGGCGGGCGTAGTGCAACTCGCGCTCGATCGGCCGATCGGCGCGGTCTGGGGCGACGGCGTGATCCTGCGCGACCAGTCGGCGCAGCGCACCATCGGCGGCGGCCGCGTCATCGATATTTTCCCGCCGCCGCGCGGGCGCGCAAAGCCGGCGCGGCTCGCCTATCTCGCGGCGATGGCGCGCGACGACGTCGGTGAGGCGCTGGCGGCGCTGCTCGACGATGCCGAAAGCGGGCTCGACCTGACGCGGTTTGCGGCGAACCGCAACCTGACGCCGGACGAGGCGGCGCGGCTTTACGCGCGCACCGACATGAGATCGGTCGCGACCGAGGCGGGTGAAATCGGCTTCGCGCCGGCGCGGTGGGAACAGCTCAAAGAGGCCGCGCTCGCGGCGCTGGCCGTCTGGCATCGCCGCGCGCCCGACAGCGCGGGTCCCGCCATCGACCGCATCTGGGCCGGGACCAAGACGCGCGTCGCGCGCGAGGTGTCGCTTGCGCTCGCGGCGGAACTGGCGCGGGACGGCAAGATCGTGCGCGAGGGCGCCGCCATCCGCCTGGCGACCCATGTGGCGCGGCTCGATGCGGGGGATGCCGCGCTGTGGAAGAAAGCGGCACCGCTCTTGGATAAGGAGCCGCTGCGCCCGCCCGCGGTGCACGATCTCGCCGCGGCGCTGGGCGAGGACCCGCGGCGCGTCGAGGCGTTCCTCGTGCGCGCCGCGAGGCTCGGCCTGGTGGTGCGGGCGAGCAAGCACCGCTTCTTCCGGCCGCCGGCGCTGCGTCGCCTCGGCGACATCGCCGAAGAGCTGTCGTCATGCAACCCCGAGCGGCAAGTGACTGCCGCCGCCTTCCGCGACCGCTCCGGCATCGGCCGCAACAGCGCAATCGAGATTCTCGAATTCTTCGATCGCATCAAATTCACCCGCCGCGTCGGCGACGCGCACGTGGTCCAACGCGCCGCCGCGGATGCCTTCGGGGGAAGATGAGCGGCCACGGCCTGGAAAGAAAACGCACCCCGATGGGCGTCCAGATTTCCGAACGGGACGCGGCCGTCAGGCCGCAAGCGCCGCAACATTGAGGCTTGGCTTCGGCTTCACGGCCCGCGTCCGCCGAAAGCTCATCCGGTCGAACCAGGCTGCGGTTCATGACTTGCCGATCCGGGCCTTTCGGCTATCATTGGTCTCATATATAGGTATCGTGTCAAAAATGTCGGATTAGGGAGGCGAGCATGCCCAGAAGAACCGTACCGCTTTCACGTACCGCCGCTTTGCTCCTGTTCGCGGGAGCGGCGTCAGTCATCGTCGGCGCGCCGGCCATCACCACGGCCCGGGCCGCGACGGCCAAGGGGATCAAGATCACGGCGACCGAGCTGACCCCGATTCCGAATCCCTCGCTGGCCTATAACAGGATGGCCGAGGCGATGGGTCTGTTCGCCAAGCACGGGCTGATCTTCAAGCTCGGGCCCAAGCTCGCCGGCGGCGGGCCGGCGCGGGTCCAGGCGGTCGTGACCGACAACACCGACGTTGCTACCGCCGACATCATCGCCGCGTTCGGCGGCGTCTATTCAGGCGCCAAAATCAAAGTCCTGATGGTCATGACCCCTTACGGCGACGAGGAGGTCTGGGGCCAGAAAAAGTATAAGACGATGAAGGACGCCGAGGGCCAGACCTGGGCCATCGCCAGCCTCGCCGGCGCGCAGCGCTTCAACGGCCAGATGGCGATTCAGGGGATGGGACTCGACCCCAACGCCTTCCGGTGGGTCGCCATCGGCGGCGGCGACGGCCCGGCCCTGCAGGCCGTGGACACCGGCCGCACGCAGCTCGCCAGCCTGTCGCATCTCGGGGCCGTGCTCGCCGAAGTCAAGGGCTATACCAAGACGATTCACGTGCTTGTCCCGCATACGTCAAAGTACACCCCGCCGGTTCCCCGGCTGGTGGTCGTGGCAAAAGCCGACTGGATCAAGAGCCACGAAACCGCTGCGACGGACTATGTCGAGATGATGCTCGACATGATGCGCCAGTTTCAGGCTCACGGCAGCGCATGGGTGAAGCCGGCGGAAGCGATCTTCAAGGGCAGCGGCCTTACCGGCAAGCAGATGGAAACGGCGTGGCGGGCGTTCCAGACCGGCGGTTATTTCTCGGTAAACGGCGGCATCAACTTCGCGGGCACGCAGAAGATCATGGACCTGTTCTTCAAGATCCGCGGCGAGAGCCCCAACCAATATCTTTCCAAGGCTTCGGACGTGTACGACACCGGCCCGCTGAAGCGGGCGCTCGACAAGATGGGCATCGCCAAGGGGGCGCCGGGCCTGCCCGATACGCCCGACTGGTACGAGAGCGCGGCGGGACACAAGGGCTAAGCCCGCCCCGACAAACCGGTTCGAGCCCGCGATCATGCCTGAGCTTGAGTTCATCAACGTCAGGAAAAGCTACGAAAGCCCGACGGGTGATCGCCTGACGGCGCTCGACAACTTCACTCTCAAGGTCGACGGCGGGCGGTTCGTCACCGTCGTCGGCCCGAGCGGCTGCGGCAAGACGACCCTGCTGCGCATGGCGGGGGGCCTGATTCCGTGGGATTCGGGAGGGGAGATCCGCCTCGACGGGGACGTGCTCGAAGGCCCGAGCCCGAAAATGTCGATGGTGTTCCAGGGCATCGGGCTCATGCCGTGGAAGACGATCGGGGAAAACGTGGCGCTGGGTGTCCAGATGCAGGTCCATCGCGCGAAGCTCACCGCCGAGGAGGACCAGCTCGTCCACGCGACGCTCGCAATGGTCGGACTGAAAGGGTTCGAGCGCTATTATCCCTATCAGCTTTCGGGCGGCATGCAGCAGAGGGTCGGGCTGGCGCGGGCCTTGGTGCGCCAGCCCGAGATCCTGCTCATGGACGAACCCTTCGGCGCCCTCGACGCGCAGACCAGGACCGTCCTGCAGGACGAGCTCCTCACCCTGTGGGGGCGCGTGAAGACAACCGTCCTGTTCATCACGCACGACCTCGACGAGGCCATCTATCTTTCGGACATCGTCGTCATCATGGGGCGCCGTCCGGGACGAATCAAAGAAGTGCTGGACGTCAACCTTCCGCAACCGCGCTACACCTACGATGCGCGGGCCGAAAAAGAATTTGCACGGCTTCGCAGCATCGCCTGGCAAAGCCTCAGGGAGGAGCTATGACCCAGTCCTCGATCCCGCTCGCAAGGGAACGGAGGAACGGCGTGAGGTCGGCTTTCGCCGGCGTCGGCCGGAACTACTACCTGATGGGCATACTGTCGGGCATCGCATTCCTTGCCGTCTGGCAAGGGGTCAGCATGAACGTCCCGCCGATCATCCTCCCGACCCCGGCGAGCGTCATGACCGCGTTGATCCAGCTCACGGCCTCGGGAGAGCTGGTCAAGGCCACGATCCAGACGATCTGGCCGTTCGCCATCGGGCTCGTCGTCGCTTTTGTCGTCGGCACGGTGTTCGGGCTTCTGCTGGGCATCTTTCGCCCGGCCGCCCGGGTCCTCGATCCCTACATCTTCGTGTTCTGGTCCATTCCCGACATCGCCTGGCTACCGCTTTTCATCGCCTGGTTAGGCGTCGGCAACCTGACGCTGGTCGTCTTCGTCTTCATGTCGGCGGTGTTTCCGCAACTGCTCACGGTCGAGGCCGGCGCGAAGGAGGCAGACAGCTTTCTCGTCGAGGTCGCGCGCTCGCTGGGCGGCACGAAGCACGAAATCCTGCGCGCCGTGGTGCTGCCCTCGGCGCTCCCCTACATCATCGCCGGTCTGCGCATCGCGGTCGGTCGCGCGCTCGTGGGCATTATCGTCGGGCAGCTGCTGATCGTCGCGACCGGCATCGGCTATATGTTTCAGTTCTACGGAGAAACGCTCTCTCTCGCCAAGTACTTCGCGCCGCTCATCGTCGTCGCGGCGCTGGCGATTGCGCTCAATCGCGGCGTGAATTGGGCCGAGCGCGTGTTCATCCCGTGGAAGCTCCGTGCCTTCACCTGACCGGGTGCTGGATGCGGCGCTGCGGCGTCCAGCACCCGGCGCGGCGGGTCAGGCCTCGGATGCTTTCTCATAGACCTTCAGGTAGTCGTTGGTCATCCAGTCCTTGTGCTTTTCGAGGTTGATGCGCGCCGTGTGCGCCGCGCGCGTCTCCTTGCAGACGATCTGGAGGATTTCCAGATCCTCGCTGCCGGCCTTCTCGAACCAGTAGCGCGATCCGCCGGGCAGCAGGATGCCCTCATTCGCGCCGAACTCGCCCAACAGCGTGTCGCCGACGCCGTAAAACCGTGCGGCGCCGCGGAGCACCATCCAGCAATTGTCGCCGCCGGTGTGATAGTGAAGGTTGTTCTCGCCGCCTTCGGTGACGATCTGGACGTTGAGGCTGATCAGGTCGCTGCGAATGAGGCTCGCGAACTGCTTGACGTGGCCGTTCTCCGCCGGCTTCCGATAGCTGAAGGTCCGAATCCGTGCTTCCGCGTCGCGGTGAAATGCCTCTTTCTCGGCGGGGCTCATGGGAGCTTCCGTTGCCTGATCCATCTCTCGACTCCTTATCGTTGCGGCGCGATGCCACGACCTTCGCTTATCGCTGTCACGTTCGATCCTGGGCCGCTCCAGGCGGGATTGCAAGCGACCGGCTTTGACCGTGCCGCCGCGCCTGCGCTCACGATAAGGAGAGGCCAACGGGTTGCATGAGACCACGACGTTTGCATACCATTCGGCCCATTCGGCGCTAAGCGGCTCGTCATTGCACGGAAAAGAAACGCACCCCGGTGGGGCGCCCGGACTTCAAATCCAGTGAAACCCTAGGATTTCCGCCGTTTTTCGGCCCTCGTGTTGCATCCGTGTTGCATCCTCACCGGAGCAAGGTGCCTTCAAGCCGCGCCATGGCTTGCTGGTCCGCCTCAGCGTCGTGCCAGAGATGAGAGTAGGTATCCATCGTGAGGCCAATGGTGGCGTGCCCGAGGAACGCCTGCACCCGCTTCGGCTGCCAGTCTTCGGCGATGAGGAGCGAGGCGCACGCGTGACGCATGGCGTGCAGGCCGAATTTTTGCCGCACCACCGGGCGGCCGTCCTTGTCGCGCGTCGGCCTTCCATCCTCGCTCAACACGGGCGCAGTGATCCCGCACGCGAGCTGCAATGCGCCGAAGCGGCGATAGACCGTCGGGTGGTCCTCGACATTGCCGCGCTTGTTGGGCAGCACGTAGCGCAGGACGCCCGGATCGTCGGCGCCGACAGTGCGCGGGCAGACGAGGCGCCATTCGCGGAGCAGCGCGACGAGATGCTGACCGATCGGAATGTCCCGTTGCGAAGTGTTGGACTTGCACCGGCCGATCTTGTTGAGCCGGTCCGCCCGCTGCCGCACCCGGATAATACTCTCTTTCAGATCGACGTTCTCCCATTCCAATCCGCGGATTTCGCTGGCCCGCATGCCGGTGAAGATGCCGAGATGAACGAGTACCTTCATCTGACCTTCGGCCTTATCAAGCAGCATTTTGATCTCGTCCCGCGATGGGAATTCCGCGGGTTCCTCATCGCGCGATGATCCCGGCAGCCGAACCTCGCGCACCGCGTTCGTCGCGGCGAGGCCACGCCGCACGGCTTCGCCCACCAGCGATTTGAGTGATGTGGCAACCTTGCGGACCATTGCGCGGCTCGCGGTCGCAGTTACTCTCTCGACGAAGTCCTGGGCGACGGGCGCGGTCAGCCGCGAGAGCTTCATGGAACCCAAGAGCGGCACAATGAAGCCGCGCACGTGCGTCTTGTATTGCGCGATCGTGGAAGGTTCGAGACCGCGCGCCTCGCATGCGGCAAGCCAAACATCAGCGGCCTCGGCGATCGTGGCGCTCGCGCTATCGGCCGTGTGGATGCCGCGGACCAACTCGCCGCGGATGCGCGTCTCGGCGGCGATGGCCGCGCCCTTAGTCGCGAACAGCTTGCCGCGGCGCGCCCCTTGTTGGTCGCGGTAATCCAACATCCAGCGGACTTCGCCGCTGGGCAATGTGCGTTTGCGGATGCTCATGGTTTGCTCCTCTTGCGTGTCGGTTGATGAAGAAACTTGTCAATCACCCCGCCAGGGTTCGCCGCGACGTGCTCATCGAGCATCTTCATTAATCTTGGCGTCATTGCTGCGAGCAGCATCGCGTTCGCGGCCGGCATTGCTTGGAAGTTTCGATGACCACCCGCGACGCGCTGGCCCACTGCGAGCGCTGCGGAAGATTCACTATCTCCGCGCTTTAGCAGGACTTCGAGCCCCGCGAGCGTCGTCATGGCGGTAATCTTGCCCAGCGCGCGAGCGTAATTCTTATTGAGCCCTTCCGGGATCACCATTCCTTTAGGAGCCGTCGCGCGTCCCGCCGGCATTTTGTACTCAAGCACGGTGTCGATAAGCTCCTTGGCAAGATCGAACGTAAAGCGCTCCTTGTGCCAACTCTGCCCCGTCGCCGCTTCAATTTGCATCAGCCCTAACGCAAGGACTCGAAAGAGCGCGTAATTGAAATCGTTGCCGAAGCGCTCTTTGATCGGCTTCTCCGTATCGAAGCTCTCGCGCAGTCGGCGCACGATCTCATCGCTCAAACTGCGTTCGCCACCGCCTTCGACATCACGCCGCGCGGCGTCGAGCTGGTCGCGCAATGCCTGCGGCAATCGGAAGCCGACCGCCGTGCCGCGCGGGCCACTAACTTTGTCCTTGAGTGGCCGAGCCATATCCCGCCCTGTTGCATTATGTTAAACGTAATACTACGAAACCCGTAGTAAGGTGTCAAGGGCAGTGGTACGACACGGGAAGCCAAGCGTTTTTGAGGATTTCCATGGCCAAGCCGCAACCGGACCCGACGCCCGCGGACGATCTGCTAACTGGCGCACAGCCGATTGCGGATTTCCTGTTCGGCGATGCCAATCCGTTGAAGCGCCGTCGCCGCCTTTATCACGTCGCCTCACAGATGAAGGGCACCGCACGGCCGCCTATCTGGAAGCTGGGGGCGACGCTCTGTGCGAGGAAAAGCGCGTTGCTCGCCTGGATCAGCGAACGCGAGAGGGCGAGCGCGGCGTGATCCCGACAATGTTTATACGCTTCGCGTCGGCGCCGCCGACGCGCTCGAACCTTTGGGATGTCGAATGGACGGTGGAATCAAAGAGCCGTGCACGGGCAGCGCACGGCTCCTCGAATCTTTGGGACGTGCCGCCAACGAAGGCGGCGACGCCCTTATAGCATCCAGCGGCCCGGCGAGTAAAGCCGGCCGTTCCTGCGGCTCGTGCTCGCTGTGCTGCAAGGTTTTCTCCATCGACGATCCGCCGGTGGTGAAGCCGGCGGGGCGGTGGTGTGGACACTGCCGCCCCGGCCACGGTGGCTGTGGCATCTATGCGGCCCGGCCGATGACATGCCGCACGTTCAGATGCCAGTGGCTCAAAGAAGATGCCATGCCCGATGCACTGCGGCCTGATCGCTGCGGCTTCGTTTTGGTCATCCCGCCAGTAAGACCGGCGACATTGAAGCTGGTCTTCGACATGGCGATTGTGCGCAATGCCGGCCTACGGCGGCGGTCGTTGGTCGCGATCGGCGAGGTGATGCGAAACTTTGAACGGCACGGCTATCGCATCGAATTCGATTTCGGCGGCTCCGAGACGCTCGCGATCGACCCGCCCGCCGCGTATTCGGAAGCCGCTGCGGCCATGACGCAAGAAATAGTCGCTCACTGCGCCGCTCAAGGGATCGCGGTCGAGGAGCGCGTGCCGGCCGCGAGCTGCACCGTCGGCGACTTCGCCGAGGCGCTTGGCATCGGCGAGCCGCAGGGGCTGCGGCCATGAGCACGCTTGCCGCCGCCGAGATCGCCGAAGCACTCGAAGCCGATCGCGGCGAGATCGCGCGTTTCTATGACGCGATTTTCCGCTACGCAGCGCTGGGCGGATACATCTCGCTGCGCGGCTTCTATCACGAGCCCGAAAGGCCTGCGTTCTACGGCGGCCGGCACAGCTTCCCATGCGTGCGCGTGGGCGATCCAAATCTTGTCGATCAAGTCGCCAATGTCGTGACGTGGATGGCGCAGAGACCGCGAGGTGCCGTGTTCTGCCCGCCCGTCGCCACATTAACGAATGATGAGCATGCGCGCGAGGAGGACATCGCCGAAGGACTCGCCATCAGCGTCGAGTGCGACCAGCACCCGGCGGAGGCGCGCACCAAGATCGAGCACCTTCTCGGCCGTGCGACGATCGCTATGGGGAGCGGCGGCGAATATCTCAACCGCGAAACCGGCAACGCCGAGCCGAAGCTGCATCTGCACTGGCGCCTCTCCGAGCCGACGTGCAATCAAAACGAGCACCGCTTGCTGAAACAGGCGCGGCGCCTCGCGACGCAATACGTCAACGCTGATGGCAGCGCCGAGCCGGTGGTTCACCCGCTGCGCTGGCCCGGCTCGTGGCATAGGAAGGATATCAAGCACCCACGGCTCGCGAAGATTATCGCCGAGACCTCTAACGAGATTGAGTTACGGGACGCGCTCGATCTGCTGCAAGAGGCGACCGTTGACTCCAACGCGGATGGCGGCGCGAGCAAGAGCATTGTTGACGCGCTTTCGAAGAAACGGCCGGACGAGTATTGGCGCAGGCTCGCCGAAGGCGTCAAGCAAGGCACCAGCGGCCGCGTCACCGCAATCACCAGCATATTTGGCTACATGCTCAGACTCGGCATGGAGCCCCATCTAGCGGTCTCCTTGGGGCACGCCTACAACGAAAAATGCTGCAAACCCGCACTTGACGAGGACAAAGTTGATCGCGCGCTCGAAAACATCTTGAAGATGGACATGCGGCGATGAGCGCCAATGCGAGGGCTGATGAGTACGCGGCGCGGCGAGGGAAGCCGATGAAGCCCCCGCTGGAAATCATACCGTTCGCCGACATGCTGGAGCCGGACCTGGATACCCGCTCGCTGGTGAAAGGCCTCATCGACACCGAAACGGTCGTCATGATCTTCGGCGAATCCGGCTGTGGCAAGACGTTCTGGACTCTCGATCTCGGATTGCACATTGCCGCTGGGCTCGAGTTTTTCGGACACTGCGTCACGCGAGGCCGCGTTATCTATATCGCCGCGGAGGCCGGGCGCTCGATCAAGAAAAGGATCGCCGCATGGGCGGAGGCACAACAACTCGGCGATCAGCAAGATGTTAATTTCAGCGCCATCGTGAGCCCGGTCGATCTATGCCACCTCGATGAGAAAGGTGACGACGTGGACCGGCTCGCCGCGGCCGTCGAAGCCGCCGACCTGGTGATCGTCGACACCGTGAGTCGCGCCCTGGCCGGCGGCAACGAGAACGCGCCCGACGACATGGGCGCCTTCGTCACCGCTCTCGACCGGCTGCGCGAGAAACTGAAATGCACAATTATCGCCGTGCACCACGTCGGCAAGGACGCGTCGCTCGGCGGCCGTGGGCACTCGCTGCTGCATTGTGCCGTCGATACGGAGATCAAGATTGAGCGCCACGCCAACGGCGTATGCACCGCCGCGGTGACGAAACAACGCGACGGGCCAGGCGGCACGAAGCTCGCCTTCACGCTGCGGCCCATCGAGTTGGGCGAAGATCAGGATGGCGACCCGGTGACGAGCTGCGTGGTCGAGACGGCCGATCATGTCCCGCCGCCGAAAGCCAAAAAACTGGCACCGCAAGATCAGAAAACACTCGACGCCCTCAACGAGGCGTTGGCCGAGCGCGGCGAGATCATCGCCACCGACGGCGGCGATCTCAAAGCCGTCAGCGTTGCGTCCTGGTACGAGTTCATGGAGAAGTGCGGGCTGTTCGGCAACACGGCATACCCGCGGCAGGTCAAGTCGCGGGCACGGCGCAAACTCGCCGAAGGCGACGATCCTTACGTCCGCTTCAAGTGGGCGCCGGAGGACAAGCCCGACGACGCGAAGAGCTTCGTGTGGCCGGCGCGCACGGGAATGCCGCTTTGAGCCTGGCTGGCGTAACCGAGCGTAACCAAGGCGTAACCAGTCACAGTATGGTTACGCGGAGCCCAAGGCGTAACCGTAACCGTGTGTATAACACACGGTTACGTGGTTACGCTCCCGGGCCGCCGTCGGTGGCGGCGCACGTGCGCACGTAGCGCACGTGAATTCTACATCTTCCCTAGTACCCCCTTCTGTCTCCTATTCCCGATTCTCTTTTTTCGGCGTCTATGAAAGTACGAGAAAACACGTGCGCCACGTGCGCATGTGCGCATTTCGCATGGTGGCGTGGTAGGTACGCACAGTCATACCGAGGCACCGCGACCGTGTTTCCGCCGCCCGAGATGGTGTGCTTCTGGCGCTGGCCGCATGCGCTCAAACGTAGTGCAGCGGATTTACAATCCGCTTACGCCTTGCAAACTCTTGAAATCGCGCGGCTATTTTGAGCGTGTTGCACGCGTGTTGCATTCGCAAAGATTGCCAAACGTTCCGCGCGAGCTTGCTTGCCGCTTGGCGTAAAGTACCTGCATGACCGCGCCAGGAGCCGCCACCGCACACACGGACGCGCCACAAGCCGCGCCGGGGCGCCTCTACGCGCCGCGCTGTTTCAACGCCCGAAGCCGCCAGCGCTTCACCCGCGACCGCACTGTCGGCTTGATTGGGCACGTTGGAGCAGCACCGTCTCGTGCGCAGCTCTTGCTCATCGCCCGCATCGTCCGCAACGAATGGGACCTCCTTCGTCTCGACCAGCGCATGGACGACGGCGACCTGAGCGAGCACGCCATGCGCACACGCCTCGCGATGGAAAATCGCCTCCGCCTTGATCTTCAGGCGCTCGGCCTCAAGCCCGCCGCCGAGCGGCCGCCCTCGCTCGCCGAGATCATGGCCGCCCATAGCGGCGAGACTGCAGTATGAGCGGCGCCGTCGTCACTCCGACGATCATCAGCGCCGTAGCGAATCCCGGCATCTGGCGCTGTTGGTTCCGAGATTTCGACACTTGGCGCCCGTGGCTGGTCTTCCTGAAGACGTTGTTTGGCCTGCCGATGGACGACGCCGAGCTTGCGCTCTTCCGCGAATGTACCGGATTGCAAGAGCCGCCGGCAGGCGGCGTCTTCGAGGCGTGGCTTGTCTGCGGTCGGCGCGCCGGCAAATCGTTCATCCTGGCGCTGGTCGCGGTCTATCTCGCGGTCTTCCGCGACTGGTCGGCTTTCCTGTCACCCGGCGAGATCGGCACTATCAAAATTATCGCGACGGACAGGCGGCAGGCCCGAACCATTTTCCGCTACTGCCGCGCGCTGATTGCTGAGGTGTCGGCCCTCGCGCCGATGATCGTGCGCGAGACGGATGATGAAATCATCTTGAGCACCGCAATCGTGATCGAGATACAGACCGCGAGCTACCGCTCCGTCAGAGGCTACACGCTGATCGCGATATTGTGTGACGAGTTGGCATTTTGGCGCACCTCCGGCGATAGCGCGGTTCCCGATACCGAAATCCTCGCCGCGCTGCGCCCCGCGATGGCGACGGTCAAGGGCGCCATGCTTCTGTGTGCGTCATCGCCGTTCGCGCGCCGCGGCGAGTTGTGGGAAACGTATCGGCGGCACTTCGCGACGCCTGGGCCAGTGCTTGTATGGCAGGCCTCGACGAAGCTCATGAATCCGACTGTACCGGACGATGTGATCGCCGAGGCCTACGAGCGCGATCCCGCGTCGGCCTCGGCCGAGTACGGCGCACGCTTCCGCGACGATGTGCAGAGTTTCCTGAGCTATGACTTGATTGAGCGCGCCGCGGTAATTGACGCGGGCGGCCTGCCGCCATCGCGCGGCGTCGAATATGCCTGCGGCATAGATACGAGCGCCGGGCGACGCGACGCTATGGCGATGGCAATCGCGCACCGCACCACCGCGGGTCGCATCGTCGTCGATCTGGTCTATGGCCGGAAGCCGCCGTTCGACAGTGCTGAAACATTCGAAGAGTTCACCGAAATCGCGCTGCGCTATGGCGTGCACACAGTCCACATCGATTCATTCGCGGCCGAGCTGTTCGTCTCGGCTGCGCCGTCGCACGGCATACGCGCCGCCGTGGTGCAGACGCCAAAGAGCACAATGTACCTTGAGGCCGAGCACCCATTCGCGCAGGGCACGATCGACATCCCGCGCCATCCTGTGCTGATGAGCGAGTTGCGCGACTTGGAGAGGCGCACGCACCGCGGCTCCAAAGATTCGATCGATCACCCGAGCGGCGAGAACTTTCACGACGATCACGCGAATGCGATGGCGCTCGCCATTTGGGCTGCGGTGACTGAATCGGCGCCAAGCATCATCCCCGCCGCCAGCATTCGGATCGATGCCGCCGACCAGCCGATGGGCTTTGTCGATAGCGTCTTAGGAGTGATGTGGATCACGACCGATGGCACCGTCGGCTACAGTGTGGCGGCGCACGTCATTGACGGAAACAGGCTCGGCTCGCTGGTCATCGCCGCATTCGATGAACGACCTTGGACAAGCGTCGTGCCCGAGACCGTCGCGGCGACCATCGATCAAGTCGCCGAGCGTGCGCGCGAGACAAACGTCCGATCGGCGAACAACGGCGTTTCGTGCCTTTTGTACGTGCCGTCGCAATTCCACGCGGTCTGCCACGCGGCGATGGGCGTCGCTTTCCAGCCGCGCCTCACCCGCATCGATGCGCGGCTGCGCGTCATCGACTGTTGCGTGATCGACGCGTCGTATCTGCGTGCGCCGACAGATATCATTTTGCAGGCCGGCGCCCTCGTGTCGCAAAACCTTGTGAGGATCACGCACGAGGCCAACACGGCCACGGGCCGCTCGCCGATGTGGAGCGCCCTTAGCGCGATGCCGGGCGAGCGGCTGTTCGCCGATCCGCTCCGCGTCGCGCTGGTGCTGAGCGTCGTCTTGGGCCTTGGCCGTGAGCCGGATAGCGGCGCACCCAACCTCGGTATGGCAAAATTGGTGAGGGCATAATCATGGGGCTGAGCGCGATTCATCACCGGATCGTTTGCTGCCACTACGCCACGGAACTTGAGGAAGCGTTCGCGCTCTTGGACCGGCTCGCGGCGCGCTGGCGGGTGCTGGAGTCGTATGAGGAATGTCTCGCGGACGGCGAACGCGCCATGGCCGCGGAGAGATATGAAAGAACGCGGCGCGTCTCCGACCTGGTGTCTCGGTCGGCCGGCCTTTTATTCGGGGCGGCCGACTTGCTGCGCGGAGATCCCACCGTCGTATCGCGAAAGCCTGGAAGCGCGTGATGCCGACCCTCAGCGAAGCCCTCGCCGCCGTCGAAGAGCAACACGCCCCGCCGCTCGAGCGGCACCGCGATCGAGCGCGGCGGTTTTACCAAAGCCAGTCCTGGCGGCGGCTGCGCTTCAAGGCTCTGGCCGCGAATGCCGCGCGGCATAGCGACGGGGCGCCTCATTGTGAATTATGCCACCGATCGTCTCGCGACGGCGTGATCCTGGACGTGGACCATGTCCTCCCCCTGAGCGCCGAGGGCGGATGGGCGCGCCGTCTCGACCCGAGCAACGTCCAAATTCTCTGCCGCGACGACAATTTCGGGAAAGGCAATCGCTCGACCGTCGATTATCGGCCGCCCGCCGGCGATGCCGAGCGCGAGCCCCGGCACGATTCGAATTCTGCGGCGATGCGTCACTCCGGCACCGCTGCAGCATCGCCGGCCGCGCTCGCCGCCGCACCTCCCGCGGCTGATGCGTGGCCGGCGCTTTTTATTTGTAACGGCAACCACTAGGAGTACATCATGCCGAATTCTATTGATGAAATGACGAAAAGCGAGCGCGAACGTTGGGGGCGAGACGATCGCCGCCGCAAGGACGATGACGACGGCGACGATCTCGACGTGGCCGCGCTCGCCGCGCGCATTCGCAAACTTGCGAAAAGCCTCGATAAGCTGCAACCGGGCGACGATGCCGAGCGCGACACCATCGCTGCGCAGATCGATGCGTTGGAAAAGCTCGTCGCCCGCATCGCGTCCGGCACGCCGCAAGAGGAGCGCGAGGCAACGGATCGGCTGCAAGCGCGCGCCGATACGTTACACCATATCGGCGGCGCGGCAATGCCGTCGCCGATCGCGGGCGAGCGCGCCGCTTCATATCGGCGGCGCCTCCTCGCGCACTTGCAACCTAAGTCACCGCATTGGGCCGCGCTCGATCTCGCGCGCGCCGATGCCGCCATGCTCGATCTCGCCGAGCATTGCATTTTCGCCGATGCCGAGCGTGCCTACCGCGCCGATGCGGCCAATAGCGGCGAACTTCACGAGGTGGTCGAGCGCGACAGCGTGGGCCGCAAGATCACGCGGTACGAAGGTGATATTTCCGAATTCATGCGGCCGTTCTCGCGCGGCGGTGAAAGCGTGAAGCTCGCCGATCCGCGGAGGATTCCGCAGTGAGCCCGCATGAAACAAGGCCCAAACTCCTCGCCCGGCTGCCGCTTGAAGCACTCCGGCGCGTGATAAAGGAAGGCGCCGCGCAAGGCCATGATCCAGAGAAGCTTCGATTGGCAAATGACGCACTGGAAGCGGTGCGGTTGAAGGGCAAGCAACAGACCGAGGAACTGTATAACAGCGGACAGTTGTTTGAGGACATCGAGGCGCCGAGCCTCGCCAACGGCGGCCGGATCATCGCGCGCTACCGCGGCGATCCGATGGCATGGATGCAGCCTTTCATGTCGCCCGGCGTGTGTGGGAAGATCGACCGCGACGCCGGCATCGAACGGTATGAGACACGCAAAGTTCTGAAATCCCATGGCTATATTGGCTGAGTCGCGGCCGCGAGGCCGGTATTTATTGCAAACAAAAGGATAAGCAAATGGCAACCTATCGCACACTTCGCGCCGGCACTTCGCACGCGGGCTATGCTGATGAAGCCGACGTTTCGACCGCGTTCGCCGCCATCCGCCGCGCGCTTCTCGGCGAGAAACTTTTGCCCGACGATCAAGCTGCGGCCGAGGCGGTGCTGAACGCCATCGGCGACGTGCTCGTCAGCGCGCCGCACATGACCGCCCGCATCGCGACCGTTGCGCTTCATTCGTTGCGTCAGCAAAAGCCGCCGACGGCGAGCGCCGTGAAGTTGAGCACCAGGCCGGCGGCGTAGCTCGGCCCGGCACGATCCCGCGTTGCACGGCATGGTGCGGGCGCTGCCAGTCGGCAGGTGCGGCGTAATCTCAACAGCCGACAGCCCGCGGGGCGGCCGTTCCAGCGGCCCGCGGCGGGCAATTCATCCGATGCAAGGCGGCGGCTACTTCGTCGGCGGGCGCGAGATCGAGGCGGCGGGCGCAGGCTGCCGGGCGCCCGAGACGCCCATGATCCGCATCCTCGGCATCGACCCGGGGCTCGGGGGCGCGCTGGCGTTGTTAACCCCGCTTGGCGAGCTTACGGTCGAGGACACGCCTCTCCGTGTGCTTACGCGCGGCGGCAAGGCGGCACGATCGATCGACGCGGCGATGCTCGCCCGCCTTGTGCGCGAGATGGCGCCTACCCATGCCGCGATCGAGCGCGTCGGCGCCATGCCGGGCCAGGGTGTCACGTCGATGTTCAGCTTCGGCCGCAGCGCAGGCACGGTCGAGGGTGTGCTCGCCGCGCTCGCGGTGCCGGTGAGCTACGTGTCGCCGCAGACATGGCAGCGCGGCGTCGGCATGCCAAAAGGCCAGGACGGCGCCCGTGCCCGTGCCGGCGAGCTACTGCCGGCCTATGCCGGGCGCTGGCCGTTGAAGCGCCACCATGGGCGGGCCGATGCGGCGCTGATCGCGATATGGGCGCTCCATCATCTGCCGCTGATCATGGGCGCGGCGGCCGAGGCGTAGGCGGGGGCGGCGCCGGCGCAGACTGGCCGGGCGGGGCGTCCGTAGGCCATTGGCCCGAGATCGCGCCCATGGGCCACGCCGTGGCGGCGGCGGGGCGATGGGCCGCTCACCACAGTTGGCTCTCGCCCTTCTCCTCCTCACGCTCGCGCGGCGTCGTGCGCCGCCAGCGGATCACGCTGGCGACCAGCGCGGCGAGAAACCCAAGGTCGATGACGATCAGGCCGCCGGTGTGCATCGGCGCCATCATAGCGGCTTCGGCTTAAGATGGCGCTGAGCACCGTCGCGCCGGTGCCAGGCGGCAGCGGCCACGTCCCACCCCCCGCACACGGGCGCGCCACGTCGCGAGTCCGCCCGCCCTGGGCGCCTGTAGTAGCCCGGCCGCGCGAGATCGCGCCCATCTGCGGCGACGTGGCGCGTGCGGCGCTGGCCGAGCCCGAGCCGGTGTTGTCACTCCCCCTGCTGCCTCACTCCGGGCTTTGCTTCGCATCCGGGTTAGTGCGCTCAAGAGCGTCATGGGGGAACATGTCGGGGCCGCTGGTATGCCGCATCAGAGTGGTGCCATCAAACCATGCGACGCACACGCCGCCGCCGCCAACGAGGCCCACGACCGTCATTGCGGGACCGCCTGACTTGAGTCTAACCACGTCACCGAGCTTGAAGGTGTCTGCCATCTTCATCGTCTCCGTCAGAGAACGTCTGTCGAACAGGGCAGCCTATCCGTGTTGCACGCGTGTTGCACGGAACAAACGGGAACGCGTGGGAAAGCGCGGAAATCCGCCGTTTTTCGTGGTAGTGTGTTGCAACACGAATTTGGCCTAAGAACATTGCGCGAAACGCAAGAAAGGCCCGTAAAACGGGCCTTTTCGAGTGAGGGAAAAGAAACGCACCCCGGTGGGGCGCCCGGACTTCAAATCCGGTGGGAGGCGTGAGACGTCTCTGGTGGGTTCGACTCCCACTCTTTTCCGCCACGCTCGTTTCCGCCCCGCCGTTTTTCGTCACGGTCGGGGCGATCACGGACGCAGGCGGATCGCCTCGCGCGCGCCTTCGCGCTTCAGGACCGTGCCGATGATCGCCGCCCGCGCATAGCCGAGATGCCGGAGCGCCGCGACGCAGGCTTCGGCGCGGTCGGCGGGAATGCCGGCGATGAGGCCGCCCGAGGTCTGCGGATCGAACAGCGCGGCGCGGCGCCGATCGCGCGGCTCGGCCTCGTTCGCGGCGACGATCGCGCGCAGGCGGTCGTTCTGTGGCTGGAGCGTGCTGACGAGCCCGGCGCCGAGCGTCGCGGCCGCGCCCTCGAGCAACGGCAGCGCGGCGAGCGCGAGTTCCGCATCCACCTGCGAGGCTTGCAGCATCTCGGCGAGATGGCCGGCCAGGCCGAAGCCCGTCACATCGGTGCACGCGGTCGCGCCGTGCTCGCCGAGGCAGGAAGCGGCGCCGGCGCTCGATTGCAGCATCGACGCGATCGCGCCGTCGATCCAGCGCCCCTTGGCCCGTCCGCGCATGTGGGCGGCAAAGAGCGTCCCGATGCCGAGGGGCTTGGTCAGCACCAACCGGTCGCCGGGCCGCAACCCGCTCTTGCGCAGCACGCGGTCGGGCCGCACCAGGCCGTTCACCGCGAAGCCGAGGCCCAGTTCGGCGCCCTCGCCGCTGTGCCCGCCGACAAGCGCGGCGCCCGCTTCGCGCAGCACTTCCGCCGCCCCTTCCATCATCTGCGCCAGCGTGTCGCCCACCTTGTCGGCGCGCGCGAACGGCACGGTGGCGATCGCGAGCGCCGTCTGCGGCGCGCCGCCCATGGCATAGATGTCGCCGAGGCAGTGATTGGCGGCGATCTTGCCGAAGACGAAGGGATCGTCGACCAGCGCGCGGAAGTAATCGACGCTGTGGATCAGCGCCATCCCGGGCGGCACCACGACCAGCGCCGCGTCGTCGAACTCCCTGAGCCCGATCAGCACATCCGCGCGCTCGAGCGGCACGATCCCGCCGAGCGCGCCCGTCAGCACGGCGGCGCCGATCTTGGCACCGCAGCCGCCGCAGCGCATGGCCGAAGCGGCGACCGCGCGCGCCGCCGTGGCGTCGACCAGACCGCGCGGCAGCTTCGGTGCCTCGTCCTCTGCCATCGCGGGAAGCTCGTTGTATCGGCGGACGAAGCGGCGGTCGATCCGGTCCTTCCACCGCCACACCCAATCCCCCTCCCACGCCAGCGCGCCCCAGGACGCGACCGCATGGCGGCCGCCCGTCGCGACGAGCGCGAGCACGCGGCGCTGCGGCCGATAGCGGCGAAGCCGCTGGCCGAGCAGGAACCGGCGCAGGTTTTGCGCGAGATAGGGACCCTGGCGCACCGCGAACACGCCCGATTTCGGGCGCGGGGTTTCGACCATGGCGGCAATGTCGCCGGCGGCGAACACGTCCTCGTGCGACAGCGATTGCAGCGTCGGGCCGACCGCAACGAAGCCGTCGCGGTCCGTCGCCAGGCCCGCGGCGCCCAGCCACGGTGCCGCGCCCGCCGCTGTCGCCCACAGCACCTCATCGGCGTCGTGGACCGCGCCATCGGCGGTGCGCAGGATTCCCGGGCCGATCGCCGTCACGGCCGGGCCGGTGTGGACCGTGACGCCGTTTGCCGCGAGTGCGTGCGCGAGAAGCCGCCGCGCCGCTCGCCCATGCGACGGAAGGATGGAAGCGGCGTCGGTGAAGAGATGGAATTCGCCGCTGTCGCCGCGGCGTTCGGCGCGCAGCCGATGGGCGATCGCCAGCAGCAGCTCGACCCCGCCGGCGCCGGCGCCGACGACGGCGATGCGCAGCGGACCCTCGGCCGCGAGCGCGCGGGCGCGCAATCCTTCCCACTGCGCGAGCAGGCGGTGGATCGGCTTGACCGCGATCGCGCGGCCGGCGGTATCGGCGGCATCGACGCGCGGCGCCGCGCCGACATCGAGCGACAGCACGTCATAGGGAACCGCCGGCCGGGCGCGGCAGAGGACGCGGCGGTTCGCGAGATCGAGCCCGACCGCCTCGTCATGGAAGAACCGAGCGCCGGCGAACCGGCACAGCGCGACGAGGTCGATATGGGCGGCGTCGAAATCGTAATGTCCCGCGATCAGCCCCGGCAGCATGCCGGAATAGGGCGTCTGAACGTCGCGCGAGACGAGCGTGAGCCGCACGCCTGGCAACGGCTTCATGCCGAAGCGCTTGATGACGGCGACATGGCTGTGGCCGCCGCCGACCAGGACCAGATCCTTGACCACCGGGACGGCCGCCGCCTCGTTCCGTTGCATCGCGTCGCGGCCTTGGGGCGCCGAAGTGAAGCGGCCGCGAAGTCGGCGGCGGCCTCAGCCGATCCCGGGCGGAAGAATCTCCGTCTCGCGCAGCACGTCGGCGCGATAGAGATCGGTCAGTGAGGCCCAGCGCAGCACGCACATCTGCTCCGCCACCTCGAGCGCGCGCGCCTCGAGCGCCGGGGTGTCGAGATGCCGGGCGCAAAGCTCGATCTGGCGGCGGCTGTGCTCGACATCGGCGGCGTCGTGCTCGGTGAAGAACGCGATCTCGGGCGCGTCGCGCTTCCAGCCGCAATGCTTCTCGAACGCGGGCAGAAGCACCTCGCTGATGAGGCCGGGCATCTGGCCTTCCTGGGTGGTCTGCATGGCGAGCACCACGCCCACGGGTTCGGTTGCGACAGTGTGATAGTAATAGAGCGAACGCCCCCACCACGCCGGCGGCATCCTGATGCTGCGGACCTCGTCGTCGCTCAGCCCGGCGGCGCGGCAGAAGCGGAAGATGAGCTCGTTGTGGTCATGCGCCTCGTGGCCCGGCTCGGGGATCGCCTTCAGTCCTTCCTCCTCGGCGACGTTCTCGGCGATCATCTTGCGCACGTCCTCGAGATGATAGGCGCGCGCGTAGAGCAGGCCGAAGCTCGGCAGCGCCCGCGCCACGTATTGGAAATGGAGCGCCTGATAGCGGCCCAGCGCCTTGAGCGGCAGCCGGCCCTCGGCGAAGGCGCGGAAGAACGGGTGATGCTTGGTATGCCACCGGTCGCGGATCGCGATGATGCGGTCGATGACGGAGGGCGAGGACGCGAGTTTCACGTTCCGTGCCATTCCTTCCTCCCTTGGCAGCCGTGTCGGCAGCAGAAAATAGCCGAGAACGGGCGCGGTGGCGATGCGCGCGTCGCCGCCGCAGCGCGGCCGGCACGATCTCGACGATTTGCCGCAACGGCGCGGCAAATCGGTGCCGGCACCGGGGCTGAAGCGCGGCCGGCTGAAGCGCGGCCTGAAGCGCGGCCTTGTACCGGCTGCGGCGAGGGCGTATATTGGCAGCGGTCATCCCGTCGTGGTTCGGCATGCTCTCCCCGCTTTCGATTGAGAGCCGGACCTGCTCCCGATCTCCCCGCCGAAGATTGATCCTGCCGTGCAATCGTGCATGGCTGCCAACTATCCATGGAACGGCAAATATGGCGACCGGAACCGTAAAATGGTTCAACGCCCAGAAGGGCTATGGTTTCATCCAACCCGACAGCGGCGAGAAGGACGTGTTCGTCCATATCTCCGCGGTCGAACGCGCGGGCATCGGCAATCTCCACGAGGGCCAGAAGCTCAACTATGATGTCGAGCGCGACGCGCGCAGCGGAAAATTCTCGGCCTGCAACCTGCGCACGGCCTGACCCTGCAACCGGGCGGCTTCGGCCGCCCCGTCCGCCTCGGAGGCGCGCCTGATGGCCAAGGAAGACCTGATCGAGGTTGAAGGCATCGTCCTCGAATTGCTGCCCGACGCGCGGTTTCGCGTCAAGCTCGACAACGGCCACGAGACGCTTGCCTATGCCTCCGGCCGGATGAAGAAGCATCGCATTCGCATGCTGGTCGGCGATCGGGTGACGGTGGAGATGACGCCCTACGATCTCACCAAGGGCCGCATCAATTTCCGCCACAAGGACGAGCGTGTTTCGACGGCGGCGCGCCCCGGGCGACCGGTACGGCGCTATCGGTGATGCGAAGGCATGCCGCCGCTGCGAGCGAAAGGCAGCCTCCGCGATGTCCCATAAGTTCAAGCTCGGTCAGACCGTGACGTTCATCCCGGCGGCGGCCGGCGTCGACCGCAACGCCAAGTTCGAGGTCGTCCGTCTGCTCCCGTCGGAGCGCGGCATGAATCAGTACCGGCTCAAGGCGCTGCTCGACGGGCACGAGCGCGTCGCGCTCGAAAGCGAACTGTCCTAGCGGCGGCGTCAGTCGATCACCGCCACCGCGTTGATCTCGACGAGGCAGCGCGGATCGGTGGCGAGCCGGACGACCTGCACAGTGGTTGTCGCGGGCTTGGCGTCCCCGAAATATTCGGCCCAGACGCGGTTCAGCGCGTCCTGTTCGGCAAGGTCGGTCACGAACCGGTCGGCGGTCACGATGTCGGCGAAGCGCGCGCCTACCGCCGTGAGCCCGCGCTTCAGGTTTTCGAGCGCGGCGCGGGCCTGCCCTTCCATGTCGCGCGGCATGGCATCGAATTCCTCCGGACGGTGCGGATGGTGGTGATAGACCGGCGCCGCGGTGACGCCGGCGAGATAGACGGTCGTGCCGCCCGTCACCTTGATCGCGGGCGCATAGGGCATCCACAGATCGGGCGCGTCGGGCCAGTGCACGTGCGTAATGGTCTTGGGCATGGGACATTCCTCCGCGGCCGAGCGTACCGCGTTCGCGGCGGTGCGTGCTACCCGGCCATGCTGAAGCCGCCGTTGATGCTCAGGACCTGGCCGGTGATCCAGTCCGCGCCCGCGCCGGCGAGGAAGACGACCATCGGCGCCACGTCGTCCTCGCGCCCGAGGCGGCGCAGCGGGTAGAGCCGGGTGATCTTCTCGCGGTTGGCATCGAGCCAGCCGCGGTCGATGTGGCTCGTCTCGACCAGGCCGAGCGCGACGGCGTTGGCGGTAATGGCGGACCGGCCGAGCTCCTTGGCGAGCGATTTGGTGAGGGCGAGCACGCCGCCGCGCGCAGCGGCGCCGATCGCGAGCCCGGCCTCGCCGACGCGGGAGGAATCGCCGACGAGGCTGATGATCCGTCCGCCGCCACGCGCGATCATGTGAGGTATGGCCGCATGGCAGCAATGGATCGCGCCATAGAGCCCGATGCCGATCTGACGCTGCCAATCGTCCGGGGTGGTATCGACGAACCACTGCCGCTGCACCAGCCCGGCATTGTTGACGAGAATGTCGAGCCCGCCGAAATCCCTGGTCACCGCCTCGATCATGCGGCCGACGGCGCCGTGATCGGCGACATCGGCCCGATAGGCGCGGGCCTCGGCGCCGCCTGCGGCGAGATCGGCGACGAGCGCGGCCGCCGCCTCGGCCGAGTGATGGTAGTTGACGGCGACGCGCGCGCCTTCCGCCGCCAGCGCGCGCACGATCGCGGCGCCGACATCCCGCGCGCCGCCAGTGAGCAGCGCCGTCTTTCCCTGCAGCCCCAGATTCATCCTCGTCTCCTCAATCTCGAGTCCGAGCGGCCGCGATCAGCCGGTAGAGGCGCTCGGGCGTGATCGGCAGCTCGCTCACCTCGATGCCGAGCGGCGCGAGCGCGTCGGAAACGGCGTTCGCGATCGCCGCCGGCGCGCCGATGGTGCCGCCCTCGCCCATGCCGCGATAGCCGTTGATCGTGGTCGGCGACGGGGTTTCCAGATGCAGCACCTGCATCGCGGGAATCTCGGTCGCGCCCGGCACGATGTAATCGGCGAGACTGCCGGTGAGGATCTGTCCGTCTTCGCCGTGGATCACTTCCTCGTAGAGCGCCGCGCCGATGCCCTGGGCGACGCCGCCATGGACCTGGCCGTCGACGATGAGCGGGTTGATGAGCCGGCCGCAATCCTCCGCGACGACATAGCGGATGACGTTGACGGCATAGGTCTCGCGGTCGATTTCGACGATCGCGGCGTGGGTGGCGCAGCTCGTGGTGCCGAAATCGGGATCGTAGCGGATGGTCGCCTCGAGATCGTCGCGCAGCCCCGCCGGCAGCCGGCCCATTTCCGCATAGACGGCGCGGGCAAGCTCGCGAAAGCCCAGGACGCGATCGGTGCCGCGCACGAAGACGCGGCCCCCCGTCGCCTCGATATCGACCGGCGCGGCTTCGAACAGATGCGCGGCGACGCGAATGACCTTGTCGCGGACCGCGTGCGACGCGAGCGTTGCCGCCCCGCCGGCCAGCACCGCGCTGCGGCTCGCATAGGTGCCGGTCACGTGCGCCAGCGCCGCGCTGTCGCCCTGCACCACCCGGACGTCCTCGAAGCGCGCGCCGAGCTCGTCGGCGATGACCTGCGCCAGCATGGTCTCGATCCCCTGGCCCTGCGAGGCGCTGCCGGCAATGGCGGTGACGGCACCGGTGCTGTCGATGCGCACGGTGACCGCCTCGGTACCGGTGTTGAGCGGCATGCCCGGCGCCGCCGCGATGCGCGAGCCGAGCCCCGTCAGCTCCGCATAGGACGCGAAGCCGATGCCGATCCAGCGCCCGGCTTGGCGCGCCGCCGCCTGGTCGCGGCGCGCGGCCGGATAATCGAGTGCGTCCCGCGCCCGGACGAGGCAGGCGGCGAAGCTCGACCGGTCCCACACGATGCCGGAGCCGGTCTTGTAGGGGAAGTCGTCCTCGCCGACGAAATTGCGCAGCCGCAGCTCGGTCGGATCGAGCTTGAGGCGCCGCGCCGCAACGTCGATGAGCCGCTCCATCACGAAGGTCGAGATCGGCCGCCCGACCCCGCGATAGGGGCCGGTCGGCGGCTTCGCCGTCGCTACGCCGCGCACGCTCGCCGCGTAATTCGCCAGGCGATAGGGGCCGGGCAGGAAGCTCGCCACCTGCACCGGCTCGAGCGCGGCGGTCCAGGGATAGATCGAATAGGCGCCGACATCGCCGACGACATCGGCGCGCAGCGCGAGGATGCGGCCGTCACCGTCGAGGGCAAGCTCGGCATCGACGGTCTCGTCGAAGGCCTGGGTGGTGGTGACGAGATCCTCGATGCGGTCGCTGGTCCAGCCGACTGTTCGCCCGAGGCGGCAGGCGAGGGCGCTCACCACCACTTCCTCGGCATAGACCGAGCCCTTGCCGCCGAAGCTGCCGCCGACATCGGGGGCGATCACGCGCACGCGCAGGCCGGGCAGGTCGATGAAATCGGCGAGCGCGTCGCGGACGATACCCGGGACCTGGGTCGTCGAATGGAGCGTCAGTGCGCGCCGCCCCGGATCATAGCTCGCGAGGCAGGCGCGGTTCTCCATCGCCACCGGCGTCTTGCGGTGCGAGCGGAGCCGCATCCGCACCCGCACCACCGCCGCCGCCATCGCCCCCACGACATCGCCGCGGGCGAAGGCGCGCGCGAGAATGACATTGGTCCCGGCCTCGTCATGCAGCAGCGGCGCGTGCGGCGCCGCGGCATCGTGCGGATCGAGCGCGGCGGGAAGCGGCTCGTAGTCGAGCGCGAGCGCCGCGACCGCGTCCTCGGCAAGACACCGGCTCGCCGCCACGACGGCGACCACGGGCTCGCCGACGAAGCGCACCTTGCCCTGGGCCAGCGGGTACTGCGTCGTCATGTGGTAGTCCGGCATCTTCGACGGCGCGCGCAGCGGCTTCACCAGGCCCGCGAGGTCCGCCGCCGTGACCACCGCCGCGACGCCGGGCAGCGACGCCGCGCGCGAGGCATCGATCGCGACGATCCGCGCATGCGCGTGCGGACTGCGGTGAAACGCGACGTGAAGGCGCCCGGGCGGATGAAGATCGTCGACGAAGGTCCCGCCGCCGGTCAACAGGCGCAGATCCTCGACCCGCGCAACGCGCGCACCGATGAGCTTGGGCCGGGTTTCTGCGAACACCGAATTCTCTCCTCCGTCGGACCGAGGTCCATTCAATCGCACGCCCGACCCGCGCACCAGCGCTTTGCGCGACGCCCATGAAACTGGCGCGCGTTGCGCGCGGGGTGCGCGTCCGATAGCCTTGGCGCGACCGGGTCATGGAACCAGCAGCCAGCCATCCCGCGGGCGATTTCTATGCGAGCCTGCCGGTGTTCGACGGGTTCGACCGGATCATCGACCCGCTTCTCTACCGGCCCTTGCCCGAGGACTGGGGGCTCGGGCTCGCGGATATCGTCGGCTCGACCGAGGCGATCGCGGCGGGCGGCTACAAGGCGGTGAACATGGCGGGGGCGGCGGTCATCAGCGCCGTGGCGAACGCGCTCGGCACGCGGCAATTCCCGTTCGTCTTCGGCGGCGACGGGGCGAGTTTCGCGGTCGCGCCGGACGGCGTCGAGCGCGCCCGCGCAGCGCTCGCGGCCGCGATCGCCTATGCGCGCGAGGAACTGGCCCTGTCGCTGCGCGCGGCGATGGTGCCGGTGGCTTCGGTGCGCGCAGCGGGCCTCGACGCGCGGGTGGCCCGGTTCGCGCCGTCGCCGAACGTGACCTATGCCATGTTCTCCGGCGGCGGCCTGGCCTGGGCCGAGCGCGCGATGAAGCGCGGCGAATTCGCGGTAGCGCCGGCCGCGCCCGGGACGCGCCCCGACCTTGCCGGGCTGTCCTGCCGGTTCGAGCGCATTCCGGCGGCGCGCGGCATCATCCTGTCGCTGCTGGCCGTGCCGACCGGTCCCGATGCGCTGCCCGATTATTGGGAGCTGATCGCGCGGCTGCTCGCGCTGGCCGCCGATCGCGACGCTGCCGGAACGCCGGTCACGCGCGCGTCGCTGCGCACGACATGGCCGCCCTCGGGCCTTGAGCTCGAGGCGCGGTCGCGGCACCGGCCCGGGCGTCCGCTGGGACTGGACCGGGCGCTGGTGGCGGCATGGACGCTGATCTCCTATCTGATCTTCCGCTGGCGCGTGCGGATCGGAGGCTTCTCGCCCCAGACCTATCTCACCGAGGTCGCCGCGAATTCGGATTTCCGGAAATACGACGACGGGCTGCGCATGACGCTCGACTGTACCGCGGCGCTCGCCGGAAGGATCGAGGCGCTGCTCGACGGCGCGGCGCGGCGCGGCGTGGTGCGCTTCGGCCTCTATCGCCAGGACGAGGCGCTGGTGACGTGCTTCACCCCGAGCGTGTTCGGCGAGCATTTCCATTTCGTTGACGGCGCTTCCGGCGGCTATGCCGCCGCGGCGCAGCAACTCGGCCGGCTTCGATAACGCGCCGCCGTCACACGGCGGTGTAGCCGCCGTCGATCACGAGATCGGCGCCCGTCATGAACGAGGCCTCGTCGCTGGCGAGGAACAAGGCGCCATTGGCGATCTCCTCGGGCTGGCCGAGCCGCCCCATCGGATGCAGCGGCACCAATGCCGCCCGCACCGCCTCGATCGTGCCGAGTCGCTTCAACAGCCGGTTGGTCTCGATTGCGCCGGGCGAGACCGTGTTGACCCGGATGTGCTCCTTCGCATGGTCGAGGGCCATCGACCGTGCGAGCTGGATCAGCGCCGCCTTGCTCGTGACATAAGCCGGCCGGCGCGGGACGGCGACCTGGCCCAGTTGCGAGGCGACGATGACGATGCTCCCGCCGCCCGCGGCACGGAGCTTCGGAATCCCGTATTTCGCCACCAGGAACACGCCGGTCAAATTGACCGCCAGCGCGCGGTTCCATTGCGCTTCGTCGAGTTCGACCGTATCGCCTAGCGGATCGTCGTTCGCGGCGGTGTTGACCAGCACGTCGAGCTTGCCGAATTCGCGCGCCGCCCGATCGATCGCCGCGCTCACCTGGCGTGCATCGGCGACATCGCAGCCCACGGCGTCCGCCCGACCGCCCGCCTCGGTGATCGAAGCGGCGATGCGCTCGGCCGCATCGCGGTCGAGATCGGCGCACATCACGGCGGCGCCCTCTGCGCCAAATCGCCTGGCGATCGCGCCACCGATCCCGCCGCCGGCACCGGTAATGAATGCAGCCTTGTGATCGAGCCGTCCCATCCTCGTCATCCTCGCGCATCGGCGGCGATGAGCGCTTCCATCAGGCGCCGTGCCTGAACGGTCGGCGCATCGGCGCTGACATCGACGCTCGCGGCGCCGGGAAAGGCTTCGATTGCGCGCTGCTGCGCCTCGACCATCGCCACATCCTCGAGGAAGGTGTTGCGGATCTCGCGCATGACCGCGGTCACGTGCTCGTCGTCGAGGCGAAAATTGCGCGACGAGGTCCAGAAATGATGGCTCGAGCGCTCGGTCTCGGGCGTGATCGCGTGCGAATTGTAGATGGTGATGCCATGCTCGCGGTGGCCTTCGAAGGCGCCGGTGCCCGGCTCCGCGATTCCAGTATCGAACGTGATCGCGGCGGGAGGATGGTAGGTCCACTTGATCCAAACGTCGGCGCTTGGATGCCGGTAATCGGCGATGCGGCGCATGATCGGCTGCGGATCGCTGTTCGCCATCTCGCGCGCGCCATGGAGTACCCGCTGCTCGCGTCTCACCTTGGGCGGCGTCGCGATGGCGCCGTCATTGGCGAGCGAGGTAGGGTGGACGAATTTCGAATGGGTCTGGTCGAGCTGAATGTCGATCAGCGCCTGGTAGTGGCACTTGACGTGGAAATAATCGCCGATGCGGCGCCACGCCGGATCGGTATGCCAAAAGAGGTCGGGGATCAGCGTCGCGTCGGCCGATGCCGGATCGCCCATCCAGAGCCAGATCCAGCCGTGACGCTCGGTCGCGGGGTAACTTCGCACGCGCGCGCCCGGCGGCACAGAAGGCTGACTCGGCACAAGCACGCAAGCGCCGCTGCGGTCGTAGGTGAAGCCGTGATAGCCGCATTGCACGGTGCTGCCGACGAGCTTTCCTGCCGAGAGCGGCGCGTGGCGATGGCAGCAGCGATCCTCGAGCGCCGCCGCGCACCCGTCCTCGGTGCGGAAGAGAACCACGTTCTCGCCTAGGATGGTGCGTGCCAGGAGCTCCCGCCGGACCTCGTGATCCCACGCCACGACATACCAAGCGTTGCGGAGAAACAATTCACCCTCCCGCGAATTTGTCGCGATCTTACCGGGGGCGCGGGCGGTTGCAACGTTACGCCAAAAATGCGATGGGTCTGCGACATCCCGCGTCAACGAGATCTGCCGATCCGTCGATCAAACCGGCATCGGGCAAGGGCAAAGAATGATTGCGACGCGACGCCCTTGATCTTCCCCCTGGCGGTGAAATCGCTCCCGCGATAAGTTCGCGCGGCCTGCATCGCAAGCGCGCCCGGGCGGGCGCGGCAGGCTCGATGACGCAAAGGGGAGAAAGGCCGCATGCAACCGGTTCAGCTGTTCTGCTGGCACTTCATGGCCTACCCGTATCTGCCACCCGATTTCGACGAGCGCTACGACAGCGGCTGGGTCACGGTTCCGAACCATCTCTGGGACCGCGAGCGCACCGACGGGCTCTACCAGGAATATATCGACCAGCTCGTCTATGCCGAGGATCTCGGCTTCGACGGCTTCGTGCTCAATGAGCACCACCAGAACATCTATGGCCTGATGCCGTCGCCCAACATCATCGCCTCGGCGCTGACGCAGCGCACCAAGCGCGGCAAGATCGTGGTCCTGGGCTCGCTCCTGCCGCTCTACCTCAATCCGCTGCGCATCGCCGAGGAATACGCGATGATCGATTCGATGAGCGGCGGGCGTCTCATCGCCGGCTTCGCCATGGGCGGCGGGCCCGAGGCGTTCAACTACAACATTCCGCAGCCGCAGGCGCGCGCCCGCTATTGGGAGGCGATCGATCTGGTGCAGCGCGCCTGGACCGAGGACGGCCCGTTCCGCCACGACGGGCCGCATTATCCGATGCGCTATGTCAACGTGTGGCCGCGGCCGCGCCAGCTGCCGCATCCGCCGATCTGGGTTCCCGGCGCGCTGTCGCTCGAGACCATGGAAGCCGTGGCCAAGCGCGGTCACTGCTATTTCCTGTCCTCGCGCACGCACGGAGCGGCGACGCGGCTCGCGGCGCGGCGCTTTGCCGGCATCATCGAGCAGCATGGCGGCAAGTATCAGCCCTTCCGCATGGGCATCCTGCTCTCGGTCTACGTCTCCGAGACCGACGAGCAGGCCCGCGAAGAGGCGCGGGAAGGCGTGTGGTACTTCCTCAAATTCTGCCTCAAGGGGCATTTGCGGCGCGAAGGCAGGCCGCTGACGCAGGGTGCGGGCGTGCCCTCGACCTCGGTGCGCTCCTACGAGCATTTCCTCAAGAATGCGACGCTCGGCGGCAAGCAGTTGGGCGACATCGATAGCTGGGAGGAGCTCGATGCCGGCGGCTCGATCATCGCCGGCAGTCCCAAGACCGTGCGCGAGCGGCTGTGGTCGCTGATCGAGCAGGCCGGGGTCGGAAACCTGCTGATCCAGTTCCATTTCGGCAACATGCGCGCCGATCTCGCGCGCAAGAGCATGCGGCTCTTCGCGACCGAAGTGGCTCCGGCGCTGCGGCGCGATTCCGCCGCGCTGTTCGCGCACGATTATCCCGAGTTGGCCGACGTCCCGGTCGCCGGCGCGGCACAGTGAGGCGACAATGCCAACCCGCACCCTGACCGTCGCCGGCCACGCCGTCGAAATCGCCGAGACCGGGAACGGACCGGCGCTCGTCTATCTGCACGGCCTTGCCGATGTGCATGGCGCCGCGCCCGCGTTCCTGCCGTTCCACGACACCTTGGCGCGGTCCTTCCGCGTCATCGCGCCGGCGCATCCATGCTGCGCCGGCTCGGACGAGGACGAGGACATCGAGACCATCGACGATCTCGCCTTCCGCTATATCGAAACGCTGGATGCCTTGGGGCTCTCCAAGGTCGCCCTTGCCGGCGCCTGCGTCGGCGGCTGGATCGCGGCCGAGCTTGCCGTCCGCCATCCCGAACGCGTCGCCAGCCTCGTGCTGATCGGGGCCTCGGGGCTCCAGCTTCCCGATGCGCCGATCGGCGACATCTTCTGGGAGGCGCAACCCAAGAACGGCAGCGACTACTCCGGCCTGCGCCGCCTCCTCTTTGCCGATACGCAGGCGGCAGCGGCGACCACGCTCTTCCCCGACGGGCGCGATAATGTCGAGCGCGAGCTGGCCCGCTACAAGACCATGCGCTTTGCCTCGCGCATCGGCTTCAATCCGCCCTATTTCTTCAATCGCCTGCTGCGCCGGCGCCTGCATCGCTATACCGGACCGGCGCTGCTGCTCTGGGGCGAGCATGATCGCATGGTCCCGCGCGCGCATGGCGAGGCCTATGCCGCCGGGCTCGGCAAGGCGAAGCTCCACATCATCGCCGGCGCAGGCCACAGCCCGCATGTCGAACGGCCGGACGAGACCGCGGCCGCGATCCGTGCCTTCCTCAAGCCGGCGGCGCCAGCGCGCAAGGCGGCCGCGCCGCCGAAACGGCCCAAGGCCAAAGTGAAGGCAAAAGCAAAGGCAAAAGCCGCGGCGCGGCCCATCACCCGCCCCGTCACGCGCAAGGCTCCTGCCAAGGCGCGGCCGCGAAAGAGCGGACGCAAGGCGGCGCGGCGTTAGCGCGGGGGGCGGCTCCGCGCCGGCCGGCGCCGCGTACCCGTCGCCGTCAGCGGCGCTCGAGGACCGGTAGAATGGCCTTGTCGATCCGGTCGGGGTCGATCCGGTCGGGCGCGACGGCTTGTTGCGCGCGCGAGCGCTCGGCGGCGGTGGCAAGCGAGCTGACTGGGGCGCGCGCGGCGCCGGTGGTCGCGCGCGCGATGTCGGCGACGCGTTCCGGCGCCGCCGGGGGGCTGATGAAAAACCCTTGCGCCGCGTCCGCGCCGAGCCGCGTGAGCGACGCAAGAATAGCAGCCGTTTCAACGCCTTCAGCGACGACGCTCAGCCCCAGCTTTTGCGCCAGGCCGATCACCGCCTCGACGATCACCTGGCTGTCCGGGTCGCGGTTCATCTGCATGACGAACGACTTGTCGATCTTGAGTTCGGAAAAGGGCAGGCGGCGTAGCTGCACCAGCGAGGAATAGCCCGTCCCGAAATCGTCGATGGCGAGGCGGAAGCCCTTGATGCACAGCCGGGTCAGGATATCCATGGTCTGCGCCGGGTCGCCCATGGCGGCCGATTCCGTCAGCTCGATCATGAGCGCTTCCGGTGGCAGCCCGGCGGCGGCGCAGCGCGCGCCGATCACGTCGGGCAGTTCGAGGCTCTCGAGGTTTCGGGCCGAGATATTGATCGCGACCTCGAGCGCGAGGCCGTCGCGGCGCCACGCCGCCGCCTGGGCGACGGCGGCGTTGATTACCCATTCCGTCAAGGCGTGAATGGCGCCACTCTGCTCGGCCAGCGGAATGAATTGGTCGGGCGCGATCATCCCGCGCGTCGGGTGCCGCCATCGCACCAGCGCCTCGGCGCCGACCACCTGTCCGCTGCGGCATTCGATCTTGGGCTGGTATTCGAGCACGAGGTCGTTGTTGGCGATTGCATGGGCGAGCGCGCCGGCCATGAGCGGTTTCTCGACCTCGCGCAGCTGTTCCAGCCGCTCCTTGAGATGTTGCGCGCGAATCGGCTTGGAGAGCGTTCCGGCAATGGCCAATCCGCGCTCCGCCGCAAGCCGTCGCGCGGTATCGAGCACCTTCGCGTCGACGCCGCTGGCGATGAGGACGCGGGCCCGGACCCGGGCATCGCCGAGACCGCGCAGCAGCTCGACCCCGTCCGCACCCGGCATGTTGAGGTCCATGACGATGACGGACGGATTCTACGACCGCACCCGCTCCATGAACACGGTGGCATCGCCGGTGGCCAGGGTCTCGAACCCCGCGGCTTCGCCAACGCGGCGGACATAGTTCCGGAATCCGCTGTCGTCATCAATGATCAGCAAGCGATCTTCTAGCATGACGTTTCTCCCGGGCCGCCGCCCAATCGATTGCCGGCGCCGATGGGCCGGGGCACTTGCGCACAGTGTGACCGAATTCCCACCGGGCGCCTGGCGCCACGGTCGCTGTCTGGCGATGCCGTCTTGTCTGACAATGCGCATACCTCAGTTGTTAACAACTGATGGTTGAAGGCAACGATAGCCTAGAATTCCCTCTATCAAAATAGAAAAGTTATTAAGAAATCGATACCTTAATACCCGGTGCCGCGCGCCGGGATTGGCCTCCGCAGGGAGAGGGATCGACGGCGTCATCCACCCTGATGTGGCGTGCTGCCGGTAAGGTGACGGGCACCGCCGCGCGGTCTCGCTCGCCATGGCACGCGGATTGCTTGAACGCTTCCGACACAAGCATCCGAGACGCGGGCGATGGCAACGAAGCGCATTCTCGTCGTTGATGACGATCCTTCGGTCCTCGAATTGGTGGCTCGGGCGCTTGCAGCCGCGGATATGCAGGTCACGACGGCGCGCCGCGTCGCAGTGGCGCGGGCAATCCTGTCGCGGGAGCATTTCGACCTGATCCTGACCGATGCAAGGATGCCCGGCGAAACCGGGCTCGAATTCGCGGAAATGACGCGCGCGCTCGGCATTGCCACCATCGTCATGAGCGGCGAACCCGAATGGAACACCGCGCATGGGATGAAGGCGCAGAACTATCTCGCAAAACCGTTTGATATCGCGCGGCTTCTGGCGGTGGTTGCGGCGCTGGACGGCGACGGCCCGACCGAGGCCGATGCGGAGCTCGTGCTCGGCGGCCGGCGGCCGCAAGGCGGCACTTTCCGTCCTTGATGGTCGTCTGGATTCGGCGCTGTGACGAAATATTGACGTTCGATCTGGTTACGGCTAAATTGCTGCACTGCAAAATGAGTTCGCAGGTGCAGCATGAAACCGGGGGATCACGTCGTCTATGTCGGACCCGACCCGATTTTCCGCGACCTCAGAGGAATTCTGGTCGAGACCGAAGATCGCGCCACCCGCAAGCCGCAATGGCACTTCCAACCGGAGAGCAACGCGATCCGGCCGGTGCCTTGTCTGGCCGAGCATGTCCGCGTCATCCGCTCTGGCGCATAGAATTTTGGCATCGCTGCCCATGCAGTGATCATTGCGGGACGCATTTGCGATTCAGAATTCCATCTCCAACTCGTCGATCTCCTCCGTCTCCTGCCGGGCTGCGGCGACCCACTCGACCATCTCCGGCATCGCCATGATGCGCTGGCAATAAGCGGTGCAGACGTCATCGAGCGTCACGTCATAGGTGAGGAACCGGGTGACGACGGGGGCGTACATCGCGTCGGCCATGGTGCGTTCGGCAAAGAGATAAGGTCCGCCATAGGTCGCCAGGCACTCGTGCCAGATCGTCACGATGCGCTCGATATCCGCCTCTGCGCGCGACCACACCTTGAAGTGCAGGAAATGGCCCTTGAGGTTCATCGGCAGGGCCGAACGCAGTGCGGAAAACCCCGAATGCATCTCGCCGCAGATCGCCCGGCAATGCGCGCGTGCGGCGCGGTTGGCCGGGAGGAGCCGCGCCTTCGGGCGCAGTTCGTTGAGATATTCGGCGATTGCGAGCGTATCCCATACCGACACCTCGTCATGGGTCAGGCACGGGACGCGGATCGACGGCGACAGCAGCAGCATCTCGGCCCGGATCTCGGGATCGTCCGGCGGCACGGTCTTTTCGGCGAAAGCGAGGCCGGCGAATTTCGCCAGCAGCCAGCCGCGCAGCGACCAGGATGAATAGTTCTTGCTGCTGATGGTCAGCGTGGCCTCGGGCATGGGCGCGCATCAACCCGACTAAGGTCAACGCCTTCGCCACCGCCCGCCCGATCGCGTGGTTCGAGCGGAACCTGATCGGCGTCGTGCCGCAAGGCTTCAAGGGCGCGATGCGCCGCGTCTATCCCGGCTTCCTCCAGCTCGGCGCCTTCGTGGGCATGAACGCGACGCGGCACCTGAAGTCGCTTCACGACCTCTATCAGCACCGCGTCGCCGGCGATGCGGCGAAGGCCGAGGCGACGTGGACTTTCTACGACGAGTATTTCACCGTGATGGACCTGCCCGCCGAATTCTATCTCGAGACCGTGCGAACGGTGTTCCAGAACCACGACATCGCCTGCGGCGCGCTGCGCTGGCGCGGGCGCCGGGTCGATCCCGGGGCGATCCGGCGGATACAGCTGCTCACCGTCGAAGGCGAGCGCGACGATATCTGTTCGGTCGGACAGACGCTCGCCGCGCACGATCTGTGTACGCGTCTGCGGCCTTACATGAAGCGGCACTACGTGCAGACCGGCGTCGGACATTACGGCGTCTTCAGCGGGCGCCGCTGGAGCCGCGAGATCTATCCCCTCGTGCGCGACGTCATCCACGCCAGCGCCTGAGCGCAGCCCGGCGGCCGCAGCGCGTATCGCGCCGCGGCCGCGGGCGCCCCTATCCCGCCCCCCTCAACGGGACGCGGTCTCGTAACGCTGTGCCGCACGCTTGATGAAGCTCAGATCGGCGTATTTCTTCGCGTCGAAACTGTGCTTGAGAAAGCCGAACTTCACTTGCGCGTCGACGTTGCGCTGGAAGGCCGCGAGATCCGGTACGCCGTTCGGATCGCGATACTGGTCCTTGTTCGTCAGATACCAGCCGCTGAGGCGCGCGACCGGAAGCTTGCCGGTCTTGGCGGCAAACGCGATCGCCGCGGTGCGATTGGCGGGATTGAGCATCCAATGGATGCCGCGGACCATGTCCTCGAAGAAGTCGTCATAGGCCTTGCGGTGCTTTTGCAGGTCGCTTTCGCGGGCGACGAGCACGATCATCTGCGAGCTGCCCATGCCGTCCTTCATGGTGAACAGCGTGTGCGCGCCCTTTTGCACCTGGGGTGCATAAAGGAACGGCGGCACCATCGACACGACATCGGCCTTGCCCTCGAGCAGCATGGCGCCGATCGCCGCGAACGGCGACTCGATGATGGTGTAGTCGCGGCCGGCGACGAGGCCGTGCTTCAAGAGCGCCGCGCGGGCGCCGATATCGACCGCGGCCCCGATCACGTTGATGCCCAGGATCTTGCCCTTGAGGTCTTCGATCCGTTTGATGCCGCTGCCGTTCTTGACCATGTACTGGATCGACGCATACCCGTTGACGCCGTCCTGGAAGCCGTCGGCGACAATCCGCATGTCGGTGAGATGGGCGTTCAGGATGCCGTTGGCGAAGCTCGAATAAGCGAGCGACGCGATCTGAATCTGCCCCGTCGCCAGCGCCTGGAGCTGCGGCGAGGTGCCCTTGAAGTGAATCGGATCGACGGTGTAGGTCTTGCCGTAATCCTTGAGAATGTCGCGCTTCTCGAAGATCATCGGCGACATGTCGCCGGTCCAGACCACCCAGCCGTGGTTTATCGTGAACGGCTTGGCGTGTGCGGCGGTGATACCGGACGTGGTGACAATGAGGGCCGCCATCGCGACCCACAGTTTGGCCGTCCAATGCATTGCTGCCTCCCTGTTGTGCGGCGGTTCAACCCCATCGGTCGTCCGCTTGTTGTTGTGAATCATGCGCCCGCGCGGCGCGCGCGCGGCTACATCACGGCTTTGGCAAAGGGGTAGATGAGCTTCCCGGTGCTGAGCGCGGCCGGCGCCACGATGGTCATGTGCGATGCCGGGTTCTTGAACTGGTCGAAGCCGTGGCCGGTAATACCGTGATATTGGACGAAGAGCAGGCGGTTATCGACCGGGTCGCCGAGCTTGTTGAACGAGAACTTGCCGTCGACCGTGCTGAAGGTGTGGGTGTGGAGGTATTCGGCCAGCTTCTTCTGGTCGAGCGTTCCGGCCTGCTCGACCGCCTCGCCCAGCACCTGGACATAGGCGTAGGCGGCCGGCGCGAGGAAATAGCCGAGCGGGTCGACGCCCTGGCCCTTCGCTTGCACCTGATAGCGCTCGAGCATGTGCATCACGCCCGGATATTCGATGGTGGGCACCGGCTCCCACGCGGCGAAAGCGAGGACGCCGTTCATCAGCGGCCCGAGCTGCATCTGGATGTTGGTGATCTGGAGGCCCACCATCGCGCCGCCGAACACCCTCGGCTTGAAGCCGACCTCGTGCACGGCGCGGACGAGCCCGACCGAATCCGGCGGATATGAGGCGGCATAGACGACGTCGGGATGCGTCGCCTGCGCCGCGCGGATGATCGGCGCGAAGTCGGTGGTCGAAGGCGGATAGGTCTCGTTGTAGACGATCTTCAGTCCCGCCTTCTTGGCGTTGACCATCGCGCCGGCGAGGTTCTGCTTGGAGAATTCCTGATCCGCGCCGATGAAGGCCAGCGTCTTGGGCTTCGGCGTCTGCTCCATCACCGCCTGGAAGAAGCCGGACGAGAAATCGACGACCGGGTCGGCGCCGCTTGCCGTCACCGAGAAATAGCGGTCGTAGTGGAAGCGCGAATTGACGTTGAGCGCGACGAGGCTGGTGATCACCATCTTGTGCGCCATCACCACTGGCAGCGCCGGCGCCGTCATGACCGTGCCGTAGGGCGAGACCAGCAAATCGACCTTGTTCACGTCGAGGAGCTTGGTATAAATGCCCGGCACGTTGGCGGGATTGCTCTGGTCGTCGTAATAGACGAGCTTCACCGGCCGGTGCAGCAGCCCGCCCTTGGCGTTGATGTCGTCCTCCCACAGCTTCATGGCGATGAGCGCCTGTTTGCCCGAGACGGCGAAGGGGCCGGTGAGCGGCATGCTGAAGCCGATCTGGATCGGCGTCGCCGCCGGGCTCGGCGGGCTGAAGCCGAGCAGCGCCATGCCCGTCACGGCCGCGGTCACGAGTCCTCGGTAGTAGCCCATCGCGTCCTCCCTGTTATCGTTTGTTCCGACGCTCGCCGTGCCCGCGCGGCGTCGCTCGGCAAACTATGCCACGGCGAGATGGTTGTGTCGAGATAACCGGTTCGCCGGACGCGCGTTTCACTCGCGCAGGGGCGAATAGGACACGCCGGTCGCGCCGCCGTCGACGAGGATGTCGGCGCCGTTGATGAAGGACGCCTCGGGCGAGGCGAGAAACACCGCGACATTGGCGATGTCCTCGGGCATGCCGTAACGCCCCAGCGGGATCTGGCCGACGAGGCCGGCGCCGATGGCGCGCTGCGCGTCGTCGCCCGACCAGAAGCGCTCGGTCGCCGGCGAGCGGATCAGGCCGGGGCTGATGCTGACGGCGCGGATTTTGTGCGGCGCGCCCTCGGCGGCGAGCATGCGCGTGAAGCCCATCACGCCCGCCTTGGTGGCGCCGTGCGCGGCCGTGCGCAGCGGCAGGAACTCGCGGTGGCCGCTCATCGAGGCGGTGCTGATGACCAGCCCGCCGCCGCGCGCGACGAGATGGGGCCACACCGCGAGCGTCGCCGTATAGACGATGGTGAGCTCGTAGCGGATGGTGAGGTCCCACTCCTCGATGGTCGAGGATGCGAACGGACCCTTGGTGCGCAGCGATCCCGCGTTGTTGTAGAGCACGTCGATGCCGCCGAAGGCATCGGCGGCCGCGTTCGCCCAGCGCTTCGCGTTGTCGAGATCGCTCACGTCGAGCGGCTGCAGCGAGCGCATCGCACCGCCCTTGCGTCCGACCAAGGCGACCGTCTCCGCGGCGCCGTCGGCGTTGACGTCGCAGCCGAACACCTTGGCGCCGGCGGCGGCGAAGGCGAGGGCGGCGGCGCGCCCCTGTCCGCCCGCGGTGCCCGAAATCAGCACGACCTTGCCGTCCAGCATTGTCATTGGCGTCCTCCCGCCTCGCGCTGCGTAATTGTGGGTCGAAGCTTCGGCCGTTCGGGACGGCGGCGCAAGCCGGAGCGGGGGCGCGCCAGCGGCTGCATATACCCTTATAATGGGCAATGGAGTTATGCACAAATAGCATAGGACTCGTAGTGAGTAAGCACTTACTCAGCAGCATGAGCGTCGCCCGACTCGACAACCAGCAGCGCCGCCGCGCGATCGTCGCCGCCGCGGTGCCGCTCTTTGCGCGCAAGGGCTTTGCCGGCACCACGACCAAGGAGATTGCCGAGGCCGCGGGCGTTTCCGAAGGGCTGCTGTTCAAGCACTTCCCGAGCAAATCCGCGCTTTACGAGGAAATCCACCGCGAAGGCTGCCTCGGCGACCCGCGGCTCGAGCGCCTGCTCGTGCTCGAGCCGTCGACCGCGGCCCTCATTGACATGGTGCACTTCATGCTCCGCCATTCCATCGTCGGGGCGACGCCGGGCTCGGAGCAGGAAACCCGCCATCGGCTGATGGTGAACAGCTTCCTCGAGGACGGCGAATACGCCCGCCTCGCGCTGCAGTGGCTCGAGGCGCATATCCTGCCGCGGGTCGAGGCGTCGCTTCGCGCGGCCGAGGCAGCGGGCGATCTGGTTGCGCTGCCCACCGGCTTCGCCAACCGCTTCTGGTTCGGCCACCATCTCGCGGCGATGTTGGCCTTCCTGCGCCTGCCGGGGCGAGACGTCGTTCCCTACGAGGGCGACGTCGAGACGCTCATCGACGGCGCCGCGCGCTTCATCCTGCGCGGTCTCGGCATCAAGGATGAAGTCATCGCAGCGCATCGCGTCGCCGCGTATCCCGCGGCCGCGGCCGCGGCCGCGGCACAATGATCGGCAATGTTTAAGGAACCGCCCGTGGACACGCGTCTCGATCATGCCGATACGGCGGAACTGCGCGATGCCGGAAGTCGTCGCGCGCCGAGCCGCTCGAAGCTCATTCTTCGCCTTGCGATCATGGCGATCCTGCTCTTCGTCGTGTTCGGCGGGCTCTATGCCTTCGAGCGGTTCCGCGAGCACGCGATCACGTCCTTCTTCGCGCACAACGTGCCGCCGCCGCTGCCGGTGGCCACCGCCACGGCCACCGCGATGGCGATGCCGCGCGATCTCCCCAGCATCGGCTCGTTCACCGCCGACCATCAGGTCATCATCGCGCCGGAAGTCGCCGGACGGGTGACGCAGATCTACTTCAAGTCCGGTGCCGCGGTGCAGGCCGGCGACCCTCTGGTGCAGATCAACGACGGGCCCGAGCGCGGCGACCTTGCGAACTACCAGGCGCAGGCGCATCTCGCGCAGTCCAATCTCGCGCGCGCACGCGATCTCGCCGCGCACAAATTCGAGACCCAGGCCAATGTCGACACCTATAAGGCACAGTTCGACCAGGCGAATGCCCAGATCGCCAAGACCGAGGCGCTCATCGCCGAGAAGCTGGTGCGGGCGCCGTTCGCCGGCGCGCTCGGCATCCGCCAGGTCGATCTCGGCCAATATGTCAACGCGGGCATGCCCCTCGTCACCTTGACCGATCTCGACGCGCTTTTCGTCAATTTCACCTTGCCCGAGGCGGCGCGCGATCAGGTCGCGGTCGGGCAGGCGGTGACGGTCACGGTCGATGCCTTTCCAGACCGCAGCTTCACCGCCAGGCTCACCACGATCGAGCCTCAGGTCAGCATCGATACGCGCACGATCAAGCTGCAGGCGGCGCTCGCCAATCCGGGGCACCTGCTGCTGCCGGGGATGTTTGCGCATGTGAAGGTCGTCCTGCCGGCCGAGCCCAATGTCGTGACCGTGCCGGAGACGGCGATCGACTACACGCTCTATGGCGATTCGGTCTTCCTCATCGTCAAGACCGGGAACGGCAGCGACGGCAAGCCGGAGTTCCACGTCAAGCGCAGCTTCGTCACGACCGGCGAGCATTTCGACAATCGCGTTGCGGTCTTGAGCGGCGTCCGCCCCGGCGACCGGGTGGTCGCGACCGGGCAGCTCAGGCTCATCGACGGCGCGGCGGTTGTGCCCACGGCGGACAGCTTGAAGACCCCGCCCACGGTGCCGGTGAACTGATCCGGGCGCAGAGGGGCTTGCCATGGCCATCACCGACCTTTTCGTTCGCCGCCCGGTGCTGTCGCTCGTCGTCAGCCTGCTCATCCTGTTCGTCGGTGCGCGCTCGCTGATGACCTTGCCGATCCGGCAGTATCCCAAGCTCGACAACACCGTGATCACGGTGACGACGACCTATCCGGGTGCGCCTGCGAGCCTGATGCAGGGCTTCATCGCGACGCCGATCGAGCAGGCGGTGTCATCGGCCGAAGGCATCGACTACGTCACCTCGAACGCGCAGCAGGGCACGAGCACGGTTCAGGTCTATGTCAAGCTGAACCACGACCCGAACCAGGCGATGACCGACGTCATGGCCAAGGTGCAGCAGGTGAAATACCTGATGCCCAAGGCGGCCAACGATCCCGTCATCACCAAGACCACCGGCCAATCGACGTCGGTCATCTATCTCAGCTTCAGCAGCCCCAACCTCACCAGCCCGGCGATCTCCGATTACCTGACCCGGGTGGTGCAGCCGCTGTTGTCGACGATCGACGGCGTCGCCGCGGTCAACATCCTCGGCGGCCAGACCTTCGCCATGCGGGTCTGGCTCGATCCCGACCGGATGGCGGCGCGCGGCATCTCGGCCGACGACGTCGCCGCGGCGATCCGCGCCAACAATTTCCAGTCCGCGCCCGGCCAAACCAAGGGCTATTTCACCATTACCAGCGTCACCGCCGACACCGGGCTGACCGACGTGGCGCAGTTCCGCGACATGGTGGTGAAGGTGCAGGGCGGCGCCCAGGTGCGGCTCGGCGACATCGCCAAAGTGGAGCTCGGTCCGCGCCTCACGGCGTCGAGCGTGATGCTCAACGGCGAGCACGCGGTCTTCGTCGGGATCGACGCGACGCCTACCGGCAATCCGCTCACCATCGTCCGCGACGTGCGCGGGATGATGCCGCAGATCGAGCGCACGCTGCCGCCGTCGCTCAAGATGAAGGTCGCCTACGACACCACGAATTTCATCAAGTCGTCGATCAGCGAGGTCGAATGGACGCTCGGCGAGGCGGTACTGATCGTCATCGCCGTGATCTTCCTGTTCCTCGGCACGCCGCGCTCGGTGGCGATCCCCGTGGTCACGATTCCGCTGTCGCTCATCGGCGCGGGCACGATCATGGTGGTCCTGGGATTCAGCCTCAATCTGCTGACTCTCCTGGCGATGGTGCTGGCGATTGGGCTGGTCGTCGACGATGCCATCGTCGTCGTCGAGAACGTCTACCGCCACATCGAGCAAGGCCGGACGCCGGTGCAGGCGGCGCTCATCGGCGCGCGCGAGATCGTCGGGCCGATCATTGCCATGACTATCACGCTCGCCGCCGTCTATGCGCCGATCGGGCTCCTGACCGGCCTTACCGGCGCGCTCTTTCGCGAGTTCGCGTTCACGCTGGCCGGCGCCGTCATCATCTCGGGCATCGTCGCACTGACGCTGTCGCCGATGATGTGCTCGGTGCTGCTGACGCGCGAGATGTCCGAGGGGCGGTTCGCCCGCCTCGTCGACCGCAGCTTCTCCCGCCTTGCCGCCGCCTATGGCAGGCGCCTGGCCGGGTCGCTCGATTACCGGCCGGTGACGGCGCTGTTCGCGCTCGTCGTGCTCATCAGCATTCCGTTCCTCTATCTCCACACCAAATCCGAGCTCGCTCCGCCCGAGGATCAGGGCTTCCTGTTCGGCATCGTCAAGGCGCCGCAATACGCCAATCTCGATTACATGGACGCCTATGGCAAACAGCTCGACCGCGTGTTCACCAAATTTCCGGAGAACGATGCGCGCTTTGTCGTCAACGGCGTCCCGACCCTCAATCAGGGCTTTGCCGGCTTCGTCATGAAGCCGTGGGACGAGCGCAAGCGCTCGGCGCTGCAGATCATGCCGCTGCTGCAGCAGGCGGCGAACAAGATCACCGGCCTTCGCGCCTTCTTCGTATCGCCGCCGCCGCTGCCGGGCAATTTCGGCGGCCTGCCGGTCCAGATGGTCATCAGCTCGACCCAGAGCTACCGCTCGGTCTATGAGGTGATGCAGCGGATCAAGGACGCGGCGCGCAAGAGCGGCATGTTCATGGTCATCGACAGCGACCTCGACTTCAACAACCCGGTCATCCGCGTCCACATCGACCGCGCCAAGGCGCACGATCTCGGCATCAATATGGACGCGATCGGCGATACCCTCGCCCTTCTGGTCGGCGAGAATTACGTCAACCAGTTCAGCCTCGGCGGCAGGTCCTACGATGTCGTGACGCAGGTGCCGCGCGCCAACCGGCTCACCCCCGACGCGCTCACCCAGTATTACGTGAATTCGCCAAGCGGCGGGCCGATCCCGCTCGCCTCGGTGGTCTCGCTCAAGACCGGCACCGATCCCAATGCCTTGACGCAATACAATCAGCTCAACGCGGCGACGTTCATGGCGGTGCCGATGCCGGGCGTGACGATGGGGCAGGCGGTCGACTTCCTCAACGCGACGGCGCAGAAGCTGCTGCCCGCCGGCTTCCTGCACGACTACCTCGGCGAGTCGCGGCAATACGTGCAGGAGGGTAACCAGCTCGTCGTCACCATCGCCTTTGCCGTCATCGTCATCTTCCTGGTGCTGGCGGGCCAGTTCGAGAGCCTGCGCGATCCGCTGGTGATCCTCGTCAGCGTGCCGATGTCGATCTGCGGCGCGCTCATCCCGCTGTTCCTGATCAGCGGCCAGCTCGGTCCCATCCAGGTGCCGGGCACGACCATCAACATCTACACGCAAGTCGGCCTTCTCACCCTGATCGGCCTGATCAGCAAGCACGGCATCCTCATGGTCGCCTTCGCCAACCAGCTGCAGCGTACCGACGGCCTCGACCGGCGCAGCGCGATCGAGCGCGCCGCGCGCATCCGGCTGCGGCCCATCCTGATGACCACGGCGGCGATGGTGGTGGGTCTCGTGCCGCTGCTCTTCGCCACCGGCGCGGGCGCGTCGAGCCGCTTCGCCATGGGGCTCGTAATCGTCTCGGGCATGTCGATCGGCACGCTGTTCACGCTCTTCGTCGTGCCGGCGGTCTATACGGTCCTGGCCAAGGATCATCGCGCGGCGGCGCATTCGCCGCGCAACGCCGAGATCGCCGCGATCGATCATTCGGCGGCGGAGTAGCGGATACGCTACGGGCGCCGCGGCCGCTTTGTCGCGCCGCCGCCGCCGCCGTTGCCAGGGCCGTGCCTGCGGCGCATGGTGGACCGCGAACGTCGCAGGAGCGTCCTCATGCATGACCTCGTCATTCGCGGCGGCACCATCATCGACGGCACCGGAAGCCCGGGGTTTGGCGGCGATCTCGCGATCGAGGGCGAGCGCATCGCCGCCGTCGGCGGCAAGCTCGGCCCCGGCCGGCGCGAGATCGACGCGAGCGGGCTCCTGGTCACGCCGGGCTGGGTCGACGTGCATACCCATTACGACGGCCAGGCGACCTGGGACCCGCTTCTCGCGCCGTCGTCGTGGCATGGCGTCACCACGGTGATGTTCGGCAATTGCGGCGTCGGCTTCGCGCCGGTACGGCCCGAGCATCGCGGCGCGCTCATGGATCTGATGGAAGGCGTCGAGGAGATTCCCGGCACGGCGCTCGCCGAAGGCATGGCGTGGGACTGGGAGAGCTTCCCTGAATTCCTCGACGCGCTGGAACGCCGGAAGCGCGCGATCGACGTTGCCGCCCAGATCGCCCATCTGCCGCTGCGGGTCTATGTCATGGGCGACCGCGCCATTGGACTTGAGCCGGCCGCCGCCGCCGACATCGCGACCATGCGCCGCCTGACCGAAGAGGCGCTCAGGGCCGGCGCCTTCGGCTTCACCACCTCGCGCACGGATTCGCACAAGACGCCGCGCGGCGAGATGGTGCCGTCGCGCTTTGCCGAGGAACGGGAGCTGGTCGGCATCGGCGCGGCGTTGGGCGCGGTCGGCGCCGGCGCCTTCGGCATGAACAGCGATTTCGACGACGAGACGGCCGAGCTCGCCTGGATCACGCGGCTCGCCAAGGAGACCGGCCGCCCGGTGTGGTTCCTGCTCACCGACCGCTTCAACGAGCCCGGGCGCTGGCAGCGCCTTCTGGCCGCGGTGCATGAAGCGCGCGCGGCGGGCGCGCCGGTGACGGCGCAGATCGCCGGCCGGCCGATCGGCGTCATGCTCGGCATCGGCACCGCGCTCAACCCGTTCACGATCCGGCCGAGCTACCGTCCGCTCGAGGGGCTGCCCGTCGCCGAGCAGTTGCGGCGCCTGCGCGACCCGGCGCTGCGGCGCGCCATCCTGGCCGAGACGCCGGCGCCCGAAGCGGTGAAGCGCCTGGTGCAGTTTCGCCAGCTCATCGCCACGCGCTGGGACCGCATCTTCGTGATGGGCGATCCGCCCGATTACGAGCCCGGTCCCGAGGCGAGCATCGCCGTCATTGCTGAGCGCCAGGGGCGCACGCCCGACGAGGTCGCCTACGACTACCTGACCGAGGCCGCGAACCGCTATCTCTTCTTCCCGGTGACGAATTACGTCGCTGGCGATCACGGCCCCATTCGCGAGATGCTGATGGATCCGGCGACGCTCCTGGGACTGAGCGACGGCGGCGCGCATTGCGCCTCGATCATCGATGCCGGGGTGCCGACCTACATGCTGATGCATTGGGGCCGCGACCGGCGCCGCGGGCCGTGCCTGCCGCTCGAGCTGCTGGTCAAGCGCCAGACCAGCGAGACCGCCGATTTCTTCGGCTTCGCTGATCGCGGCCGGCTCGCGCCGGGTCTGCGCGCCGATGTCAACGTGATCGATTTCGACGGGCTGCGGATTCACGCGCCCGAAATCATCAACGACCTGCCCGCCGGCGGGCGCCGCTTTGTCCAACGTGTCGACGGCTATGAGACGACACTCGTTGCCGGGACGCCGGTGTTCGAGTGCGGCCGCTATACCGGCGCGACCCCGGGCCGGCTGGTACGCGCCGGCCGGCTGCAATAGGCGCCGGAGACGCCGGGCCGGCAAAGTCTGCCCATCGCCCTGCCCATCCTTGGAATGGGCAAGATTGTGGTTTACGTCACGGGACGGAAGCGGTGCAATCGCGGCGATCGCCGTCCGGGGTGAAGCCGATGCTACCGGAAACCATTGTGCGCGCTGCCATCACCGCGCCGCCGCGAGACGTGCAGCGGCGACTGCGGGCGCTCGCCGCCACGGCCTCGGTCGAGACCCTCGCCCGTGCCGCTGCGGTGCGTGAGGCCATGGCGGCGCCGCTTGCGCCCGGCAGCGATGTCTACATCACCTGGCTCGCCCGCGACGAAGGCGATGTGCGTGTGGCGGCGGCGCGGGACTTGCGCCGCGCCGGGCTCAATCCGGTTCCCCATCTCGCCGCCCGCCATCTTGCGAGCCATGCCCAGCTTCACGACCTCCTGGCGCGGCTCGACGGCGAGGCGGGCGTGACGCAGGTGCTGCTGATCGGCGGTGATTGCGACCGCCCGCGCGGGCCGTTTCGCTCGGCTCTCGAGGTGCTGGAGCAGGGCGCGCTCGAGCGCCACGGCATTCGCCGCGTCGGACTTGCTGCCTATCCCGAGGGCCATCCGCGCATTCCCGATACCGTGCTCGAGCGGGAATTGGCCGCGAAGATCGCCCATCTGCGCGCGGCCGGCATCCTTCCCCATGTCGTGACGCAGTTCTGCTTCGCGGCGCGGCCGATCCTTGCCTGGCTCGGCCGGTTCCGCGCGCGCGAAGGCGACGTCCCGGTTCACGTCGGCCTGGCCGGGCCGGCCAAGATCGCGACGCTGCTCAATTTCGCCGCCACCTGCGGCATCGGCGCATCATTGCGGGCGCTGCGGCGCGGGACGCGGCTGCTCATGGACGCGGGACCCGAGGCGATCCTGCACGAGCTCGTGCAGGACGAGCGCCATGCCGACATCGCGCGGCTTCACCTCTTCACCTTCGGCGGCGTGCCGCGCACGGCGTCGTGGCTCGGCGCGGTCGCGGGAGGCGCGTTTTCGTTGCGCGACGACGGCTTCGGCTTCACGGTCTGAGACGGCCGCGCCGGTCGCGATCAGCCGGTTTCGCCGTTGGGCATCGCCAGCCGCGCGGCGCGCTTCTCGAGGAAGGCGCGCATCCGTTCCATCGCCTCGGGCGTAGTCTGAGTCAGCGCCGCCACCAGCGCTTCGAAGAACATGCCGTCGTCATGCGACAGATCCTGCATCCGCGGCAGCGCGTTGGTGATGGCGAAATTTGACACCGGCGGGTTCTCGGCGATCCGCGCCGCCAATTCCTTGGCCTTGGCGAGCGCCGCGCCCGCGCCGGCCAGGTACTGGACGAAATTCGCGCGTTCGGCCTCGGCGGCGGAGAGCGCGCGGCCGGTCAGCATCATGTCGGCCATGCGCGCCGGCGAAATCAGGCGCGCCACCCGGACCGAGCCGCCGCCGCCGACGAAAATCCCGCGCTGTCCCTCGGGAAGCGCGAAGAACGCACCTTCTTCGGCGACCCGGACATGCGTCGCGGCGGCCAGCTCCATGCCGCCGCCGATCACCGCGCCGGCGAGCGCCGCGACGAACGGGATCGCGCCGCGCTCGATCCGGTCGAAGATCGCATGCCATCCGCGCGAGTGATGGACGTTCTCGATCGGCGTGCGCTCGGCATGTTCGGCGAGATCGAGCCCGGCCGAGAAATGCTCGCCGTGACCGAAGATCACGCCCGCCCGGGCCTCTGCGGCGGCGCGCAGCACCGCTGCGTGCAGCTCCGCGATGATCGCATCGTTGAGCGCGTTGCGCTTGGCCGGGCGGTCGAGCCCGATGACGGCGACAGCGCCCTCGAGCGCGTAGGTGATGTTGCGCGCGTCCATGCTCGGCCCTTCTATTGCGCGCGCGGCGCGATCAGTCCTTCGGCCTCGAGCAACGGAAAGATGCCGCCGCCGCGCATCAGCCGCAGCAGCCGCTCGGGAATGGGCGCGGGCGCGAGCACGGCGCCGCTCTTGGGATTGCGCACCGTCCAGCCGGCGTCGGGCTCGAACTCGGCCGTGTCGCCCTCGGCGAAGGCGGCATCGACGCCCGGGCATTCGAGCGCCAGGAATCCGAAATTGACGCTGTTGCGGAAGAACAGCCCGTTGATCGATTCGGCGACGAGAAACCCGATCCCGAGATTGCGCAGCGAGCGCGCGGCCGGGCGGTTCGAGCCCATGCCGAAATTGCGGCCCGCGATGATGACGTCGCCCGGCCGCATCGCATCGACCCAGCCCGGCCGGTTGGCGGCGAACACCGCGCGCGCCTGCTCCTCCGCGCTTTTGGCCATGACCGATCCGGGCAGCATCAGATCGGTGTTGATGTCGTCGCCGAATTTCCACACGCGTCCGGCGATCATGCGGGCGCTCCCGCGAAATAGTCGGCCGCGCCGGCGATGCGGCCCGCCAATGCCGAGGCCGCCACGGTGGCGGGCGAGGCCATGTAGATGCGTGCCGACGGGTCGCCCATGCGTCCCTTGAAGTTGCGCGTGCTGGCGGTGATGCAGATCTCGCCCGGCCCGAGCACGCCCATGTGCCCGCCGACGCAGGCGCCGCAGGTCGCCGCCGTGACCACCGCGCCGGCCTCGGTCAGCGTCGCGACATAGCCTGCCGCCAGCGCCGCGCGGTAGATCGCCTGCGAGCCCGGCGTGACGATGAAGCGCACCCCCGAAGCGACCCGGCGTCCGGCGACGATTTTCGCCGCCGCCTCGAGATCGTCGAGCGTGCCGTTGGCGCACGAGCCGATGAAGGCCTGGTCGATGCGCTGTCCCGCGACCGCCGCGACCGGAACCGAGCTGTTCACCACCGCGTCGGGCAGCGCCACCAGCGGCTCGATCCGGTCGAGCGCGAGCGTGCGCCGCTCCTTGTAGCGCGCGTCCGCGTCGGGCCATTGCGGCGTGAACGGCGCCGGGTTGCGCTCGCGCACATAATCGAGAAGGCGATCGTCCGGCTCGAAGATGACGAATTCCGCCGACAACTCCGTCCCCATGATGGCGAGCGTGCGGCGCGCGTTGAGGCTCAGACCGGCCATGCCCGGGCCGCCGAACTCGACGTTCTGGTTGACATGCGCGCCATAGGTGCCGGCGATATGGAGGAACACGTCCTTGGCCGAGACGCCCGGCCGCAGCCGCCCCTCGAAGTCGTAGCGGATGGTCTCGCCGACCCGGAACCAGCTCTTGCCCGTCGTGACCGCGAACAGCATCTCGGGCAGGCCGACGCCGCGCGCGGCGCAATTGAGGGCGCCGCCGCCGCAGGTATGCGAGTCCGCATTGACCAGCACCGTGCCGGGCAGCGCATAGGCCTCGTCGGCAACGACGACGTGGCTGATGCCCTGGTCGCGGCCGACATCGTGGAAGCGCTTGATGCCGAAACGCTCGGCGAAGCGCCGCGCCGTGGTATGCGCCGCGGCGCTCTGCGCGTCGTTCGCCGGGACGAAGTGGTCGAGCACGATCGCCACCTTCCCCGGGTCCGGCACCTTCAGGATTTCGCGCCACGACGCCGGCAGGAAGTTCATGTCGGTGAGGACGCTGGTCCCGACCTCGACGACCGCGATCTCGCCTGGCGCGACGCTGGCCGCACCGGCGGCGCGTGCCAGGATCTTTTCGGCGATGTTCATGCCCATGGCCGGCTCCCGAGCGGTGGCACGGTGGACTATCATACAGGACCCGCGCCAAGGGTCGAGGACCGCCGCTGGCGCTTGATCCTTATCAAGGCCACGCGGCGGGGCTCGGCCTAGGCTCGGGCCGGGACGTTGGGAGAGCGATCATGAAGGCAGCGGACGTGATGCGGCATCGCGTGGTGACGGTGACGCCGGAGACGACGGTTGCCGATGCTGCCAAGCTCATGCTGCACCACGGCGTGAGCGGCCTGCCGGTCATCGACAAGGCGGGCGCGGTGATCGGCATGGTGACCGAGGGCGATCTGCTGCGGCGCGCCGAGACCGGGACCGAAAAGCGGCGGCCGCACTGGCTCGAATTCATTCTGGGACCGGGACCGCTCGCGGTCGATTACGTCCGCGCGCATGGCCGCAAGGTCGGCGAGGTGATGACCCGCCGCGTAATCGTCATCGCGCCGGAGACGCCGCTTGAAGAGGTGGTGCACTCGATGGAGCGGCACCGCATCAAGCGCCTGCCCGTACTCGACCACGGCCGCCTCGTCGGCATCGTCAGCCGCGCGAGCCTGTTGCCGGTGCTGGCCCATCTCGCGGCCGCCGCCCCGACGGCGGCGCCGGCCGATGCGGAACTGCGCCGCCGCGTGCTGACGGCGATCGAGCAGCAGCCTTGGGCGATACGTGCCACGATCGATGCGGTCGTGCAGGACGGGATCGTCGACCTTCACGGTGTGATCCTCGACGAGCGCGAGCGTCAGGCGCTGTGCGTGGTGGTCGAGAACGTGCCGGGGGTCAAGGCGGTGCGCGATCATCTCGCCTGGGTCGAGCCGGTGTCGGGCATGGTGGTCGAGGTTCCGGATGAGGATGCGCACAAGAACGCGACCTGAGGATCGTGCCGACGGTGTCGGCGCAGGCGCCATGACGATCGCCGCCGCTGACGCTATGCTGCGGCGGCAAAAGCAACCGGGGGAGACGACGCCGTGAACGATGCAACGCCCGGAACCGCCGCGTGGACGAGCGGCGAGCCCTTGCCGGCGGCCACATTGCGCCGCTGTTGCGAGCCGGCCGATCTCGGCTTCGCCACCACCGCCGAACTCGCCGACCTGTCCGGCCTCGTCGGCCAGGAACGGGCCGTCGATGCCGTGCGGCTCGGCGTCGGCATGCGCCGGCACGGCTTCAACATCTTCGCGTTCGGCCCGCCCGGCACCGGCAAGCACACGCTGGTGCAGAACGAGCTGGAGCGCGAGGCCGCCGCCGCGCCGCCGCCATGGGACTGGTGCTATGTCCAGAACTTCACCGATCCGCGCCGCCCGCGCTGCCTCAAACTGCCGCGGGGGCGGGCGCGGCCGCTGCGCGAGACGATGCAGCGCCTCATCACCGAGCTGCGCGCGGCGCTTCCCGCGGCCTTCGAGCGCGAGGACTATCGCGCGCGCCGCGAGGTGATCGACGAGCAGTTCAAGCACCGCCACGAGGAAGCCTTCGGCGCGCTCCAGCACAAGGCCGAGGCGAAAGACATCGCCCTCATCCGTACGCCCATGGGCCTCGCGCTCGCGCCGATGCGCAACGGCGAAGTGATCCAGCCCGACGTCTTCCAGCGCCTTACCGCCGAGGAACGCGCCCGCATCACCGCCGACATCGCGCAGCTTCAAAGTGAACTCGAGGCGACCGTGCGCCGCATTCCCGACTGGGAGCGCGAACATCGCGACGCCGTGCGCAAGCTCAACCGCGACACCACGGCCGGGGTCGTGAGCCATCTCCTCCAGGATATCCGCACGAATGTCGCCGATCTGCCGCAGGTCGTCTCCTATCTCGAAGAGGTCGAGCGCGACATCCTCGAACATGCCGAGGAGTTCATCGCGCCCGCCGCCGAAGCGCCACCCGGGCTTGCCGTCGATGGTGCGGCGACGGCGGGCGACATGCCGTCCTTCCGCCGCTACCAGATCAACGTGCTGGTGGACAATGCGGGGCTTGAGGGCGCGCCGATCGTCTTCGAGGACGATCCGACGCATCAGAGCCTCATTGGCCGGATCGAGCACATGGCGCGGTTCGGCGCGCTCTTCACCGATTTCAACCTCGTCGTCCCGGGAGCGCTGCACAAAGCCAATGGCGGCTATCTCGTGCTCGACGCGCGCCGCGTGCTCGCCGGAAACTTCGCCTGGGAGTCGCTCAAGCGCGCCTTGCGCGCGCGGGAGATACGCACCGTCTCGCTCGAACAGCTCCTCAGCCTGGCCAGCACCGTCTCGCTCGACCCCGAGCCCATCCCGCTCGACATCAAGGTGGTGCTGGTCGGGCCGCCGCTGCTCTACTACCTGCTCGCGGAGCTCGATCCGGATTTCGCCGATCTCTTCAAGATCGCGGCCGAATTCGACGATCGCGTCGACCGGACGCAAGACAATGTCGCACTCTACGCGCGTCTCATCGCCACCGCCGCGCGACGGCAGGCGTTGCGGCCGCTCGACAGCGCGGCGGTCGCGCGCGTGATCGAAGAGGGCGTGCGCCGCGCCGGCGATACGGAGAAGATCTCGTCCGAGCTCCGCAGCATCATCGATCTTCTCGCCGAGGCCGATCACGGCGCCGCCGCCTCCGGCAAGACCGTCGTCGGTCTGGCCGAGATCGAGGTGGCGGTGGCAGCGCGGCGGCGGCGCAGCGACCGGCTCTATCGCCGCCTCCAGGAGGAGATCGCGCGGCACACGATCCGGATCGAGACCGCGGGCGAACGGATCGGCCAACTGAACGGTCTCTCGGTCCTGAGCCTGGGCGGAACGAGCTTCGGTCAGCCGAGCCGCATCACCGCGCAGGTCCGCTTCGGCAAGGGCGAACTCATCGACATCGAGCGCGAGGTGGCGCTGGGCGGGCCGATCCATTCCAAGGGCGTGCTGATCCTGTCCGGCTTTCTCGGCGGACGCTTCGGGCGCAACGGTCCGCTCTCGCTCACCGCAAGCCTCGTCTTCGAGCAATCCTATGGCGGGGTCGAGGGCGACAGCGCCTCGGCCGCAGAGTTGTTCGCGCTCCTGTCGGCGCTCGCCGAGGTGCCGATCCGCCAGTGCTTCGCCGTGACCGGCTCGGTCGATCAGATGGGACGGATCCAGGCGATCGGCGGCGTCAACGACAAGATCGAAGGCTTCTTCGACGTGTGCGCGGCGCGCGGCCTGAGCGGGCAGGAGACGGTCCTCATCCCGGCCGCCAACGTGCAGCATCTGATGCTGCGCCATGACGTCGCCGCTGCGGCCGCCGCCGGCCGCTTCCACGTGATCGCGATCGAGACGATCGATCAGGGCATTGCGCTCCTGACCGGCGTGCCCGCCGGAACGCCCGATATCACCGGCGAATATCCCGAGGGAACGATCAATCGCCGCGTCGCGACCCGGCTGGCCGGCTTCGCCAAGCGGGCCTTGCCGCCGCAGCGGCAGCGCCATTACGGCGAGGCAGAGGACCATCACGATGGCCGATGACCCGGCGATCCGCCGCGTCGTGATCGTTTGCGACACCGGCTCCGACATCCGCGCCGCGGTCATACAGGGGGCGGAACTGGCCGTGCGGTTCCAGGCGTCGCTGTATGGGATCTTTCACGACGACGAGACCCTGCGTCGTCTCGCCGCGCTGCCGTTCGGACGGCAGGTGAGCCTCTCGGCGACGGAATTGTCGGAGGACGTCGGCGATCTTGCGGCGATTTCGTCCGCTCTCGGCGCAGGCATGCGCCGCGCGCTCGAGGCCGCTGCCGCCGCGCGCGGCATCGAATGGTCGTTCGGCGCGGTTCGCGATCTGGCATCGTCGACGGCGTTCGCGACGGGCGCGGGTGACATGCTCGTGATCGAGATGCACGGGCGCGAATTCGCGGGCGCGTGGGGACCTCATTCGCAATGGCGAGCGCGGCTCGGCGCCATGTCTGCGAGCGTGCTCATTCGCGGGCGACGGGCCATGGGGCGGGGCGTGACCGTGCTTCTGCCCGGGGCCAGCGCGGCGCAGCAGAAAGTGCTCGCCGCAGCGGCGGCGCTGGCCGAAGACGACGATGCCGTGACCATCCTCGTGCCCCAGGCGATGGCGAAAGACGCGGCCGCCGCGGTCGCTCCCTATTTCGCGCCGAAGCGCGGCCGGCCGGTCCGGATCGAGCCGTTGGACGACGGCCTCCCGGCGCTGCGCCGCCGGGTCGCGGCGCTTCGCCCCGCGCTCGTCGTGCTCGAAGCCGCGAGCGCGGGCGAAGACGATCTGCGCGCGCTGGTGGCCGAGACGCGCTGCGACGTGCTGCTGGTGCGGTAAGGCCGGCCGCGCCGCCGGAGGGAAGCGATGCCTTATGCCAGCAACGACGACCTGCCGCCGGCGATGCGGCGGCGTCTGCCGCCCCATGCCCAGGACATTTTCCGCAGCGCCTTCAACCATGCCTGGGCGAGCTACGGCGCGCGCGAACCGTGGCGCCGCGAGGAGATCGCTCATCGTGTCGCCTGGGCCGCGGTGAAGCGGCGCTACCGCCGCAGCGGCAATGTCTGGGTTCCGATCGAGACGCCTTGATTTTTGACGCAGATCAAGGCGGCGCGGGCGCAAGGCGGGACATCATCCCGGGCGTAGGCGAAGAGGCCCAAGATGATGCGCGAATTTACCCCTGGCGTCAGGGACAGAGCTCTCGACCACTACATCGCCGCCCTCGGCAGGTTTCCCATGCTCGAGGCGGACGAGGAACGCGAGCTCGCGCGACGCTGGCGCGACAACGAGGATGAAGCGGCGCGCGACCGGCTCGTCACCAGCCATCTCCGGCTCGTCGCCAAGACCGCGCGCAATTATGCCGGCTACGGCCTCGCGCAATCCGACCTCGTTTCCGCCGGCACTGTCGGCCTGATGCGCGCCGTGGCCAATTTCGATCCCGAGCTCGGGTTTCGCTTCGCCACCTATGCGGCATGGTGGATCCGCGCCGAGATTCATCATTACGTCCTCGACAACTGGTCGCTCGTGCGCATCTCGCGCGACGCGGCGAACCGCCGTCTCTTCTTCAAGCTGCGGCGCCTCAAGGCCGAGTTCAACGTCATCGACGAGGGCGATCTCGATCCCGCCGTGCTGGATCGCATCGCCGTGGCGCTCGACGTGCCGCAGCGCGCCGTCGCGGAAATGAACTTGCGGCTCGCCGGGAGCGAATTGTCGCTCAACGTCGCGCATGCCGATTCGGCCGAGGAATGGCAGGACAGCCTCGCCGACGACGGCCCAAGCCCCGAGGCGGTGCTCGGCGAGCGGCAGGAAATGGCCATGCGCCGCAAGCTCTTGCGGCAGGCGCTTGAGGTGCTCGACAAGCGCGAGCGCGCGATCGTCACCGAGCGCCGCCTCAGCGATGCTCAGGTCACGCTCGAGGCGCTGTCGGCGGAGATGGGGATCTCGCGCGAGCGGGTGCGCCAGCTCGAGGCGCGCGCCCTGGCCAAGCTCAAGGCCTCGGTCGCGGACCAATCGGCCCGGCCCGCTTGACCCGCCGCGCCGGGATCGCCGTGCGGCGTGCGCGCCGCGCTCAGGCGATCGATCGGCATGGGCCAGCGAAGCTCGCCGGTGACGCGCTCGAGAGCGGCGGAGCGTCAGGACATCGTCGCCTATATCCTGACGCTGAAATAACGGCGCCGCGGCGTTACTTTCCCGCCAGCTTCACGGCGCCTTCGCGGACGCTGGGGTCGATCACCTGGTCGATGTCGATCGGCTTCGGCAGCTTGTGGAGCTGCACCAGCTGATTTTCCATCCAGGCCAGCTTGTCGTGCGGGAGCGCCAGCGTCGGATCGACGGCGTGATCCTTGACCGCCCAGTCGTAAATATAGGCTGGGCGCGGATCGGTCGGCGGGGTCTTGGCGAGCTTGCGTGTCAGGGCCAGCGCGGCATTGCGGTGCGACAGCGAATAGCGCAGCGCCCGCATCTCGGCCGCCGCGAAGCGGACAGCGTCGGCATGCCGGGTGGCGATGGTCTTGCCCGTCATCATGATGCAGGTGCGCAGATAATTGGGCAGCGCCTCCTTGCCGGCGACCAGCAGCTTCACGCCTTGCTTCTTGGCGATCGGCACGTATTCGCGCGACACGACCGCGGCCTGGGCGACGCCCGCGACCACCGACTTGTAGCGGTTGCCGTCATTGCCGAGGCTCGCAAAGCGCACGTCGGCGACCGGGATATCGTACTTGGCGAGGACCGCGCGGGCGAGCAGGTCGGGCATGCCGCCGGGCGCCGAGATGGCGATGGTCTTGCCCTTCAGATCCGCGACCGACTTGATGTCGTCGCGCGCCATGATGCCGTGTGGCAGGATGGGCCATTGGCAGCCGATGATCTTGACGTCGGCGCCGCGCGCGGCGGCGACGATGGCCGGATCGGGCCCGCCCTCGTAGCTATCGAGCTGTCCCGCGAGCAGTGCCTGCAGCTCGACGATGTCGTTGTGGAACTGCATCACGTCGATCTTCAGCCCGTCCTTCTTGCCGAAGCCCTGTCCGACCATGAGGAGAATGCCGGCGTCGCTCTTGGCGTCGAGCACGCCGTGGCGCCAGGTGTCAGTCGCCGCCGCGGCCGTGGATGGCACCACTCCCGCCAACAGCACCAGCGCCACCGCGCCCCCGATAAGGTTCCGCATTTGCCACTTCATCTCTGTCTCCCTGTCCGGCTCCGGCGCGTTCCGCGGCGGCCTGGTATTGGAATCGACGTGACCGGGTTGCCCGGTGCACGGGGATCAGGATGCGCCAATTCGCGCCGTCGCGCAATGCGGCGGCGTGCGTGTGTGCGGCGCTATTTGTGTGTGGCCGGCGCGAGGCTGGCGAGATAGGCGACCAGGTCCTCGATCTCTGCGCGCGAGAGATTGAGATTCGGCATCGGCGGATGGGGCGCCGTGAGCCAGGCGCGCAGCCAATTTGGATCCTGGCCGCGGCGTTGGGCGATAGCGGCGAGGGGCGGAGCCGCGTCCTGGCCCTGCGTGGCGCCGCCGACGACGTGGCAATTGGCGCACCAGGTCTGCGCCAGGACCCGCCCCGCGTCCGCGTCTCCGGCTTGGGCCGGCCCTGTCAGCAACGCGCCGCAACAAACCGCCAGCACCAGCGTCCGCATCGTTCACCTCGTCCCCAACCGCCGCGACGCCTTTGCGGCGTCGTTGGTACAGGGTCGCGCGGATCGACGCCGCGGGCCTTGATCCTGCTCAAGGCAGCGCCGGTTGATTTGCCGCAAGGATCGATTAGGCTCGCCGGCTAAACTGGCGCCTGACCGGCGAGAGGAGCGAGAACCATGCCCCTGAGGACCATCATCGCCGCGGTGAGCGGCGGTACCGCGAATGACGGCGCGGTCGAGATCGCGCTGCGGCTCGCGAAGCGCTTCTCCGCCCATGTCGAGGCCTTTCACGTCCGGGTCGATCCGCGCGACATCGTCATGATGGCGAGCGACGGCTTCGGCATGCCGGTCTCGGGCGAGTGGATCGATCAGCTCATCGCCGATGCCAAGACGGTGGCCGACAAGACCAAGGCCGCGTTCGTCGCCGCGGCCGGAAGGCACGGCCTGCCCTTGGCCGATGCGCCGCGTCCGGATGCGTCGGCGTCCTGGCGCGAGGAAGCCGGTTACGCGCCCGTGCTGGTCGCCGACCGGGCGCGCTTCTTCGACCTCGTCGTGCTCGGCCGCTCCGAGCGGGTGGTCGACCGGCCGCACAGCGATACGATCGAGGAGACGCTGATCCGCTCCGGCCGCCCGGTCCTGCTCGCGCCGGCGAAGGCGCCGGACAAGCTGGGCGAGGCGATTGCGCTGGGCTGGAACGGCGCGGCCGAGGCCGTGCACGTGCTGAGCGCGTCGCTGACGCTGCTCGCCGCCGCGCGCGACGCGGTCGTCGTCACCGTCGGCGACGATGCGGCGGCGAGCGCCGATTCGGTCCTCGAATACCTCGCCTGGCACGGCATCAAGGCGCGGCACCGCAAGGTCGCGCCGGTTGCCCATGTCGGACCCGGCGAGCAGGTCCTGGCCGAGGCGCGGGACGAGGGCGCGGATCTGCTGGTGATGGGCGGCTATGGCCACCGGCCGTGGCGCGAACTCCTGTTCGGCGGCGCGACGCGCCAGGTCGTGGGCCACAGCCTGCTGCCGGTGCTGCTCGCCCACTGAGCAGGCGCGCGGTGCGGTTCAGGCACGGCCCTCCCGCGCCTTTTGCGCGGCGAGCGCCGTCGCGACCTTGGCCTCGAGCTTGAGCACGCGCATCGCGTTCTTGTGGAACAGCTTCTCGATCACCGGCGGCTTGAACCCTTCCATCTCCAACTCGTCGAGGAACTGGCCCGGCGACCAGCCGGGATAATCCGAGCCGTAGAGGATCTTGTCCTGGAGCCGGCGGCTCAGCTCGTGCTTCAGCGGCGCGGGCAGGTATTTCGGCCGCCAGCCCGAGATGTCCATGAACACGTTCGCCTTGTGCAGCAGGACGGCGATCGCCTCCTCGGTCCAGGGCCAGGCCGGATGCGCCATGACGATGGTGAGGCGCGGGAAATCGGCGGCGATGTTGTCGATGTTCGGCAGCGGCCTGGCATGGTCGAGCTTCATTCCGCCGCCGCCTTGCATGCCCGAGCCGATCGCCGTCGTGCCGGCATGGATCAGCACCGGCGCGCCCAGCGACTGGCACAGATCCCAGATCGGATAAAAGCGCCGGTCGTGGGGATAGAACGCTTGCAGGATCGGCTGCCACTTGGCACCGGTGAGGCCGAGCGTGGTGAAGGCGCGCTCGAGCTCGTTGACCGCGGCCTTGCCCCGCCACGGATCGACCACCGCCCAGCCCGGCAGGAACACGTCCGGATGGCGGTCGCTCAAGCCCGCGACCCAGTCGTTGCTGATGAACCCGCCGCCGGTCGAGGCCTGGGCGTCGCTGGCGATCATCATCGCGAGCACGTCGTCGCGGCGGAAATCGTTGGCCATCGCCTCTTCGCTCTTGGCTTCGAGCTTGCGTCCGACCAGCGTCTCGAAGGCGGCGAGAAAATTCCCCATCGCGGCGGTGTGCTCGGCGGTGGAGGGATGGCAGTGGATGTCGATCGCGCGCATGATGGCTCTCGTCGCTTCACGTCCGTTCGGAGGCGGCAAAGTCGCGCCAATCCGCGGCAATGGCGCCGCGCGCAAGGCCGCGGGTGATGAACACGAGACGCGAGCGCGCATCGTCGTCCGCCCGCGGCGGCAGCTTTACCGGCGGATGGAACACGTGGTGCACGCCGTGGATCGCCACCGGCGCGTCCTCGCCCGCGAGGTGAAGGATGCCCTTGACCCGCAGCAAGTGCTCGGCATGGCGGACCTTGATCCGCGTGAGCCAGCGCGAGAACCGGCGCCACTCGAGCGGCCCGTCGATGACGAGCGTCTCGGCGGCGATGTCGTGAAGATGAGCGGCGTGGTCGTCCAGCGCGCGGCCGAGCCATGAAGCGGGATCGCGCAGGCTGCCGTCGCCGCGCGCCAGCCCCGCGCCGAACAGCAGCGCCGGCGGCGGCTCGTCCTGGAGGTCGAGGCGGGTCGCGTCGGGATTGAGGGCGGCGAGGATGCGGTCGAGCGCGGCGGCCGCGCCCTGGCCGGCAAGATCGGTCTTGGTGATGACGAGCCGGTCGGCGAGCGCCGCCTGCTTGACCGCCTCTTGGTGCTCGTCGAGCTGGCGCCGCCCGTGAACCGCATCGACCGTGGCGATGACGGCGTCGAGCGCGATCGCATCGGCGATGAGCGGGCTGTTAAGCAAGAGCTGCATGATCGGCGCCGGATCGGCGAGGCCGGTGGTCTCGATCACCAAGCGGTCGAAGCCCAGCACGCCCTGGTCGCGTTGGCCAAAGAGCCGGCCGACGATGCCCTCGAGATCGTCCGCCACGCTGCAGCACAGGCAGCCATTCGCCATCACCACGACCTCGCCGTCGCCCGCCTCGATGAAGCGCTGATCGAGCGGGATTTCGCCGAACTCGTTGACGAGAACGGCGGTGCGCGCCATCGCCGGATGGCGCAGCAGGCGGTTGAGGAGCGTGGTCTTGCCGCTGCCGAGAAACCCGGTGACGAGCGACACCGGCAGGCGAGGCGTGGCCGGCGGCGACGGGAACAGGCTTGCCATGGCGCAGCGCCTCAACGCTCGTCGATGCAGCGGCGGACGAAGGATCCGTCGCCACGGACATTCGCGGGATCGCGCTCGCGCATGGGCGCACTATAGCGCGATTCAGCGCACGCGCCTGCGCCGTTGCCGCGGCGCGGCGGCGGGGTAAGATCGGTGCGAGCACGGGAGGGCGACATGGGCAAATTCGCGATGGGGCAGTCGGTGCCGCGCACCGAGGATCCGCGGCTTCTGACCGGGCGCGGCTGCTATACCGATGACATCGTCCTGCCGCGGCTGTGCCATGGCTATGTCCTGCGCTCGCCGCATGCCCATGCGCGCATCCGCGCCATCGACGTGCGCCACGCGCAGCAGATGCCGGGCGTGCTGGCGGTGCTGACCGGCGCCGACTGGGCCGGGGAGAATTACGGCGCGTTCCGTCCCATCATCCCGCGCACGCGCCGCGACGGCTCGCCGATGGTGGTGCCGCCGCGCCCGGCGCTGGCGCTCGATCGCGCCATGCTGGTCGGCGATCCCGTCGCTTTCGTCGTCGCCGAGACGGTCGACCTCGCCAAGGATGCGGCCGAGCGGATCGACGTCGACTACGAGCCGCTGCCCTCCGTGACCGCAACCGAAGCGGCGCGCATGTCCAAGGCGGCGACGCTGTGGGACGCTTGTCCCGACAACGAAACATTTTTCTACACCGTCGGCGACAAGCGCACGGTCGATGCCGCCTTTGCCAACGCCCATCACGTCACGCGGCTGAAGATGGCGTTCAACCGCATCACCGCCTGCACCATGGAGCCGCGCGGCTGCGTCGGCGACTACGATCCGAGGTTCGAACGCTATACGCTCTATATCGGTACGCAGCGCCCGCACGGCGTGCGCGCCGACATCGCGCGCCGCATCTTCAACATTCCCGAGACCCAGGTCCGCATCGTCGCCGGCGACGTCGGCGGCAGCTTCGGCATGAAGGGCGGGCATTTCCCGGAATACACACTGGCGCTGTGGGCGTCGCGCCGGCTCGGCCGGCCGGTGAAATGGATTGCCGAGCGCAGCGAAGGCATGCTCAGCGACGATCACGACCGCGACCATGTCAGCGCGGCCGAGCTTGCGCTCGACCGGGAGGGCCGCTTCCTCGCGCTCCGCGTCGCCAACATCTCGAATATCGGCGCCTATCTCGCGCCGGGCGGCATCATCTCGCCGACCATGCATCTCGGCGGGCTCGCCGGCACCTACACGACGCCGGCGATCTATGCCGAGGTGTCGGCGGTGTTCTCCAACACCACCAGCATCGGTCCCTATCGCGGCTCGGGCCGGCCCGAGGCGTCCTACATCGTCGAGCGCGTGATCGACACCGCGGCGCGCGAAATGGGCATCGACCGCGCCGAGATCAGGCGCCGCAACACCGTGCCGGCGAGCGCCATGCCGTTCAAGACCGGCCTCACCTACACGCTCGACTGCGGCGAGTTCGAGAAGAATCTCGACCGCGCGCTCGCCATGGCGGATTACGCCGGGTTCGAGCGCCGCCGCGCCGCGGCGAAGACGCGCGGGCGGCTGCGCGGGATCGGCATGGCCAACATCATCGAACAGACCTCGCAGGCCCAGGGCGAGACGGTGATGGTGCGGTTCGATCCCGGCGGCACGGTGACGGTGATCCCCGGCTCGATCTCGCACGGCCAGGGCCACGACACCATGTACAAGATCATCCTGTCCGACAAGCTTGGCATCGACGCCGACGACATCCGCGTCACCACCACCGATACCGACATGGCGCCGGACGGCGGCGGCACCTATGCCTCGCGCACCGCGGTGCTGGGCGGCAGCGCCGCCACGCTTGCCGCCGACAAGATCATCGCCAAGGCGCGCCGCATCGCCGCCCACGCGCTCGAGGCGGCGGAAGCCGACATCGCCTTCGACGAGGGCCTGTTCCGCGTCGTCGGCACCGACCGGACGGTGACGCTCAAGGATGTGGCGCAGGCCGCCTTCGTGCCGGCGCGCCTGCCGCCGGGCACCGAGACCGGGCTCTACGAGACCGCGAGCTTCTCGCCCGAGATTCCGAATTTCCCGAATGGCTGCCATGTCTGCGAGGTCGAGATCGATCCCGAGACCGGCGCCGCCCAGGTGCTGCGCTATGTCGTGGTGGACGATGTCGGCACCGTCATCAACCAGCTCACGCTCGAGGGCCAGATCCACGGTGGCGTCGCGCAGGGCGTGGGCCAGGCGTTCAGCGAGCACCTCGTCTACGATCCGCAATCGGGCCAGTTGCTCACCGGCTCGTTCATGGATTACGGGCTGCCGCGGGCGGCCGACATGTGCGCCTTCGAGATGGACGAGAACCCGGTCCCGACCAAGACCAATCCCCTGGGCGTCAAGGGCGCGGGCGAGGCCGGCAATGTCGGCGCGCTCGCCGCGATCATGAACGCCGTCGTCGATGCGCTCGCGCCGCTCGGCGTCAGCCACATCGACATGCCGGCCACGCCCGAGAAAGTATGGCAGGCGATCCGCGCCGCCCGGGCGGCATAGCCCGCCGCCGCGCCCGCCAGGCTAGCGGTGGAAGCCCTCGATCAGTTTGCCGTCCGCGTATTGCTTGGGATAGAGGATCGCCTGGACCCCCGGCTTCTTGAACTGGTCGAGGCCGTTGCCGTGAACATTCTGGTACTGGACCGTGAGCATGCGCGACTTTTCCCACTCGCCGTCGGGCCCGAACTTCACGTCGCCGACGATGGTGTGGAAGGTGGCCTTGTGCATGTAGGCGGCGAGCTTCGCCTGATCGAGGCTGCCGACGGCCGTGACCGCCTCGCCCATGATCTGGAACGTGGCGTAGCTGAACGGCGGAAAATAGAATCCCAAGGGATCCGTCCCCATCGCCGGCGCCTGCGCCTGGTACTTCTCCAGGAACGCGCGGATCCCGGGAAAATCCATGGTCGGCGCGGGCACGTAGAGGTCATAGGTCACGAGCCCGTTGAGCTTCTCGCCGAGTTGCGCCTTGAGCGAGCCGATCTGCGGTCCGACCATGGCCCCGCCGAACAGCCGCGTCGACAGGCCGATCTCCGAGATCGCGCGCAGGATGCCGGACGTCTCGGCCGCATAGGAGGCGACGCAGATCACGTCGGCCTTCGCCGCCTTGAGCGACTGAATGATGGGGGCGAAGTCCATGGTGCTGGGCGGATATTTGCGGTCGTAAACGATTTTGAGGCCGAGCCGCTTCACCTGTTCTCGCGCGCCGTCGATGCCGGCGAGCGAGAAATCGGAATCGGCGCCGAGCAGCGCGATGGTCTTGGGCTTGGGATCGAGCGACATTGCCGCCTCGAAGAAGCCGCGCGTGATCGACTCCTTGCCATTGGGCCCATAGGGCATGGTCTGAAAGAACCGATCGTAATGGAACTTGTCGTTCAAGGCGAGCGAGAACCCGACCAGGGCCACCATATGATGCTCGATCATCGTCGGCAGCGCCGGGGTCGACATGTTGGTCCCCTGCGTCACCACCAGATCGACGTGGTCGATGTCGAGCAGCTTCGAATAGATGCCCGGCACGAGCGCCGGATCGCTCTGGTCGTCGTAATAGACGAATTCCACCTTGCGCCCGAGCAGCCCGCCTTTGGCGTTGACGTCGGCGGCCCAGATCCTCGCCGACAGCAGCCATTGCTTGCCGGCGATGGCGAGCGGACCGGTCTGCTCCGACGCGAAGCCGATCCTGATCGGCTCCGCCGCGGACACGGGCGCCGCCGCCATCAGCAGCAGCAGCGCCGCGAGCGCACCGCGCCAGTTGTGCGTCGCCTTATGCTTCTGGCCCATGATGTTGTTCCCCCTCGTTTCCATCCCGCGCCATCCTAGCATGCGGCGGTCGCGAACAAATCCACTCTGCTGCCGGTCAGGGTTAAGGTGCGGCCGAAAAAGATCACGGCCCCGACCCTTTGAGGTCATTGACGGCGTGGCGCGGAAAAGCGAAGCATCGAGTCGTGATCCACGATTTCCGAACGGAAGATCGCCATGGAACACGATGCAGCGGAACGCACCGACGCCGAACGCCAAGCCATCCACGACAATTACCTGATCGACCATCTGGTCCACGCCTTTCAACCGGAGCCGGACCAGCCGTCGAACGGCGCGCGTACGACGATTGCCGCACCGGTCTATGACCATATTCGCGATAGCTGGGCCGGGCCGACATTCCCCCGATAGCGGGGATTCCTGGGCTGACGTGCCGATGCGGCATGGCTGCCTCGGCGTGTCCTTGACCCGCTGACGCCGCCGATTAGACTCTCGCCCGAGAGAGGTCGCGGAGGATCACGATGGCCAAGCCGAAGATTCGTCACCTTGCCCTGTTCGCGCGGGACCCCAAGAAACTCGCCGACTTCTACACCAGCGTCTTCGACATGGAAGTGGCCGCGACCAACGGGCGCGCCTATTTCCTCACCGACGGCTATCTCATGCTCGCGCTCCTGCCGCATCGGCTCGAGGGCGAGGCAGCGGTCGGCCTCAATCATTTCGGCTTCAACCTCGAGGACCTTGAGGCGGTGAAGCAGAAACTCGCGGCCCATGGCCTCGAGACGCCCAAGGCGCGGCCCGGCGACCGGCCCTATGCCGAGTTCCGCGCCGTCGATCCCGAAGGCAACTGGTTCGACCTGTCCGAAGAGGGGCTGAAGGACAAGGACAAGGTCGCCCAGCGGGGGAAGCGCCTCGAGGCCGCCGAAGCCGACTGAGTCAGTCCTTGCGGTCGCGCTGATACTGGCTGAGGCCGGGGCGGTAGCGCTTCTCGTCGAGGAATTGCCGCATGCCCTGTTCGCGGCCCTGCTCCTTGTCGTTGAAGCGCAGCGCGTCGCTCTTGGCGGCGAGGTAGTCGGCGGCCTGCGGTTCGCTCATGAAGCGAACGGCGCGGATCGCCTCCTTGGTGTAGCGCATCGCCGCCGGGCTCTTCTGCATCAGCTTCTTGGCGAGCGCGATGGTCGCGTTCCGCAGCTCGGCCTTCGGCACCGAGAAATTCACGAAGCCGATCTCCTTCGCCTTCTTGCCGTCGAACGTGTCGCCGGTCATGGCGTAATAAAGCCCGTCGCGGAAGTTCAGCACCTGTGCCACGTTCCACGACACGATGCCGCCCGGCAGAATGCCCCAGTTCACTTCCGACAGGCCGAACACCGCCTCGTCGGCGGCGATAGCGAAATCGCAGGCGCAGGCCTGGGTGAAGGCGCCGCCGAAGCAGAAGCCGTTGATCATCGCGATCGTCGGCTTGGGGAAGGCGGACAGCTTGTGCCAGCGCCAGTTGCTCGAGGCCTGGCGCGCGCGATGCATGGCGGCCGGGTCCTTGCCGGCCTCGCGGAAAAAGAGCTGGATGTCCTGGCCGGCGCAGAACGCGTCGCCCGCGCCGGTGAGGACGAGCACGTCGGTCTCGGTATCGTAGGCGAGATCGTCGAGCGCGGCGTCCATCTCGCGATGGAGTTGCGGGCTCATGGCGTTGCGCTTCTCCGGGCGGTTCAGGATGACCCAGGCGATGCGGTCCTCCTTCTCGATGCGGATGGTCTCGTGGCGCGTGTCGGCCGGCATCGGATGCTCCTCTCGTTATCCTCCTCAACCGCACCATCGCATACTCGCGTGCGGCGGGTTTGTCGAGGCGGTGGGCCATCAGGTCCATCGCGTTTGATTCTGCACCACCATCCTGCGCCCTTCGACGATGCTCAGGGTGAGGGAAATCTTTGATGGCATTGAGGAAGGCACCTCATCCTGAGCCGCGGCGAAGCCGCGAGCCGAAGGACGCACGGCCGAACGCCAGCCGATTGCGATTGCCCTGGCGGGCCATGGCGCGGCCGGTGGCGTTCTGCTACGGCTGCACCGGGGAAGAAACGGAGACCGGGCATGAGCGACATCGCGGCGGCGCTCGAGCGGGGAAAGCAGGGCGTGGCGGCGTTGACGCAGCCGCGCAACGTCGTGCTGGTCGGCGCGACCGACCGCGCGGGAAGCTGGGCCGCGCGCGTCTATGCCAATCTCGCGCGCTATGGTTTCGCCGGCGCGATCTATCCCCTCAATCCGGGCCGCGCCGAAATCTGGGGCCGGAAATGCTATCCCGATTTCCGTGCGCTGCCCGAGCCGCCCGATCATCTCGCCGTGCTGGTGCCGGCGCCGGCGGTCAACGCGGTACTGCGCGAGGCCGCCGCGTGCGGCGCGCGCAGCGCCACCGTGTTCTCGGCGGGCTTCGGCGAGGCCGGCGACGCCGACGGCATCGCGCGGCGCCGCGAGCTCGAAGCGATCGTCGCCGCGACCGGGCTCGCGGTCTCCGGCCCCAATTGCATGGGCAATGTGTGCGGCGCCAGCCGGCTCGTGACGCTCACCGACCATCGTCCGATGCAGGTCGGCCCGGGCCCGGTCGCGCTGGTGGGTCAGAGCGGCGGCGTGATGATCTTCACCCAGACCGTGCTCGAAGAGCGCGGCCATCATTCCGGCTATGTCATCACCAGCGGCAACGAGCTCGGCCTCGGCACCGCCGACTACATCGCCTTCTTCGCCGCCGATCCCGCGATCCGCATCATCCTCTGCTATGTCGAGGCGGTGGCGCATCCCGACAAGTTCGCCGCCGCCTGCGCACTCGCGGCCGCTTCGGGCAAGCCCGTCATCGTCCACAAGCTCGGCCGGTCCGAGGCCGGCAAAGCGGCCGCCATGGCCCATACCGGCTCGCTCGCCGGCAGCGCCGAGGTGTTCGACGCGGTCGCCGGCGAGCTTGGCGTCATCCGCGTCGATACGCTCGACGATGCCGTGGAGATCATCGAGCTGATGCTGCATACCGGCGCGCCGCGGGGAAGGCGGCTCGGCGCGATCACGCTCTCGGGCGCCTATCGCGGCCTGCTGCTCGACGCGGCCGAGCGCAACCGGCTCGTCTTTCCCGCGCTGGCGCCGGCGACGGACGCGCGGCTGCGGTCGCTGCTCTCGGTCGGCTCGCTGGTCGGCAATCCGCTCGACGGCGGCTTCGGCGTGCTGTCGAGCGCGGAGACCTATCTCGCCTGCGTCGAGGCGCTCGACCGCGACCCGAACATCGACCTGCTGCTGCTGCAGGAGGAGCTGCCGCGCGTGGCGGGCGCCGAGCGCACCGAGGCCTATCTGCGCGCCGTCGAGCAATACGCGGCGACGCGCGCGGCAAAGCCGATCGCCTTCGTCTCGGTGTTGAGCCACAGCCAGAGCGACTACAGCCGCGGCCTGCGCGCGGCGCTGCCGCATCTTTCCTTCCTCAACGAATCCGACAAGGCGTTGCGCATCATCGACCGCGCTGTCCGCCGCGACGAGCTGCGCTGGAATGCGCCGGAGCCGGCGGCAAGCGGCGCCGTGCCCGACGCGAACGCGCTCGCCCGGCTGCGGGCGCTGGCGCGGGACAGCGCGGCGCCGCTGGCCCTGAGCGAGCCGCGCTCGAAGGAGCTGCTGCGCCTCTATGGTATCGCCACGCCGCCGGAAATTCTGGCGGTCTCGCCCGCGGCGGCGGTACGGGCGGCGGACGCGATCGGCTATCCGGTGGTGCTCAAGGCGGTGTCGGAAGCGGTTCAGCACAAATCCGAGGTCGGCGGCGTCGTGCTCGGCCTCGACGACGCGGCAGCGGTGACCGCCGCCTGGGACCGGATCGTCGCCAATCTCGATGCGCATGGCCTCGCCCGGACGCTCGAGGGGATGCTGGTGGGCCGGCACGTCGCGGGCGGCGTCGAGCTGGCGCTCGGCCTGCATCGCGATCCCGAGATGGGGCTCGTGGTCATGGCCGGCGCCGGCGGCGTGCTGCTCGAGCTGATGCGCGACGTCGCCTTTGCGCGCCCGCCCTTGAGCGCCGCGCGGGCGCGATCGCTCATCGCCGCGACACGGGCCGCGCGGCTCATCGCGGGCTATCGCGGCGCGCCGCCTTGCGATGTCGATGCGGTCGTGGCGGCGCTGGTGGCGCTGGGCCGGATCGCGGTCGATCTCGGCGACACCGTCGCGTCAATCGACCTCAATCCCTTCGTCGCCTTGCCGCAGGGCCAGGGCGGCCTGGCGCTCGATGCGCTGGTGGTGCTGCAGGCCGGTTAGGCCGAGACGCATCCCGGACGATGCTGCGAGCGCTGATCGCCGCTTTTTCGGCGCAGCCGGATCACAACGTTGCATCCGGAAGGATCGCCGCGCTCCTTCGCCACGAACGCGGCGTTCTGCGTGGCCCTTTCGATCTAGGGCGTCGGGACCTCGGCCGCCAGCCTGCTGAATTCCTCGGGCGTGAAGGCCCGCACCGTCGTCGTGCGCGCATTGCCCGTCGCCGCGATGGCGGCTGCGAGCTTCAACATTGCCTCGCCGCTGGGCATATCAACGGTGGCGACGATATCGTATTGGCCGGTCGTCACGTAGGCGCTGATCATCCTTCCGCCTAATTTCTCGGCCATGCTTTTGGCGGCCTGATAGCGCTTGCCGGAATCTTTTGCGGCTCGGGCGCCTTGGTCGGTCCAATTGAGGAAGCAGACGAATGTGGCCATGAATACCTCCCTGTATGAGTGCATACGCAAAGATTCTGCGATGTTCGGGAAGCAACGCATCACCGTATAACGGCTCAATGCTGCAGGCAAGCCGCGGTCGTTAATATCGGCTCACGTCCGACGCTGCCTTGTTATTATGCAACTACAATTGTCTCTGATCTTGCTTTATTCACGGCTCGTCGCGACATCTGTTCATCGCGTCGGCGGCGGCGATCTCGGTGTGTCGATGCCCGCGGCCGACGCGGCGACGAGGTCGAGGAGCGCCGCGGTGAGCTTGCCCTCGGGCTGCGCGAGCGCCTCGAGCACGCTGAAATGATCGTGGCCGTCGAGCACGAGGAGGCGCGATGCGAGCCCGCGCGCGACGCAGGCGGCGTGATAGTCGGCCGATTGTCGCCGCAGCTCGGGCAGCTCCGCCCCGCCGACGGCGATGACCGAGGGCGGCGCCATCGCGGGGATGTGCGCGATCGGGCTGTTGCGTTGCGCCTCGGCTTCGTCGAGCCCGACCTTGTCGTTGAGTGCGCCGAGCCGGATCGGCTCGAGATCATAGAGGCCGCTGATCGGCAGGACGCCGGTCACGCCGGGCTCGCCCATGACCATCGCCGCAAGATGGCCGCCCGCCGAATGGCCCGCGACGACGAGTCCGCTGCGCGCCGCGCCGAGCTCGCCCAGCCGGAAGCGCAGCCAGGCGAGCGCCGCCTTGATTTCCGCGACGATGCCGTCCATGCGGATCGCGGGCGCAAGGGTGTACTCGATCATGGCGACATTGACGAAGCGGGCGAGCGGGCCGGCGGCGATGCAGCCGTAATTCTCCTTGTCGGACATCTGCCAATAGCCGCCGTGGATGAAGGCGAGGGTCGGCCGCTCGGCGCGCCCGCAGGGAAAGAAGTCGATGCGGTGCCGCGCCCCGTCGCCATAGCGAAGATCGAGCCGCGCCTTCACACCGGCCGCGAGCGAACGGGTGCGGGCGGTCCATTCGGCGAGATAGCGGTCGCGCCGCTCGATGCCCACCGCGGCCCCGTTGTTGTAGGCCGCGTCGAGCGTCTTCCGGTCCATTCCGCGATAGAGCACGGGCATTCTCCCTGGCGATGGCGGCGGCTACAGCGGGAACCGCACGCCGCCGAGAATGATGTTCACGCTCTCGCCGTCGGACGAGAGCGGCAGGAAACACGCATCGAAGTCGCGATAGCTCTTGTCCTCGTGCCGATGCGCCTTGCCGGCGCGGAATTTCGGCGCACGTTCGGTCGCGATGGCTTCGACAACCGGGGGCGGCCGGCGGCTTCGATGTTATACATGATGATATGAGGCAGCAGCCTTGGGATCTGCGTCGGATCGAATTTGCCGCGCGTCAGGGGTGATAATACGCGAACACGGCGCAGGACACGAACGCGTAGGTCTCGAGGAAGACGCTGCGCTCGGGCTTGCGGCGGCCGAGCGCCTCCATCGCGCCGAGGAGGCAGAACCAGTTCAAGAGCTCGTGATGGCCGCTGTCCTCGATCGCGTCGGTCGTGGTGCGGCGCCAGGTATCGTAATCGCCTTCGACCAGTGCCTGGTAAAATCGCTTGTCGGCGGCGACGTCGGGCCAGAGCTGATAATGCTTCTCGGTGAGGAAGGAATGCGACCAGCTCGACGAGGCGACGAGCGCCGCCCGCCACGGGCTCGCGGCCATGACCCGCGCGACCGCTGCGCCCACTTCCATGCAGCGGCGCGGATTGGGCGAGGGCGGATCGAGGTCCTTCAAGCGGTCGCGCATCGCCAGCGGCAGGCGCAGGCCCTGGGCCGCGTTCACCCGCCGGCCATAGCAGTTGACGTGGAACGGCACGAGCGGATAGTCGAACCCGGTCCGCGCGTCGTCGAGCAGCAGCACCGTGTTCTTGAACGCGTGCGCGAGATCATGGTGGAGCGGCTTCAGGCCATAGGGCATGTCGATGCCCGCCTCGATCAGCCCGGTGGCGAGATACTTCCCCGCCGCGCGGTGGCCGCGGACGCAATAGGTGAAATCGACCGGCTCGCCCCACGGGTTCTCGGTGTTGTTGCGCTCCTTCCACGGCTGGATCGTCTGGTCGTCATAGGCCAGGACCGCGAAAGGCGGGATCAGGTCCTCCTGGAAATTCTCGTGCTGGTCGTCGCCCCAAATGACGACGACATCGGGCTTGAAGTCGTCGAGCGCGCGCCGCATTTCGGCGAAGTGGCGGCGCAAGATCTGGCGCTGGCGCCCGGCCTCGGCGACGCCGAAATCGTTGCCGAGCTCCGCGCGCATCGGGGCGGGCCAGCGCGCGGGATCCTTCCATTCTGCCGGCAGGTCGGGATCGGCGAGCGCAAGCTTCAAGCCGAAGGTCCAGCCCTCGTCACGCCGCAGCATCAGCGGCCGGTGGGTCGTGCCGAGGCCGAGAATCTCCGCCATGATCGCGCCCCTTATGGAACCTGCCGCGCGATTGTCGCAGGTCGCGCCGGACCCTTCAATGTCGCGAGCGGCGCAGCCCCGCCTGTTCGAGCCGCGGCATCACGTCCTTTTCCCAGCGCCGCATGCCGTCGAGGAAATCGACCCAGTTGAGGATCATGCCGTCGATGCCGAGCTCGGCGATCTTTTCGATCTTGGCGACGATCTGATCGGCCGTGCCGACCAGCGGATAGCCGCTCCATCCCGCCTTGAGGCTGAAGCGGAGCTGCTCGCGCTGCCGCGGCAGGAGGCGGTGCATCTGCCGGCTCTGCACCGCGAGGAGATTGTCGACCGCCGCGTCGTCGCCCTTCTCGACGACGTAATAATGGAGATAGTCCTCGGCCTCCTTCTGCGTCTCGCGCTGGACGACGGTGCCGTTGCACCAGAGCTGAATCTCGCGCCCGTATTCCTCGCGCGCCAGGCGGCGATAGGATTCGATATGCGCGCGCGAGCGCTCGAGGTCGTCGGGATCGAAGGTGATGAAGGCCATGTCGGCGTATTTGGCGGCGAAATGCTGGCCCTTGCCCGACGAGCCGGCGTTCATCAGCGGCGGGAACGGACGCTGCAGCGGCTTCGGCATCGAGAAGCCCTTGGTCACCCGGAGGTAACGGCCCTCGTAATCGAATTCCTCCTCGGCCGTCCATAGGAGCTTCATGATCTCGATCCACTCCGCCGCATAGTCATAGCGGGTGTCGTGCTCCATGATCGCGGCGCCGAACATCTCGAGTTCGGGCGCGAACCAGCCGCAGACGATGTTGAGCGCAAACCGCCCGTTGCTGATGTGATCGACCGTCGTCGCCTGCTTCGCGGCCATGATCGGATGCACGGTCGGCACGTGCGAGGTGGTGAAGACGCAGGCGCTCTCTGTCGCCTGGGCAAGCCCCGCGGCCCAGGTGTAGGTCTCGAAATTGCTGCCGTTGAAATTGGACGCGCCGCCGAACCCCTTCCAGCGCGCGACCGGCACCAGCGCCTCGAAGCCGAGCCGGTCCGCCGCCTGGGCCACCGCCAGCGTGTTGGGCCAGGTGGTGACGAGCGCCTCCGGCGCCGTGGTGATGGCGCAGCCGTTGCTGACATTGGTGCCGAACGTGCCGAGCTTCATCCGGTTGTCGTTGAACAGCGGGTTGGTGGCGCGGCGCGGGTCGGGGCGGTTGCTCATCATCACCTCGTTGCGGCGGTTCAGTGCTCGCCCGCGCGCTGGAACAGCCGCTTCACCTCGCGGCGCGCGAACCGCCAGCCCGAAGGCGTGCGCACGAAGCTGTCGTGCCACTCGCCGAGGCTGAAGGGCGGGCCGAATGGCAGCGGCAGGCTCGGCGTGGCGGTGCCGGGATCGTGGTTGAAGGCGATGTAATAGGTCACGCCCGCGGCCGTGCGCTCGTCTTGCACGTCGATGCGGATGTTCGAGGTGAAATGCCGGATCACCGTCGTGCCCGAGCCGCGGCTGAAGGACTGCAGCAGCTCGGCACGCCCGGTATAGGGCTTGCCGCCGCGAATCCAGGTGCCGTCGGCGGTGAAGAGATCGACCGCCTCGGCATGCTCGCCGTGATCGCTGTGGTGGGTGAGCCGGACCACGAGTTCGCGGCATTCCTCCCGAATGAGGCGCGTCTCGTTCGCATCCATCTCGTTCTCCTGCGGTCGCCGCCGCGAAGTCTGGCACGCGGCCGGGGGCGACGCAATCGCGCGCGCCGCCGCAGCGCGACGCTCAACCCGCGAAGCGGGCCTCGGCCGCGACGTCGTAGGTGTAGAGCCAATCGGCCTGGAACACGGTACGGTCGATGCCGAGCCGGCCGCGCAGCGCGATCTTGGCGTTGCGCTTGAGGCGCGCCCAGGGCGAGGCGAGGTGGTTCTCCTTGGCGCGGGCGCGCGAGCCGAGCACAGTCTTGTGCGCGCGCGGCATGCGCAGCCGCTGGTATTCCTGAAGCGCGCGGCCGAGATCGTCCGGCATCGCCGCGATCGCGGCGGCAAGGATGTAGCCGTCCTCGATCGCCATGCACGCGCCCTGGCCGAGATAGGGCAGCATCGCATGCGCGGAATCGCCGAGCAGCGTCGCCCGCCCCTGGCTCCAATGCGCCGGCGGATCGCGGTCGTAGAGCGCCCATTTGTAGTAATGGTCGGCGCATTCGAAGAGCCGCAGCAGCGGCTCGTGCCATCGCGCATAGGTCTTCAGCACCTCGGCGCGGTCGCATTCGTGCGTCCAGGATTCCTCGGTCCAGGCGTCGCTGTCGAAATGGGCGACGAAATTGACCATCTCGCCGCGCCGGACGAGGTAATGCACGACGTGCCCGTGCGGCCCCATGTACATCGTGCCGTCGCTCGCGATGAGCCCGCGCGGCACGGCGTCGAACGGCACCAGGCCGCGCCAGCACACGCAGCCGGTGAAGCGCGGCGCCTCGGGTCCGAACAGGCTGGTGCGCACGGCCGAGCGGATGCCGTCGGCGCCGACGACGACATCGGCCTCGATCGTGCTGCCGTCGGCAAAGAACGCGCGGGCGGAATTGCCGCCCGGCTCGACCGCGACGCAGCGCGCGCCGAGACGGAAGACGCGATCGGGGAGCGGCCGCGACAGCACCTCGAGCAGATCGGCGCGATGCAGCGTCAGGTGCGGGGCGCCGAACTGGGCGCTGAACCGGCCCTTGCGCGCCTGGCGCGAGATGACGTGGCCGTTGCGCCAGTTGCGGATGACCTGGAAATCGGACTCGAAGCCGATCGCCGCGACCTCCTGTTCCAGGCCCAGTGCGCGAAACGCCTTGATCGCGTTGGGGCTGAGATTGAGGCCGGCGCCGATCTCGCTCAGCTTCGACGATTGCTCATAGACCTCGACCTCGACACCGCGCCGATGGAGCGCGACCGCCGCGGCAAGGCCGCCGATGCCGGCGCCGATGATGGCGACACGTGGTGTCCGTGGCATTCCGTCCCCTGGCGGTTCGTTCTGATCTCTTGCGGTAATAGAGCTTAGGCTGCTTTGATGGGCAAGAGGGTGAACATTCGACCGAGGGAGAACGAAATGACCGGGAGACTCGAAGGCCGCGTCGCGATCGTCACGGGCGGCGGACACGGCATCGGCAAGGCCTATGCCCGCGGCCTCGCCGCCGAAGGGGCGAGCGTCGTCATCGCCGAGATCGACGGCGCGGCGGCGAACGCGGTGGCGGGCGCGCTGGTGCAGGAGGGCTTCAAGGCGATCGCGGTCGAGACCGACGTGTCGCGCTGGGACAGCGTCGCGGCGATGGCGAAGCGCACGCTCGACGCCTTCGGGCATATCGAAATTCTGGTGAATAATGCAGCCATCTTCGCCACCGTGCCGATGTCGCGTGCGCCCTTCGACGAGATCGATCCGGCCGAATGGGACCGCATGATGTCGGTCAATCTCAAGGGCACGTGGTTTGCCTGCCGCGCGGTCATGCCGCAGATGAAGCAGCAGGGCTATGGCAAGATCATCAATATCAGCTCGGGCACCGCGCTCAAGGGCAGCGCCAGCCGCATCCATTACGTGACCTCGAAGGCCGGCATTCTGGGCTTCACCCGCACGCTCGCGCGCGAGGTCGGCGGCCACGGCATCTGCGTCAACTGCGTCGCCCCGGGCAGCACGCTGAGCGAAGTCGCCCCCGATGCCGACACGCTCAAGATGCGCAACGCCGCCACGTCGGATCGCGCGCTGCGGCGGGTCGAGAAGCCCGAGGACCTGGTCGGCGCGATCCTGTTCTTCGCCTCGTCCGACAGCGATTTCGTCACCGGCCAGACGCTGGTCGTGGACGGCGGCTCGAGCATGCATTGAGCGGCCAGGCCGCGCGATCTATCATCATCGGTCGGAAGGCGCGGCGAGGAGCGGGACATGGGCGAGATCGACGTGGCGGTGACAGAGGCGCGCGCGCTGACGCCGTCCATCCGCGAGCTGGTGCTGGTCGCCGCCGATGGCGCGGCGCTGCCGCCGTGGGAGCCGGGCGCGCATGTCGCGGTCGACGTGCGGCTCGACGATGGCGCGAGCGAGGCGCGCGCCTATGCGCTGGTCGGCGGGACCGAGGCGGCGGACGATCCCCCCGACACCTATCGCATCGCGGTCGAACGCAAGGTCGAGAGCCGCGGCGGATCGCGCTTTCTCCATGATCGCGTCGCGGTCGGCGCCCGGCTGTCGATCGCGCCGCCGCGCAATGATTTTGCGCTGCATTACCACCAGGCCGACCGTTTGCTCATCGCCGGCGGCATCGGCATCGTGCCGATCTATGCGATGGCGCGCGTGCTGGTGCGGCGCGGCATCCCGTTCGCGCTGCACTACGCCGGGCCGGACCGGGCCGAGATGGCTTATGTCGCCGAGCTGGAACGACTGTGCGGCGGCGCCGCGCATTTCCATTACGAGGGTGGACGGCTCGATCTCGATGCGGAATTCGCGGCGCTGGACTATCCGGCCGAGGTCTATGTCTGCGGCCAGCGGCCGATGAACCAGGCACTGGTGGGCCAGGCGCTCGAGAATGGATTGTCGCGGCTGCAGGTCCTGCAGCAATGCTTCGATCCGCCGGTGCCGGCGCCGCCCAACGAGGATGTCGAATTCGAGGTCGAACTGCGCCGCTCCGGCATCGTCGCAACCGTGCCGACCGATTCCAGCATTCTCGAAACGCTGCTCGCCAACGGCTATCCGGCGCAGTTCTATTGCGGCCGTGGCGAGTGCGGCTTCTGCCCGCTGCCGGTGCTGGAGGCCGACGGGCCGATCGAGCATCGCGACCATTTCCTCGGCGCCGAAGAGCGGGGCGACCATCTCTGCATCTGCGTCTCGCGGCTCAAGGGCAAGCGGCTCGTCCTCGACGCCTAGCGGCGCGCGGAGGTCCGTCCTCACGCAAACTGCGGAAAGAGCGCGAGCGCGTTGGCGCGGTCGATCGCGGCGAGCCGGTCGGGCGCATGCAATCCGGGCTCGGTATGGGCGGTGAGCGCTTCGGCGACGACGCGGGCGTTGGCGAAGGGCCAGTCGCTGCCGAACACGATGCGCTCGGGCGCGGCCACGGTCGCGAGCGCGCCCATCGTCTGCGCGCCGGGCGACAGCGCCGTGTCGTACCAATAACGCTTGAGGCCGGCAAGAATCGCCGCGCGCGGAAGCTGCGGCATGCGCGAATCAATCATCGGCGCGACCGACAGCCGCCAGGCGAAATAGGGCAGAACGCCGCCGGCATGGGCAAGAATGAATCGGATGTGCGGGAATCGCTCGAGCGTGCCCGACAAGAGCAGGTTCGCAGCGGCGCGGGTGGTGTCGAACAGATACTCCATCATGAATCCCGGCCACGGCAGATCAAGGCCGCGGCTCGACGGGTGATAGGCGGGGTGCACGAACACCACGGCGCCGCGCCGGTCGAGCGCCGCGAGCACCGGGTCGAAATGCGGGTCGCCGAGGAACTTCTCGCCATAGCTCGCGAACAGGCAGACGCCGGCGAAGCACAGCGCGTCATAGGCATGATCGATCTCGGCGATGGCGTGATCGCGGTCGTGCATCGGCACCAGCGCGAAGGCGCCGAAGCGCCGCGGCCAGCGCTGATTGAGCTCGGCCGCGTACTCGTTGCAGCGCCGGGCAAGACGCCGCGCCGCCTCGCCCGTCACGAACTGCACGCCGGGCTGAGCGAGCGAGGTGATCGCGGTCTCGATCTCGCTGCGGTCCATCAGTTCGAGGGCAAGCTCGGGCGACCAGTCGGGGTAACGGCCGAGGGCCGGGCCGGTCCCCGCCTCATAGACTGCGTCGCGGTAGAAGGACGGGATGAAGTGCAGGTGGACGTCGATTCGCCGTGCCGCCATGACCATCTCGCGCGCTCAATAGGGCGAGGCGGACTTGTTCGCCGCCTCGGGCGCGGCCGTGCCGGCACGCATCTCCTTCACCGCCTGGTTCCCCGCGAGCGTGAGCAGACGCGAATCGCCGAGCACGGTTACCGAGTCGAAGCCCATGGCGATCATGCGCTTGGCATAGGCGGTGCTGCCGGTATGAATGCAGGCCCGGATGCGATGCCGGCGACAGCCGTCGAGCACGCTGCGCAGCGCGGCCACCACATTCTCCTCGCTCCGGTCGAGCCCGTGCGCCAGGCCGAGCGAGACCGAAAGGTCCGACGGGCCGATATAGACCCCGTCGAGTTCGGGGGTCGAAAGAATGGCGTCGAGATTGCCGAGCGCCTCGCGCGTCTCGATCATCGCCAGCGCGAGGACGGTGTCATTGGCCTTGACGGGGTAATCGGCGCCGCCATAGAGCACGGCGCGCGTCGGCCCCGAGCTGCGATAGCCGCGCGGGGCATAGCGGCACGCGCCGACGAAGCGCTCGCACTCGGCGCGGCTGTTCACCATCGGGCAGATGATGCCATAGGCGCCGGCATCGAGCGCCTTCATGATCGCCGCCGGGTCGTTCCAGGGCACGCGCACCATCGGCGTCACCGGCGTGGTCGAGATGGCCTGGAGCATCGACACCATCACCTGGTAATCGATGAGGCCGTGCTGGGTGTCGATGGTCAGCGAGTCCCAGCCCATATGCGCCATCAGCTCGGCGGCGAAGCCGCTGGGAATGGCGCACCAGCCGTTGATGACGGCGCCGCCCGCCGCCCAGATCGTCCGGATCCTGTTCTCGCGCATGAACTACGTCCTCCCTCGCCGCGGCGCATAGGCTTAGCGGAGCGGAGCCCTCGGAGTCGAGCATGCGCATACGACCGCGCCCGTCGCGGGCGCGGTCGTACAGGGGTTCGACGCTGGCGATGAATTACGAGGCGAGACCGCCCATCAGCACGAGCAGGCGCCCCGTCCTGCTCGTGCCAAAGGCCGGGGCATCAGATCAGCCACCAACCTTCGTCGCGGTCGCGGTGCGGGGGCCGCACTCGCCGGCCCAGCCGACTTCGCCCGAGCTACCGCTCAGCTTGCCGGTGACGTGGAAATTCTGCCAGCTGACGCTCACGCTGCCATCAGGCGATACCGACCCGGTGACCGGAGAAGAATTGGAGGACTTGCCAGCCACAATCGAGTTCCCGGGAGTCCGATGCAGGTCGCCGATCACCTGGCCGTCTTTGACCGTGAAGGGAAGACGCAGCGCCGGGCACGTGTACTGCCCTTCGGCACCGATGGCGCCGCCCGATGGAGGAGCATCGATGACCCATTTACCGTCGAAGGGCCCTGCCGCGCGCGCCGGCAGGGTCGATAACGCAACCGCGACGACAGCCACCGAGGTGATGGTCGTCAACATGGGCAAGAATCGCGCCATTGGTGAAATCTCCCTTATTGTGCTCAGTCCGCTGGAGGCGTGGCTTGGAAGAATTTGGAAAGACCCCCCAATCACGTGGAACCCCCGTTAACGACAATTGCACTGAACCGTGCTGCTGTCAATGACGCGCAAACGATTATTGCTTTGCTTGCAAGCCTTGATATCGCTGGCTAATTCCCGATTCTGCGCCATCCATGCCGGTGCCGTGCGGGCGCCTTTCCCGCCATCTGCGGCATTTCTGCCGCACCTCGTTGCAGCCGCTCCGCACGCCGCGGACGGCACGCAACCCGGCTTGAGCCAAGGCGACGACATATGATATCGTTAACGACGAGCGGCATCAATAACGTTGACCATCCGTAACCAAATTGTGCGGCGGATCGAGCATAAAAACCATGCCTCGCGAAACGGGCGACAATCAATGGGTCACGCTGATAGCGAAAGTGGCGCCGTTTTCTTACCTCTCCGAAGATGAAGTGTTAGAAATATCGGATAGTTTTACTTGGTTCACTGCGCTCGGCGGCAAGACATTAATTCACCAGAACGACCCTTCCGATGAATTGTTCATCGTCGTGAGCGGCGCGCTCGGGGTCTATATCCGCACCGCCACTGGCGAGGAACGCTTCGTCGGGCGTATCCCGCCCGGCGAGGTGGTCGGCGAGATGGGGCTCATCAGCGGCGAGCCGCGCTCGGCGACCGTACGCTGCCTGCGCGACGCCGAATGTCTCGCCATCGCCAAGCGCGACTGGGATGCCTTTGCCGAGCGCCATCCGGGCGCGCTGCTGGCGATCACCAAGACCCTGATCAGCCGTCTGCGCGCGGCGCAAAGCGACCCGGCGCCAAAGCGTTTCGACCGCTCGCTGGCGATCATTCCCCACGATCCCACGATCGACGGTCAGGACCTTGCGCAGCGGTTGACGGCGGCGCTCGGCGTGCATAACCGGGTGGCCTGCGTCACGCGCGAGCTGGCGGCCGGCCGGTCGCTCGACTGGTTCCGCGAGCTCGAGGCGGAGCACAGCATCGTCGTCTACCTGGCCGAGGCCGGCCCGACGCCGTGGACGCAGATCTGCCTGCGCCAGGCGGATTCGCTGCTTCTCGTCGCGCGCGGCGGTCGGCCCGCGTCGCCGTTCGACGCGCTGCGCTTCGACAGCACGCCCGAAGCGATCCGGCCGATGGACCTCGCGCTGCTGTGGGAGCCGGGCGCGACCATCAAGGGCACGGCGGACTGGCTCACGCTCTACGACTTCAAGATGCACCATCACCTCCGCGGCGATGCCGATGTCGAACGATTGGCGCGGCTCATGACCGGCAAGGCCATCGGCCTCGTGCTCGCCGGCGGCGGCGCGCGCGGCGTCGCGCATTATGGCGTGATCTGGGCCTTGCGCGACCACGGCATCCCGGTCGACCTCGTCGGCGGCACCAGCATCGGCTCGATCGTGGCGGCGATGGTCGCGGCCGAGTGGCCGCGCGACAAGATGGTGCATTGCTATCGCGACACGTTCAGCGGCCGCAGCCCGCTCACCGATTTCACCATCCCGACCGTGGCGCTGCTCGCCGGCCGCCGCCTGGGCCAGTGGCTGGAGAAATGGTTCGGTGGCACCGCCATCGAGGATTTGCCGCTGACTTTCTTCTGCCTTTCCACCAACCTCACCGTCACCGGGCCCGCCATCCACAATCGCGGCCCGCTCACGACCTGGATCCGCGCCTCGATCTCGATTCCCGGTGTCCTGCCCCCGCTCATCGACGAGGGACAGGTCTATGTCGATGGCGGCGTCATCAACAACATGCCCGTCGACGTCATGCGCGAGATCGGGCGCGGTCCGGTGATCGCGGTCGACATCCACTCCGATACCCCGTTCACGGCGAACAAGGAGTCGCGGTCGCGCGCCTTCGGCCTATGGCGCCCGCCGCCGGGTCCCACCATCTTCCAGGTGCTGTGGCGGGTCGCGACCATCAACGCCGCCGCGACCTATGGCTCGGCGCGGTTCCGGCCCGATGTCCTGCTGAAGCCGGATATCGGTTCGATCGGACTGCTCGATTGGAAGGGACTCGAGGCCTCGATGGGCAAAGGCTACGAATACACCACGGCGCGAATGGAGGAGATCAAGGCGAAGCTGGACGCGGCCATGGCAACGGGCATGCCGTAGGCGCCGGGCGGGAGCGGGAACAATGGCTTCGGTCGCGCTGCTGTCGATCTTGTGCCGGGACCAGGTCGGCCTCGTCGCGGCGATCGCCGATCATCTCTTCGCGCAGGGGATCAATCTTCGCGACACCACCTTCGCGGCGCTGGGCCAGGGCGCGGAGTTCACCGCGATCTGCGAGTTGCCGGCGGCGCTGTCGCCGGCGGCGCTCGAGGACGGCCTCGCGCTGGTGGCGGAGCTCGAGGGCGCCACGATCCGGGTCGTGCCCTATCCGTTCGATCCGGTGTCGGGACCGATGGGGCGCATCACCCATCGTGTCGCGATCGAGGGCGGCGACCAGCTCGGCCTCATCGCCCGGCTCGCCGAGATTTTCGCGCAATATGGCGCCAACATCGTGCGACTCGATGCGCAGAAGCTGCCCGAGGCCGAAGGCGGGCGCTATGTGACGCGGTTTGCCGTCTGGCTGTTGCCCGAGCGGGCGCAGATCTGCCTTGCCGCGGTCGCCAACACGGCCGGCAGCATGGGGCTGGCGAGCCGGGTGGAAGCCGTGTCCGGCTGAGCAACGCGGAGCGACGATGACCCTGACGCCTGCCGCATCCGACGATCGCGAGTTCGCGGCGCTCGCGCACCTGCTTGCGGCAGCGCGGCGCGGCGTCGTGTTCACCGGTGCGGGGATCAGCACGGAATCGGGCATTCCCGATTTTCGCAGCCCGGGCGGGCTGTGGACGCGCATGGCGCCCATTGATTTCCAGAGCTTTCTCGCCTCGGAGGCGGCGCGGCGCGAATCCTGGCGGCGGCGGTTCGACAGCGACGCCGTGATGCGCGCGGCCCGCCCCAATCGCGGCCATCGGGCGGTCGCCGAACTGGTCCGGCGCGGCCGGATCGCCGCTGTGATCACGCAGAACATCGACGGCCTGCATCAAGCCTCGGGCCTGGCCGAGGACCAGGTGATCGAGCTGCACGGCAATACGACCTATGCGCATTGCCTCGACTGCGCCGAGCGATACGAGATCGACGCGCTGCGCCCCGCCTTCGAGCGCACCGGCGCCGCGCCGCGCTGCGGGCGCTGCGGCGGCTTCGTCAAAACCGCGACCGTCTCGTTCGGCCAGGCGATGCCGGAGGCGGCGATGCGGCGCGCGCAGGCGGCGACGCTGGCGGCCGATGTCTTCGTCGTGGTCGGCTCGTCGCTGGTCGTCTACCCGGCCGCCGGCTTTCCCGAGCGCGCCAAGCACAACGGCGCCGCGCTCGCCATCGTCAATCACGATCCCACCCCGCTCGACGCGCGCGCCGATGTCGTCGTTCGCGGCGCGATCGGCGCGGCGCTGGGGACGGCGGTCGGGATCGATTGAAGCGATGGTTCGGACGCCGCGTCTTCCGCCGCCGCGGCGTTTTTCGCGGCCCGCTTCAATCAGAGCCTGTTGTGAAAATCGCCGATATGGTATTGCATGGGCACAAGAGCGCGCCGGCAATGTGAGGGCGCGTTCGCTTGATGTGTGGGGGATGCAGTGGCCGCTGATTATGCGATCGCCATTGTCGGATCGGGGCCGGCAGGGCTGAGCGCCGCAGCGCGCGCGGCCAAGGATGGCCAGAAGCACATCCTCATCGAACGCACCGCCCACGTCAACGACACCATCTTCAAGTACCAGAAGCGCAAGCACGTCATGGCGACGCCGGAATTCCTGCCGCTGCGCAGCGATCTCGGCTTCAAGGAAAGCCCGCGCGAGGAGGTGATCGAGACCTGGGTGCGCGGCGTCGAGGGCGCTCAGGTCAATCTCCGCCTCAACGCCGAGGTCACCACCATCAAGGGTGAGCGCGGCGCCTTCGAGATCGGACTCGCCGGCGGCGAGACGTTCACCGCCGAGCACGTCGTGCTGTCGATCGGGGTTCAGGGCAACCTGCGCAAGCTCGCCATCCCCGGCGCCGAGCTGCCGTTCGTGCAGTATCAGCTCGACGATCCCGACGAGTACAAGGGCGAGGAGATCATCGTCATCGGCACCGGCGATGCCGGGATCGAGAACGCGCTCGCGCTCTCGCTCAACAACAACGTCTCGATCGTCAACCGGGTCGCCGACTTTCCCTATGCGAAGCCCGCGAACGCGGCGCTGATGCAGGGGGCGATCAACAAGGGCGCGATCACGGCCTTCTCCAATTCCGAGCCGAAACGCGTCGAGCCGGGGTTTCTCGTGCTCGACACCACGGACGGCGAGGCGCGCGTCAAATGCGACCGCATCATCGCCCGCATCGGCGCGCTGCCGCCGCGCAAATTCGTCGAGTCCTGCGGCATCCACTTTCCGAGCGACAGCCCGACCGCCTTCCCGCAAGTGTCCGAGACCTATGAATCGGAAATTCCGGGTCTCTACATCATCGGCGCGCTTGCGGGATATCCGCTGATCAAGCATTGCCTCAACCAGGGCTACGAGGTCGTCGAATACATCCTCGGCAACCGCATCGCGCCCGCCGACGAGCCGCTGATCCAGGACAAGCTCGACCGCGCCGGGGTGCGGATGACGGTGACGGAGCTCGTCACCGCGGTGCGCGAGCGCCTGCCGCTCTACGCCTCGCTCACGCCGCTGCAGATCCGCGAATTCCTCATCCATTCGGAGGTCCATCAACCCAACCCGGGCGACGTGATCTTTCAGCGCAACGACTACACCAATTCGCTCTATTCGGTCCTCGACGGCGAGGTCGGCATCCAGATCGATCCCGCCAATCCCGCCGCCACGGTGCGGCTCGGCCCCGGGCAGTTCTTCGGCGAGATGGGGCTCATCTCCGGGCGCCGGCGCACCGCGACCACGGTCGCCACCGCGCCGTCGCTGCTGCTCGAGGTCGACCGCAACATCATGGTCCGCCTGGTGCGCTCGGTGCCGGAGATCAAGCGGGTCATCGACGGCGCCGCCGTGGTGCGCCAGATCAAGACCTACCTCGCGCCGGGCGTCGAGGACGCGCTGCTCGCCGACGTGCTGCGGACGGCGCAGGTCGTGGAGTTCAAGCCCAACGACACGCTGATCGCCGAGGGGGCGGAGGACGATCCCGTCTATCTCGTGCGCTCGGGCTCGGTGACGGTGTCGCGCCGCATCGCCGGCAAGGACATGGTGCTCGCCTATCTGCCCGCCGGCAACTATGTCGGCGAGATGGCGATGCTGACCAAGTCCAAGCGCTCCGCCACGGTCAAGGCCGCGGTCGCGACCGAGGCGATCAAGATCGACAGCGCCGCCTTCCGCGCGCTCATCGACCGCGTCCCCGAGCTGCGCCGCGAGGTCGAGGACCGGCTCGAGCACCGCATGATGGAGCAGCGCCGGATGGAGCACGGCGCGACCGAGGGCGGGATCATCGAGTTCCTCATCCGCCAGGGGCTCGGCGAGGCGACCGATGTGCTGCTCATCGACGAGGCGCTGTGCGTGCGTTGCGACAATTGCGAGAAGGCCTGCGCCGAGACCCATCACGGCGTGAGCCGCCTCAACCGCGAGGCCGGCCCGACCTACGATACGCTGCACGTGCCGACCTCGTGCCGGCATTGCGAGCATCCGCACTGCATGAAGGACTGTCCCGCCGACGCCATTCACCGCGCGCCCAACGGCGAGGTGTTCATCGACGACAAGTGCATCGGCTGTGGCAATTGCGAGCGCAACTGTCCCTATGGCGTGATCCAGATGGCGGCGGTCCCGGCGAAGAAGCCGGGGCTGTTGAGCTGGCTGTTGTTGGGCGCGGGAAGCGGTCCGGGCGAGGACAAGTCGCCCGCGGGGCTCGCGCGGCGGACGGGAAGCAAGCACGCGGTCAAGTGCGACATGTGCAAGGGCATCGCCGGCGGCCCGGCCTGCGTCCGGGCCTGCCCGACCGGCGCCGCGATCCGCGTCAATCCCGAGCAGTTCATCTCGGTCATCCGGAGCGCCCGGTGATGCGCACGCACCCGGCCGCCGCCGAGGAGCCGCCGGCGCCCCTCGCGCACGAGGAGGACCGGCATACGCCGTTCCTGATGTACCGCCGCTTTTTCTATCTCAAGATCGCAGCGGCGGCGGTGTTGGTCTCGCTCGTTCTCTATTACGGCTATCGGCCGATCAACGGCCGTTACGGCGGCACCTGGGTCGGCTATGTCCTCGGCACGGCGGGCGCGCTTCTGATCCTGTGGCTGATGTGGTTCGGCTACCGCAAGCGCAGCTATCAGAGCAACCAGGGCAAGCTCGAGGCGTGGCTGTCGGCGCATGTCTATTTCGGCATCGCGCTCCTCGTCATCGCCACGCTCCACACCGGCTTTCATTTTGGCTGGAACATCCACACCCTCGCCTATGCGCTGATGTGCATCGTCATCGCCAGCGGCGCGTTCGGCATCTATTGCTATGTCCATTATCCGCGGCTGATGACGCGCAACCGGGCCAACACGACGATGCCGCAGATGCTTGGCCGGATGGCGGCGCTCAACGACGAGCTGCGCGCCGGCGCCATGGCGCTCGACGACGCCGCGGCGCGGCTGGTGACGCGGGCGATCGAGCACACCGAGATCGGCGGTTCGATGGTCCAGCAGTTGCGGGCGCGCTATCCCAACTGCACTACGGCGGCGGCGCTCGCCGGCGTCGACGCGATCGCCGCCCGCAGCCCGCCCGAGACGCAGACCGCGTACCGGCAGGTGCGCATGCTGCTCGATGAGAAGGCGCAGCTCCTGACGCGCGCCCGGCGCGATGTGAGCTACAAGGCGATGATGGATCTGTGGCTCTATATCCACGTGCCGCTGTCCTTCGCGCTGCTGGCGGCGCTCCTTGCCCATGTCCTCTCGGTCTTCTTCTATTGGTGACGGAGTCCGTTCGCCCGTGAGTCTGTCGTGACCGTCATGTCATTCCATCGGAGCTGCGCCGATGCAGGTTGAGGCGACCTTCCTCACCCGGCGCGGTGCCGACGCCGTCATGCGCAAGTCGCAGACCGTGACCGCGGAGCTGCTCCGCTTCGGCCGCGGCAGCGACAACGAGGTGCAGCTTCCCGACATTCGCGTCGGCCTGCACGCGGCGACGCTGGCCGAGCGCGAAGGCGGGCTGTTCATTCAGCAGGCGGGCGACCAGGCGCTGCGCGTCAACGGCGAGAGCACCGCCGGCGCGACGGTATCCGTCGGGGACCGGATTCACATCGGTCCCTACGAGGTCGTCATCACCGCGCCGCCCGCGGGCGCGGACACGGCGCTCACGGTCGAACTGATCCAGCCCTTGGGCGATGCGCTGGAACGGCTCGTCGGCGAAAGCCGCATCGGGCTCGCCGAGGCGGGCATGAGCCGGCGGCGCTGGGCGTGGGTGCTGTTTCTCGTGGTCGCCATCTTCGGGCTTGCGCTTCCGGTCGCGGTTTATTCCGTCGGCCATGTCGTGACCACGGGCAAACCGGTCCCGCCGGTCAACGCGATCAATTTCATCAGCCTGTCGTGGAACGCCGGCACCATCTCCAACCCGCACCGGTTCTTCGCGCAGAATTGCGCGACCTGCCACCAAGGCGCCTTCGCCCGCGTGCCCGATAAGGCCTGTCTCGGCTGCCATGCCGGGATCGGCAATCACATCGCCGCCGGCGCGGAGATCGGGCCACTGGGCCACGATGTCACCGCGCTGCACTGCACCGATTGCCACGAGGAGCATCGCGGCCTCAGCGGCATGGTGATTCGGGCGGATTCGCTCTGCGTCGATTGCCATGCCACGATCGCCGAGACCGCACCCAAGGTCGGGGTCCGGGACGTGCCGGGATTCCCCGCGGGCCATCCCCAGTTCCGCGCGACAGTGGTGGCCGATGCCGCCAAGCCGCGCTTCGCGCGCATGCTGCTCGGCGGCGATCCCAAGCCGGTGGATCGCTCGAACCTCGTCTTCTCGCATGCGGCGCATCTCATCCCGACCGGCTTTCTCACGCCCGCGGGGCACAAGGTGATGACCTGCGCCGACTGCCATGTGCCGGATCCGGGCGGGCAGGGGTTTCAGCCGATCACCTTCGAGGGCCAGTGCCACTCTTGCCACGACCTCAAATTCGACGCCGATCTGCCGTGGCGGGAAGTGCCGCATGGCGACGTCGCGAGGGTGAAGACCGCGATCGAGGATTTCTACGCGCACCTGGCGCTGCAAGGCGGCGTGCTCGATCCCGACGCCCCGGCGGTGGTGCGGCGCCCGGTGGGAACGCCGCTTCCGGCTCCGACCGCGGACGAGCGCCACGAAGCCCTCGCCTGGGCGGCACGGCGCGCCAAGGACGCGCTGTCCATCGTCTTCGACGCGAAGCGCGGTTGCGCCTATTGCCACGTCGTCGACCGCAGCGGCGGGAACTTTGCCGTGGCGCCCGTCTTCCTGCGCACCCGCTTCCTGCCCGAAGCGCAGTTCGATCACGCCAAGCATGCCGCGCTCCCGTGCGAGCAATGCCATGACGCGCGCCATTCCGAACGGAGCAGCGACGTTCTGCTGCCGGGGATCGCGACCTGCACCGCCTGCCACGGGTCCGAGCACGCCGTCGTCAAGACGCAATCGACCTGCACGTCGTGCCATCTCTTCCACCGCCAGGAGCTTGGGCCCATGAAAACCGCGAGCGCTGGGCAATGACGCGGCGGGAGCGGAGCCGCGACCAGAGCGCGCCGCCGCGCCGGCGGTTGCTGTCGCATCCGGCGTTCAAGGCGGTGATGGCAGTGCTCTCGGTGCTGTGCGCCGCGCCGTCCGATTGCGGCGGCGGCGGCGGTCTCGCGGCCAACAATTATGCCGTTCCCGACCAGACGACGACGGCGCTCAGCGCGAGCCAGGTCAACACCATCCTGCGGCAGGCGGCGAACGAGGCGACGATCAGGAGCGCGCCGGCGACGATCGTGGTGGTCGATCGCCTGGGCAACGTGCTGGCCGCGGCGCAAATGACCGGCGCGCCCGCCAATGCCACGATCACCTCGAACGCCGGGGTCACGACTGGGCTCGAGAATACCGTGGTCCCAAGCACGCTCGCCGCCATTTCAAAGGCGATCACCGGCGCGTTCCTGTCATCGGGCGGCAATGCGTTCTCGACCCGGACGGCCAACGAGATCATCCAGACGCATTTCCCGCTCGGCTTCAACGGGCTGCCCGCAGGCCCGCTCTTCGGCGTGCAGTTCAGCCAATTGCTGTGCTCGGATTTCAGCCAGGGCCTGACCGGCGGCGCGCCGTCGGCGGGGCCGCAGCATTCGCCGCTCGGCCTGGCGGCCGATCCCGGCGGTCTGCCGCTCTATGTCGGCGGTGTGCTCGTCGGCGGCATCGGGGTGATGAGCACGACCTCCTATTCGCTCAATCCCAGCCTCACCCTCACCGACAACAACGACGAGGGGATTGCGCTGGCCGGGGCGGTCGGATTCGATGCGCCGGTGCAGATTCAGGCGCAAAACATCGCGGTCAACGGCACCAATCTCGATTATGTCGGACCTTCGACGGTGCATCAGCCGGGGGTTGCCGCCGTGACGCCGCCGACGCTTGTCAGCGTGCCGGGCTTCTTCACCAGCGCGGTGGCGCAGGCGGGGCTGACCTACGGCACTCCGGCCGCCGGCATTTTCCCTGACGCCACGCTCGGCGGCGCGGCCTCATATCCGGCCAATCTCGACGCCTATGTCTTCGGCACCGGCGCCGCGGCGAACCGCTACCCGCCGACGGCCGGAACGTCGCCCGCCGGCGTCAACGCCATCACCGCGGCCGAGGCGCAAGAACTGATCGCGAGCGCGCTCACCGTGGCCGAGGCCGCCCGCGCCGGGATTCGCATCCCGAGCAGCACGCACGCGCAGGTGACGGTCAGCGTGGTCGACCTCGACGGCAACGTGCTGGCGATGGCGCGCACGCCCGATGCTCCGGTCTTCGGTGCCGACGTGTCGCTGCAGAAGGCGCGCTCGGCAGTATTCTTCTCGCGTGGCGACGCGATGAGCGCCTTCAACGAGCTCAACGCCCTCGCCACCGCAGCGCCGAGCAGCCCGACCGGAAAATTCTCCTATTACGCCAACGCGGTGAGCGTCAACGCGCCGACCCTGTTCAGCAGCGGCACGGCGTTTTCGGAGCTCTCGATCGGCGCGCTGGCGCGGCCGTTCCTGCCGGACGGCAACGATGACGAGGGCAACGGGCCGCTCAGCCTGCCGATCGCCTCGTGGAGCATCTTCTCGACCGGGCTTCAGGTCGATCTCATCAAGGCCGACCTCGTCACGATCCTGGGCGGCGGCGCGGCGCCCGCGTCGGGCTGTGGCGGCACTGTCGGCCTGCCGGCGAATTCCAAGGGCAAGACGCAGCTCGCCAACGGGCTCCAGATTTTCTCCGGCGGCTATCCGATCTATCGCAACGGTGTCCTGGTCGGCGGCATCGGCGTGTCGGGCGACGGCGTCCAGCAGGACGCGCTCATCGCCTATCTCGGCCTCCAGGGCGACGCGAGCGTGGGCGCGCTGGGGGCGGGAAGTCTCGGCAACGCGCCGGCCGCCATCCGCGCTGACAACCCGGCACGAATATCGCTTACGCCGCAGGTGGGCTCGCAGCCGTTCACGCCGCTTTACGTCACCTGTCCGCCCGCGCCGTTCCTCGAGTCGCGCGAGCAGGCGCCATGCGACTGAGCGCGCGCACCGCAGCCTTCGCGCGCGGCGCGGCCATCGGGCGATGCTGCGCGCTGGCCGTGGCGCTGGCGGCGATGGGGACGCCGCCGGCAACGGCGCAGATGGCGCCGATGCAGGGCGCCGGCGATCCGTCGGCGCCGGACGAGGAGCGGCGCATTCCCGGCCAGCCGCCGCCGGTGCCGCCGCCGCCCGAGCTTGGCAATCCCAACGCCGTCCCGCCGCCGCAGCTATCGCCCACCGACGATTTCATCCCCGTCCCCGATCGCTGGCGCCTGCTCGACGCGCTCGGGCGCAAGGAAAACCTGTTCGATCCCTACAACACCAATACGCTGAAGGGCGACAAGCCGATTTTCGGCAATGACTGGTTCTTCGAGCTGGGCGCGATCAGCGACACGGTCTATGAGCCTGCGCGCGTGCCGACGCCGGTGGCGCCCCAGCAAGGCGCTCGTCCCGGCTCGAACTCGGTGTTCGGCCAGTACGGGCGCACGCTGGTGAGCCAGACCGGCATCCTCAGCCTCTCGCTGATCAAGGGCGATACCACCTTCAAGCCGCCCGATTTCGAATTCAATATCACGCCGGTCTTCAACTTCAATCACACGGACGTGGAGGAGCTGGGCGTCGTCAACGTCAATCCGGCCAGGGGAACGACGCGCGACGATTCGTTCCCGGCGCTGCAGCAGGCCTTCGTCGACTATCACCTCCGCAATGTCGATGAGCGCTACGATTTCGATTCGATCCGCGTCGGCATTCAGCCGTTCTCGACCGATTTTCGCGGCTTCCTGTTTCAGGACAGCCAACTCGGCGTGCGCTTGTTCGGCAATCGCGACAACAATCGCTGGCAGTACAATCTCGCCTATTTCCGCCGCCTGGAGAAGGACACCAACAGCGGCCTCAACGACGTCGGCAAGCAGCTCCGCAAAGACGACGTCTTCATCGCCAATCTCTATCGCCAGGACCTGCCGGTCTCGGGCTTCACCTCGCAGATCACCTATGTGCGCAACGACAATCACGAGGGCGGCGAGGTCTATTACAACAGCAACGGTTTCCTGGTGCGGCCGCTGCCGGCGGGGAACTTCCAAGGCTACAACTACGACGTCAATTACCTGGGATATAACGGCGACGGGCATTTCGGCCGCTTCAATCTGACGCTGTCGACCTATTGGGCTCTCGGCCATCAGAGCGCCAACGAGTTCAGCACGACCTCGACCCAGACCCCGCAACTTATCGATGCGTTCTTTTTCGCCGCCGAGCCGTCCATCGATTTCGACTGGTTCCGCGTCCGCGCCTCCATGCTCTACGCGAGCGGCGACGGCAATCCGCAGGGCGGGCGCGCCACCGGCTTCGACGCGATCGACGAGAACCCGCTCTTCGCCGGCGCGGATTCGAGCTATTGGATCCGTCAGGGCATCCCCCTCATCGGCGGCGGCGGCGTCTCGCTGACACAGCCCAACGGCATCCTCGCCGATCTCCGCTCTTCCAAGGACGAGGGCCAATCGAACTTCACCAATCCCGGCCTCGAGCTTCTCGGCGTCGGCGCGGATTTCGACGTGCTTCCCGAGCTGCGCGTCTCGGGGAACCTGAACTATCTGCGCTTCGTCAACACCGCGACGCTCGAGTTCCTGCGCCACCAGTCGAACATTCCCAATTCCATCGGCTATGACATGTCGGTTGCCTTCACCTACCGCCCGCTCGACACCCAGAACGTCGTGTTGCGGCTGTCCGGCTCGGTGCTGGCGCCGGGCGACGGCTTGACGGCGCTCTATCGGACCGGGGATTCGACGCCGGTGTCGGGCGGCAACTTTCTTTATTCTGTTCTCTTCAATGTCGTGCTGACATATTGATCGACCCATGCTGCCGCGAGCGATCATAGCTTCGATTCTTCTCACGATCCTCGCCGTCGCGGCGATGCCGTGGCATGCCGACGCGGCCGAGAGTCCGCGCGACAGCGCCTATACTCCCTACCCGCCGGCACCGGCGATGCAGACGCCGGCCGCCGCCGCGGCCAAGAGCGCCGGCTGCGTCACCTGCCACACCGTCACCGATTCGCCGACCATGCACACGAGCGTCGGCATCAATCTCGGCTGCGCCGACTGCCACGGCGGCAATCCCGGCGTGATGCGCGCCAGCATCACGCCCAAGGGGAGCGCGGAATACGACCGCCTCGAGCAGGAGGCGCATGTCCAGCCGCGCCATCCCAAGGCCTGGAACTGGCCCTCGAGCTCCAAGCCCGTGGATAGCTACACGCTCCTCAACCGCGAGGCGCCGGCGTTCATCCGCTTCGTCAATCCGAGCGATTATCGCGTCGCGCGCGAGGCCTGCGGCGCCTGCCATCTGGCCATTATTCAGGCGGCGGAACGCAGCCTGATGGCGACCGCGGCGCATTTCTGGGCGGCCGCCTCGTACAACAACGGCATCGTGCCGTTCAAGCACTCGATCCTGGGCGAGGCCTATACGCGCGACGGCAAGCCGGCGATCGAGCTCGCGCCGACCAAGGTGACGCCCGAAATGACGCGCGAGCATGGCATCATCCCCGAGATCTACCCGCTGCCGGCCTGGGAGGTGACGCCGCCCGGCGACGTCTTCCGCGTGTTCGAGCGCGGCGGCATCAACATCGGCACGCAGTTCCCGGACATCGGGAACCCCGATTCGTCCGGCGACATCGAGGACCTCGAGGAACCGGGCCGGCCCGACATCCGCCAGTCCAATCGCGGCCCCGGCACCGGGCTGCGCGTGTCGATCCCGGTGCTCAACATCACCAAGACCCGGCTCAACGACCCCTTCACCTGGTTCATCGGCACCAACGACAATCCCGGCGATTATCGCGATTCCGGCTGCGCCTCGTGCCATGTCGTCTATGCCAACGATCGCGACATCGAGGCGTCCGGCCCCTACGCCAAGTACGGCAGCGGCGGCACCAGCGTCAGCGTCGATCCGACCATCCCCAAAAACCAGCCGGTGCATCCGCTGCGCCACGTCATGACCGACGCGATCCCGACCGAGCAGTGCATGATCTGCCACATGCACCAGCCGAACCTCTTCATGAACACCTATCTCGGCTACACGATGTGGGATTACGAGACGGCGGCGCCGCAGATGTGGCCCAAGAAGCAGAAATATCCGACTGCCGCCCAGATCCGCGCCATCAACAGGCGCAATCCCGAAGGCGCTGCGCCCAAGGGCAACTGGGGCGACCCCAAGTTCAGCGCCCAGGTCAGCACGCTCAATCCCAAGATCAAGGACACCCAGTTCGCCGACTATCACGGCCATGGCTGGAACTTCCGCGCCGTGTTCAAGCGCGACCGCAAGGGCAACCTGCTCGACGACGACAACAACATCATCTCGAACAACGACCCCGAGAAGTTCGAGAAGGCGGTACATCTCGAATCGATCCACGCCGATTTCGGCATGCAATGCGTCGATTGCCATTTCGCGCAGGACAACCACGGCAGCGGCCACATCTACGGCGAGGTGCAGGGCGCGATCGAGATTGGCTGCGTCGACTGCCACGGCACCATCTCGTCCTATCCCAACCTGCGCACCAGCGGCCCCGCCGCGCCGCCCGGCGGCACCGATCTGTCGCTGTTGCGCACGAGCGACGGCCGCAAGCGCTTCGAGTGGCGCAACGGCAAGCTCTATCAGCGCTCGGCGGTCTATCCCAACCTCGAATGGCAGGTGACGCTCGTCAAGGACACGGTCAATCCCGCGAGCCCGGAATACGATCCGGTCGCCGCCCGCGCCAAGCTCATGTCGAACGATGCCTCGATGAAGTGGGGCCCGGGGATACCGGAATCCAAGCTCGCCCATCCCAACGACAAGATGGCGTGCTTCACCTGCCATACTTCGTGGACCACGAGCTGCGCCGGCTGCCACCTGCCGATCCAGGCGAACTGGATGACGGCGCGCCATCATTTCGAGGGCGGCGTCACCCGCAACTACGCGACCTACAATCCCCAGGTCGCGCGCGACGACATGTTCCAGCTCGGCATCGGCGGCACGCTCAAGAATCACGAGATCATGCCGGTCGCCTCGCGCTCGGCGCTGGTGCTGTCATCGACCAACATCAATCGTGACCATATTTATGTGCAGCAGCCGCCCGTGTCCTCGGCGGGCTTCTCGAGCCAGGCCTTCTCGGCGCATTACCCCCACACCGAGCGCAAGACCGAAACCAAGACCTGCACCGACTGCCACGTCTCGGCCGCGAACGACAACAATGCCATCATGGCGCAGCTCCTGCTCTTGGGAACCAATTTCGTCAATTTCGTCGGCTACAACGCCTGGGTCGGCGAGGCGCACGACATCCAGGCGGTGCGCGTCACCGAATGGGACGAGCCCCAGGCGGTGATCGGCAGCTATCTGCAGAAATACGCCTATCCCGACGACTACAAGGCCCATCTCGCGAACGGCCGCAGGCTCAAGGTCGCCCATGGCCACGACTCCAACGACGCGCAGTGCATCCAGCTCCGCGGCGAGTATCTCTACGTCTCCGAGGGCACGCGCGGCATGCGCGTCTATGACGTCGCCAGCATCGCCAACAAGGACGTGTCCGAGCGCATCATCACGGCGCCGGTGTCGCCGCTGGGCCAGGACACGCACATCGCCTCGAAGGACGCTACCTGCGTCGCCCTGCCGACGAACCAGCCGATCAACCCGCTGCGCAATGCCGGCAAGAACGAGACGCTGCTGCCCAATGTCGATTTCGCCAAGGTGATGCGACAGGACAACGAAGAGCAGGTGATACATCCGATTTACAACTACGCCTACATCACCGATGCGAAGGAAGGGCTGATTCTCACCAATGTCGACACGCTGCAGGACGGCGAGCCGCGCAACAACTTCCTCACCCGCGCGCTCACCTGGAACAAGGACGACATCCTCAAGGGCGCGCGCTATCTGACCATCGCCGGGACGCATTTCTATGTCAGCGCCGATGCGGGCGTGGTCGAGCTCGACATGAATGACCCGCTCCATCCCAAGGTCATGGCAGTGATCCCGATCAAGGGCGCGCGCGGGACGGCGGTGCAATTCCGCTATCTCTTCGTCGCCGCCGCAGACGGGCTCGATGTCGTCGACATCACCGATCCGGCGCATCCGGTCGTGGTCAAGGGCGCGCACATGCCGCTCCGGCACGCCAACCGCGTGTTCGTCGCGCGCACCTACGCCTATGTCGCCGACGGCAAGGACGGGCTTGCCATCATCGACGTGGAGCGGCCGGAGCATCCGCATCTCTATATGCAATACACGGCCGGCGGGAAGCTCGACGACGCCCGCGACGTGGTGATCGGCGCAACCAACGCCTCGGACTTCGCCTATGTCGCCGACGGCGTCAACGGGTTGAAGGTGATCCAGATCACGGCGCCCGACACGCAGCCGAATTTCTACGGCTTCTCGCCCGACCCGAAGCCCGAGCTGATCGCCTGGTATCCGACCGCGTCGCCGGCGCTGGCGCTGTCGCGCGGGCTCGAGCGCGATCGCGGCGTCGACGAGACGGGGAATCAGATCGCCGTCTTCGGGCGTATCGGCTCGCGCCCGTTCACGCTCGCCGAGATGCGGAAATTCTATATCGGACCCGACGGCAAGCTCTATACCGTGACCGACGGCCTCGACATGAAGAACTTCGTCCGCGGCCGCAAGACCGCCGCGGCCGAGCCCGCGCGCCGCTGAGCGCTACCGCGTGGCGGCGGGCGGCGCGGCGGCGCGGTCGAGCGTCAGCGTCGTGTCGCCGGCGGGCGAGGTAAGAACGACGCTGTTCGACGTGATGCGCTTCACTACCCGGCCTGCGATCGCCTGACCCTCGCCCAGCTCGAAGCTGTGGCCGGTCGCGGTCTCGACGATGAGGGCGTGCCGCGTCGTGCCGGCGATGACAACGCCGACCAGCCGGTAGCGGCCGCCGATACCGCCAAGGGTGCTCGCCGCGCCACGCGGCGGCGGCCGGCGCGACGGCGAGAACAGCGGCCGATTCACGGTCGCGGCGTAATCGGCGAATGCGGCGAGCCGGACCGGAGCGGGTTCCGTGCCGCCGGTCCCGAACGCGGCGGGACGATCTCCCGCGCGCGTCGCCGGCGGCAGCAGCGGCCGCAGCGCCAGCGCGGCGACGACCACATTTGCGGCGACAAGAACGAGGGTGAGCGGGCGCGGCGCGCGCATCGCGGCCGTCATGTCCGCGGACCGGGCTTGAACCCCGACACGTCCACCTGGAATTCGAGCGGTCCGGCCGCCGCTGCCGGCCCCGTCATCCGCGTCTCGATCTGGAGATTGTCGGGATAGAGCAGGCGGGGCGACGCCTCGATGGCATAGAGCAGATGGTCGAGCGCGGCGATGTCGGCCCGTCCCTTGAGACGGATGCCGATCCGGGTGGCGCCGTCGACCGCCTCGGGCTGCAATACCTGAAGCCCTTCGATCTCGACCTGCGCCGCCGCCGCCGCGGTCTTCAGCGCCTGCTGCAGCAGCGCGTCCGCCTGGGCGGCGGAATTCGCCGGAAAGAGCGCCGCCGTCGCATCGATCGGCATCGCCGTCGGGTGCGGCGCGTGCAGCAGCGCACGATAGCGCGACAGCTTCTGCTCGGCCGCCGCGAGCCGCCGGGCGCCGCCATCGACGAGACCGCGATAGGCCGCGACCGGGCCGACCCACAGCCCGGCGAGCAGCGCCAGCAGGATGAGAAGCGCCGCGGCGCGCGCGCGCGTCACGGCTTCGCCTCGACGATGGCGGCCGCAATCTCGAAATGCTCGAGGCCGGTGGCGGGATCGCGCAGGATCGGCGTGCGGAAGACCACGTTGGCGAAGTCGCGGCTGTGCTCGAGCGCGAGCGCCACCGTCGCGGCCGATGGCGAGAGCCCGCTCATGACGACCTCGTGCCCGGTCACGCCGAGCGACACCAGCCACGATCCGTCCGGGATCGCCCGAGTAAGCCGGTCGAGCACGGCGACGAGCGGCGGCCGCGCCGCCTTGAGCCGCAACGGACCCGCGACGCGATCGGCCGCGCGGCGCTGTTGCGCGCGTGCCGTAAGCAGGACCTCCACGCGGGGGCGCAGCGCCGCGCTCTCGCGCATGATCGCGGCGAGCCGCATGCGGTCGTGGACGATCGGCGACGCCAGGGCGGCCGCGCCGAGCACGACGAGCAGCGCCAGAAGCCAGCTTTGGCCGCGCGTGAGCACCGGCGCTTGCGCCGATGCCGCGACCGGGAGGCGCAGCGGCGCCGTACCATCGGCGCCCGCGACGACCACGTCCCCGACGCGCAGCCCCGCGCCGCCGAGCTCGTCGCAGATCTCGGCCACGATCTCGCGCGGCACGGCGATGATCTCGACCTCGATCGAGCTGCCGTCGCGGCCGGTGACGCGATGGCGGAAATGGACGCGCTCGGCGGGAAAGGGAAAGTGGCGCGCGATCTCGAAATGAACCACGCGCGCGATCTCGCGCTGCGCTGGCGCCGGCAGCCTGATGCGCTTGGCGAGCAGGCGCTCGGGCGGAATCTCGATCACGACCGCGCCGGGCCGCATGCGGGCGTCGGCGAGATGTTGCAGCATGTGCCGCCGCTGGGCCGCATCGGCGGTGGCGCGGTCGATCTGCCCGAGCACCGTGCGGCGGCGCCGCACCATCCAATAGCGCTCGCCGACCTCGACGACGACCGCGTTCCGGCCGCCGTCGAGACGCCGCACCACGTCGCCGTAGAGTCCGCGCAATTCGCCGAGCCACCACCGCAGCGCGCGCTCCACCACGGGGCGCACGCCCGCGGCTTTCGGCTCGTCGTCGGCGGCGACGGTCATGGGGCGGGCTCTCTTCGGCGATCGCCGCGCACCATATCAGATGACGCTACAGCTTGCATCGCTCCCGGCCGCTTGGTCTAGCGCCGCGCCGGGCGCAGCGGCGGCGTCCGCCACGCCATGACCTCGTAGGGGCGGCTCGGCTGGCCGGTGAGGCGAATTTGCAGATCGGCCCGGAACCGCGCGCCGTCGGGCGCCGTCGCCACCGCGCTCACAGTGAAGTCCCGATCCGGACTCACCACCAGATAGGGATAGCCCGGCAGCGTCTCGAAATCGCTGTCCTCGGGCGCCATCTCGCGCTGCGTGCGTCGCGCTGCGAGGTAGGCGTCGACCATGTCCGGCGTGGCGCCGGGCAGCGCAAGCAGCACCGTCCGCGGCGCGACCTCGGGATCGATCGCCGCGGCGCCGGTTGCGACAGTGATGCTGTCGGCGACCGCGTGATAGAGGCGGTCGTTCATCCCCGGCAGCCCGGCCAGCTCCTCGGGCGCGGTGAAGAGCGCCGGATGAACCGGGGCCCGATCCGCGTCGTCCGGCTGCGGACATGACGGCGCCGGGCTGCCGCGGCGGAGCGCGATGCGGCAGGCGAGCAGCAGCGCGTCCGCTTCCGGCCGCCCGACCGCTTCGAACAGGCCGGCGAGCAGTTCGAGCGGCGCCTGGTTCAGGTCGATCTTGCCGGCCTCGTCTTCGATCGCGATCGCCACGGTCACCGGCCCGTCCTGCCAGTTCTCGCTATGGCCGTCGAAGATCACGGTTCCGGCGGCGCGCCGCGCGAGCAGCCGCGCCAGGCCGAGCTGCGTGCCGCCGTCCGCGGCCTCGCGCACGCGCATCGCCGCGACCGCGTTCCGCGCCACCAGGATTTCGGTCCGGGTGGTGAACCCGGTCGCGGCCAGCAGCACGAACAGGATCGCCACGCCCCACAGCACGAGGATGGTGACCGAGCCGCGCTCGCGATCGGCGCCGATGTCGATTGGCGGATTGCGCATCTCAGCCCGGCGCCGCCCATAGCCGGATGACGAGCGGCGGCTGCGCGGTGCCGTCGCCGCTGTCGATGTCGATGCGGACGAGCGTCGGCGGATAGAGCGGCCCGTTCCAGCCGTGGTACCAGTGCGGCGTGGCGCCGGGCGTGATGCGGCCGAAATAGGCGAGCCGCAGCGCCCGGAGCCGCGGCACCAGCACCGCGCGCGTCGTAGCGAGCGCCGGCACTCCGCCGACGCGCCGGCGCGTCAGCACCAGCGCCCGGTCGCCGCCGCGCGTCTCCACGGCGAGCCTGACGCGATAGAGCCCGACCCCGCCATCTTCGGCGAGGGTGAGGAAGCGCAGGCTCTGCGCCCCGCCGACCAGCGCCGGCGCATTGGGCAGGAGCGGCGCGACGAAGGTGGCGCCAAGCTCGCGCCGCAACAGCGCGTCGAGGCTGCGGCGCGCCTCCAGCCGGTCGGCGCGGTCCGATGCGCGCTCCAGCCCCACCGTCGCAAAGCGCATGCCCTCGAGCATGAGCAACGCGACGATGCCGGTGAGCGCGAGCGCGATCAGCACCTCGACCAGCGTGAAGCCTGGCCGGCGCGCGCCGCGGCTCATGGCGGCGCCTCGACCAGCCGCAGCGTCGAGAGCGCGATCTCGCGCTGGCGCGGCCCCTCGCGCCACGTCACGCTCGCGTCGATGCGATAGAGCCCGAACGGAGCCGGCGGCGCGGGCGCGGCGCGGTCGTCGAAGCGCGCGACCGCAAGATGCCAGGCGAAGCGGCCGGCGAAGACGCCCTCGGTCGTGCCCGGCTGCAGCGGCGCGGTGACACCGGCGGCGGCGATCTGCTCCTGCGCCACGGCCAGCGCGGTATCGACATCGCGTGACACCGCATAGCCGAGTACGCCGTTGCCGAACACGCTCGCCGCGGTGCCGAGCGCGATCCCGACCACGGCGAGCGCGAACAGAACCTCGATCAGCGAAAATCCCGCCGCGGGGCGATCACCGAAGGAGGATGGCACGGCCGGTCAATGCCTCGATCTCGATCTCGCGCCGCGCGACGGGGCTGCGCAGGATGACGCTTCCGCCCGAGGCGCCGCCCGAGGGGAAGAAGGAAATCCGCGTGCCGCCGCGCACCTCGACCGACAGCGCCGCCGCCGGCGGGAATTGATGCCGCGCTCCGTCGACGCTGAAGCCGTTGGTGCCGCCGCTGAAGGCGATGTCGCGGTCCTCGGCGATCGCCGCGGAACGGGCCGCCGCCAGCGCCGCGCGCACCTCCTGCGTCGCGCCGGCGAGTGTGGCGGCCCCGGTGCGCCGGCTGTAGAGCGGCAAGGCCAGCGCCACGACGAGGCTCAGGATCGCCAGCACGATCAGTAGTTCGAGCAGCGTGAATCCGCCGCCGAAGCGGCGCGTGTCACGTGGCAACGTCATAGACCTCGAGCACGGTGCTGAAGATGGCGAGCGCGATGGCGCCGATGATGAGTCCCAGCACGACGATGCTCAGCGGCGCCACCAGGGCGACCCATTCGTTGGCCGTGGCCTCGATCTCCTGGCGCAGCATGTCGCTCGCCTTGAGCAGCATCGGCGCGAGATCGCCGGTCTCCTCGCCGACCCGCACCAATTCGAGCGTGAGAACGGGCAGGAGGCGCGGCGCGGCGAGCGCCTGGGCCACGCCGTCGCCGCGCTCGATCGCGCGCTCGGCTTCGCCAAGCCCCTCGCGCAGCGCTGCGTTCGTCGCCGCCGCGCGCGCGGCTGCCACTGCGGCCGGCACTGCCACTCCCGCCGCTATCATGGTGCCGAGGAGAAAGGCGAGGCGCTCGGTCTCGATTTTCCGCACCAGCGTTCCGACCGCCGGCAGCGCCAGAAGGCGGCGATCGACGGCGATGCGGAACGCCGCATCCCGCCGCTTGAAGACGTAGAGCGCGGCGAGCGCAAAGACGACCGCCGCCGCCAGCGCGCCGTAGTCGTGAACCAGGTACGACACATCGAGCAGACCCTGCATCAGGAGCGGCGGCTCGCGGCGGAACCCTTCGAGCAGGGTCGCGAAGCGCGGCACGACGAAGCCGAGCAGGAACGAAACCGACAGGCAGGCGACGACCAGCACGCTCGCCGGATAGATGAGCGCGCCGATCAGCGACTGGCGGATCGTGCGGTTGCGCTCGAGCACGGCGGCGAGCCGTTCCAGCGCCCCGGCGAGGTCGCCGCGCGCCTCGCCGGCGGCGATCACCATGGCATGCGCGGGGATGAAGGCGTTGTGCTCGACCGCGGCGCGCGACAGGCTCTCGCCGCGATGGACCGCCGCGCGCAGCGCCTCGGCCAGGAGCGCGCGGCGCGAACGGCCATGCTCGCCCGCGACCAGGTGCAGCGCACGGTCGAGCGCGACGCCGGCAGCGAGCAGCGCGGCAAGCTGGCGCGTGAAGAGGATGAGCTCGCGCTGCGGCAGTCGCCGCCGACGGCGGTTGCCGCGGGCGCGGGCGGCCACGCCGGAAATTGGCGCGATCTCGATCGGAAAGCTGCCGGCGGATTGGAGATGGCTCGCCGCCGCGCCGGCGTCGTCGGCGACCAGTTCGCCCTCGATCTCGCCGCCGACCGGGCGCAGCGCGCGATAGCGGAACCGTGGCATGTCAGGAGGCTCCAGTCACGCGCAGCACCTCTTCGAGCGAGGTGACGCCGGCGCTCGCCTTCGCGAGCCCGTCGCGGCGCAGATCGACGAATCCGGCGGCGCGCGCCGCCTCGTGCAGCGCCCTTGCATCGGCGCGCCCGAGAATCAACGGCTGGAACCGCTCGTCCACCACCAGCAGCTCGGCGATCGCGGTGCGGCCGTGATAGCCGGTGCCGCCGCACGCGTCGCAGCCTTTGGCGCGGTAGAGCCGCATCGCGCCATCGCCGGACGGCGCGAGGCCGAACCGCTCGACGAGCGCCGGCGGCGGCGCGTAAGCCTCGCGGCAGCGGCGGCAGAGACAGCGCACCAGGCGCTGCGCCACGACGCCGCGCAGGACCGAGGCCAGGAGATAATCCTCGAGCCCCATGTCGAGCAGGCGGACGATCGCGCTGACGGCGTCGTTGGTGTGGAGCGTCGACAGCAGCAGATGGCCGGTGAGGCTCGCCTGCGCCGCGATCCGCGCCGTCTCGAGGTCGCGAATCTCGCCGACGAGAAGAATGTCCGGGTCCTGGCGCAGCAGCGAGCGCAGGAGATTGGCGAAACTGAGCCCGATCGCCGGCCGCACCGGGATCTGGTTGGCGCCGGGAAGCTGGTATTCGACCGGATCCTCGACCGTGAGAATCTTGCGCTCGCGCGTATTGAGCAGCGACAGCGCGGCATAGAGCGTCGAGGTCTTGCCGCTGCCGGTCGGGCCGGTGACGAGCAGCATGCCGCTCGGCAGCGCCAGCAGCGCCTCGAAGGCGTGGCGCTGCGCGGCGCCGAACCCGAGCGCCGGGAGATCGAGTGGCGCGCGCTCGCGGTCGAGCAGCCGCATCACCACGCTCTCACCGTGCAGCGTCGGCACGATCGAGACGCGCAGGTCGATCTCGCGGCCCTCGACCACCATGCGGAAGCGCCCGTCCTGCGGCAGCCGGCGCTCGGCGATGTTGAGCCCTGCCATCACCTTGATGCGGCTGACGATGTTGTCGTAGAGGCCGGCCGGCGGCGGCTCGATGTCGCGCAGCGTGCCGTCGATGCGCAGCCGCTGCATCACGCGGTCGGGATTGGCCTCGATGTGGATGTCGGAGGCGCGCGTCGCCGCGGCGTGGGCGATGAGCCGGTTGACATAGCGGATGACCGGCTCCTCGCTCGCCGAATCGGCAAGGCGCCGCACGTCGTCGGGCGCGGCGGCGGCGGCGGCGCGCGCCGCCGCCATAGCCTCGCCGCTGCCGTAGAGACGCTCGAGCGCGCGGGCGAGCTCGCTCGGCACCGCCGCCCAGGGCAGGACCGGACGGCCGGCGGCGATTCGCACCGCCTTGATGGTATAGTCGTCGGTCGGATCGGCCATCGCCAGCGCCAATCCCTGGGGCGTGTCCTGGAGCGGCACGGCGCGGGCGCGGGCGAGGAAATCGGGCCGCAGCGCCGCCGCGAACAGCGGCGACGCGGGGTAGTCGCCTGGCGCGGCGAGCGGGACGTCGAGAAACGCCGCGAGGCATTCGGCCATCTCGCGCTCGCTCATCATGCCGAGCCGGGTGATGATCACGCTCTCGCTCTCGCCGCGCTCGCGGCGGAGCGCCAGCACGCGCTCGCGATGCACCGCGTCGAGGCGGCCGCGCGTCACAAGGAAATCAACCAGCTCCATGGCCGCACGCGCGTCGCGCCCGGCAGCGACACGGGCGCACTCAGAGGAATTTGGTGTGGATGTCCACGGTCGATTCGACGCCCAGCCGGGCGAAATTCCCGGCCAGCCAGGTCTCGGCGCGGGCCCGCCCGACGTCGCGGAGATGCGTGATGAATTCCCAGTCGGCGTTGAGCTTGCTCGCGACGCCGAGCCCGGTCATGAGCTGATCGTCGGCGATGCCGTGGATCAAGACGTGCTTCAGCTCCGCGTCGTCGATGTGCTTTTCGGCGATGAGTCGGGTGACGAAGCTGATCGCCCGCATCTCGCGCATGAGCGACGAGTTGAAGCTGATCTCGTTGATGCGGTTGAGGATGTCGGCGGCGGTGCGCGGCACCTCGGTGCGGTTCAATGGATTGATGTGGACGATGACGATGTCGGCGCTCTTGCACGAATAGATCAGCGGATAGAGCGCCGGATTGCCCATGTAGCCGCCGTCCCAATAGGCTTCGCCGTCGATCTCCACCGCCTGGAACATGAAAGGAAGGCAGGCCGAGGCGAGAACCGCCGACGCGCTCAGCTCGTGGTGCTCGAAAATCTTGACCTTGCCGGTGCGGACATTGGTGGCGGACAAGAACAGCTTGACCGGGCAGTCGGGCCGCTTCAGCGCCTCGAAATCGACCGACTGGTCGAGCACGTCGCGCAACGGGTTCAGATTCATCGGGTTGAATTCGTAGGGCGACATCAGCCGCGTCATGATGTCGAAGAACTGGAACGCCGGCGACCAGCGCAGCGAATGGTCGTGCGTCAGCCGGTCCATCAGGCTCGGCTGCAGCGGACTCATCGTCGCGGCGTGGCTGATGCGCCGCCAATAGGCGGTGAGCGCCTTGCGCGCGCCCTCGCGGCCGCCGATCGTCAGTCCATAGGCGAGTACCGCGGCATTCATCGCGCCGGCACTGGTCGCGCTGATCCCCTCGAAGGCGATGCCGGGTTCTTCGAGCAGGCGGTCGAGCACGCCCCAGGTGAAGGCGCCGTGCGCGCCGCCGCCCTGGAGCGCGAGATTCACCACCTTGACCGGGGCGGGGCTTGCTGCCTGACGCGACGCCTTCGCGCCCGGCGCCCTCTTGGCGATGGGCTCGTGTTCCGACATGTCGTCCATGGCAGTCTCCCCGACTGGTTCTTGGCTGTTAGTGGGCGGTCCAGCCGCCATCGACCGGCAGCGCGGCTCCGGTGATGGAGGCAGCGCCGTCGCTGCAAAGGAACGCCGCGAGCGCGCCCATCTCCTCGACCGTGGCGAAGCGCTTGTTCGGCTGCTCCGCCAGAAGCACGTCATGGATGACCTGCTCGCGCGTCATGTTGTGCGCCTTGGCCTGGCCGTCGAGCTGGCCCTCCACGAGCGGCGTCCAGACATAGCCGGGGCAGATCGCATTGCAGGTGATGCCGAGCTCGGCGCCCTCGAGCGCGGTCACCTTGGTGAAGCCGACCATGCCGTGCTTGGCCGCGACATAGGCGGATTTGAACGGCGAGGCGATGAGGCCGTGGGCCGACGCGATGTTGATGATGCGTCCCCACTTGCGCTGCTTCATGCCCGGCAGCGCGGCGCGGGTGGTATGGAAGGCCGACGACAGGTTGATGGCGATGATGGCATCCCAGCGCGCCACCGGGAACTCGTCGATCGGCGCCACGAACTGGATGCCGGCATTGTTGACGACGATGTCGACCTTGCCGAACGTCTTCGCCGCGTTCGCGACCATGGCGGCGATCGCGTCGGGCTTGCTCATGTCGGCGCCGTCATAGACGGCCTTGACCTTGTGCTCGGCGGCGAGTTCGGCGCGGATGCGTTCGATCTCGCCGGCGTCGCCGAAGCCGTTGAGCATGATGTCGGCGCCGGCCTGCGCCAGCGCCTGGGCGATGCCGAGGCCGATGCCGCTGGTCGAGCCCGTAACGATAGCCGCCTTGCCGGCGAGCGAGGGCGCGCCGGAGTTTGCCGTTTTCGCGGTAGACATAGTGACCATGATGCGCTTCCGTTGGAGTTTCGGGTGCCGTTGCGGCCCGATGCGGGCCCTGGTGGAGACTGGCCGTAAACGGGATGATCGTCGCCGCGCTCAGGCAGTGACCGATGCCCCCCGGAGCAGCGCGCCGATTCATCTTATGGGCAGGGACGGGACCACCGCAATGACAAAAACTTGCGCGCCGGCCGCGGCTTCGCCACGTTCGGCATCCTCGCCGCAAATGATTACGGAACAGTGATGACGGCGTTCGACGGCTTCACGCTCGTCTTTCTCTCTTGCGTCGGCGTGGTGATCGGCAGTTTCGTCGCCACTCTGGCGCTGCGCCTGCCAGTGGGCGAAAGCATCGGCGGGCGCTCGCGTTGCCCGCATTGCCACCATGTTCTCGGCGTGCGCGATCTCGTGCCGCTGACGAGCTGGGTGGCGCTCGGCGGCCGTTGCCGCTATTGCGGCGAAGCGATCGGCGTCTATTACCCGGCGGTCGAACTCGCCGCACTAGCGATCGCGCTGTGGGCCTTTGCAACCGATTCGGGCTGGCTGGTATGGGCGAGTTGCGGGTTCGGGTGGACCCTGCTCGCGCTCGCCCTCATCGATCGGCGCCACTTCATCCTGCCCGACGTGCTGACGCTGCCGCTCGTGCCGGCGGGACTGGCGGTCGCCTGGTTCGCGGTGCCGGAAGCGGCGGCGCTCGTCGACAATCTCGCCGGTGCCGTCGGCGGGTATCTTGTCTTTTTCCTCGTCGCCTGGGCCTATCGGCGCTGGCGCGGGCGCGACGGATTGGGGGCGGGCGATGCCAAGCTGCTCGCCGGTCTCGGCGCCTGGGTCGGCGCCAGCGGCCTGCCGAGCGTGGTTCTCTTGGCCGCGGGACTCGCCCTTGCCGCAGCGCTTGTCGGCGGGCTTCGCGGCGGGCGCCGGCTGTCGCGGCTCGACCGCGTGCCGTTCGGGCCGTTTCTTGCTGCCGCCGGTTGGCTGGTTTGGCTTTACGGCCCGCTCTTCGGCTGAGCCTGGTCCATCACCTGCCGGAACTGCTGCAGCGCCGTCACGAACGATTGCGGCTGATAGGTGGCATTATTCTGCAGCGCGCTATAGAGGCCGTTGAGCGATCCGAACATCGCCTTGGCGCGCCGGTCGTCGATGGAGCCGGCGAGCTTCATCTCGCTGACGACGGAGGAAAGCGCCATCGTCGCCTGCTCGGCATCGGGATAGGTATCGGCGCGATGATCGAGCCCGGCGGCGATCAGGCTATCGCCCAGCGCGCGCGTGTCCGCCGGCGTGAAGTTGTAGTTCTCGAGCACCGGGATGAGCCGGTTCGCGGCGTCGCGCACGAGGCGCGCCTGGCGCTCGACATCGGCCCAGTTCGCGGTGGTCGCGCGGTGCAGTGCGAGCATGTGGTCGGCGATGGTCTTGGCGGTGGCCGGGGCGACGCGGGCGGCGATGATGCGCAGCATCACGGCATTGGCGTCGTCGAGCGTCGGCGTGCCCGGCGGCAGACCGGTATTGGGATCGGGTTGCCAGCGCAACTGATCCATCGAATGGTGGCAGGCGGTGCAGTCGAACAGCACGAGTTCCGGGAACAACCCCTTGGGCGCGTTCTTGGGATCGAGCAACGCGTCCATGAGCTTCACCAGGTTCACCGCCTGTCCCACCGCCCACACGCGCACGTGGTTCACCGGTCCCTTGCGCTGGATATAGACCTTGTCGACGACGAAATGCGCCGGCTCGGCGGCGGTGAACGTGTCGAGCTCGAAGCTGAGGCGGGGATGCCCGGCGCCCATGATGCGATGCGTCATGACGCGCTTGTCGTCGCCGAAATGGCAGGACAGGCATTTCTCCGCCCGCGCGAGCGGGTCGGCGGTCGGATACATCCCCGCAGCGATGTCCTGGCGGTAGGTCGCGCCCGAGATGTGCACGCCGAGCCAGCTCTTGGCGCCGCCGTGACAGGCCTCGCAGCCGACCCCGTCCGAGATATGGAACTCCGGGCCGCGCATGTTCGGCGGCACGTTGTCGGCATGGCAGTTGAGGCAGATCGCGGCGGTGCGCGGGTCGCCGATGCCGAGATTGCGGGCGATGCGCTGCGACCGCGCGTCGCCGAGGACGGTATAGGCTTTGGCGTGTTTGTCCTTGCGCGACCAGATGATGTATTCGTCCTGTGCGACCGACGAACCTTTGAGGCGCTGGACCGCGCCGTGGCAGGTGCTGCCGGCGCATGATGCGACGCCAAGATGGACGGAGTCGGCGGGCCTTGCCGGGGCCGCGTCTTGAGCCGCGGCTTGCGGTGGTGGCGCAATCGCAAGCCAGCACAACGCCATGCCGGCTAGGCCGCGCAACAGGAATCGCTTCATTGCCCCCCGCACCAAGGCGCTTGGTCGAGGCTCAAAGCTAAACGGCCAAGCGCGAAGATGCAACCGCCGATCAGACCGACTCCGTCGCCGCGCTTTTCTCGCGCGTCGCGTTCGGCTATGGTTCGCCCGCTCGGTCAACGATTTTCGGGCGAACGAAAAATCGCCGTTGCGCGGTTCGGTACGTGGCCTTGGGGGGCGGGTTGGTTCATACTCAGTGCAGAGAGCTGATGGACGCCGTAGGCTGCGGCCGCCACCCCGTGACGCCGCGGCGGCCCGGCCGGTTGACCCGATGTGCGGCGCTGGTGCTCGTCGCCGTCGGCTTCGTCCCCGCGGCGATGGCGCAGACATCGCCGACACCGTTCCCGGGCCAGCCGGAGCCGGGACGCAACATACCGGCGCCGGCGCCACCGCCGCCCTCGCAGTTCGAATTCAGCATTCCCTCGCCGCGCAGCGGGCCGGTTCCGCGCGCCGTCGATCAGATCCGGTTCGCGTTCACCGACATCAAGGTCGTCGGCGCCACCGTGTTTCCGGCTGCGGCGTTTCGTCCGCTGATCGCGCCGCTCGTCGGCAAGATGGTCAAGCTGTCCGACATCACCGCGGTCGCCGATAAGATCGAGGCGATGTATCGCGCCAAGGGCTATGTGCTGACGCGCGCCTATGTGCCGCCGCAGACCGTGACCAACGGCGTGTTCACGATCAATGTCGTCGAAGGCTATGTCAAAGCGGCCTCGGTGACGGGCGGCGACGCGAACACCCGCGCGAAGGTCGATGCCTATATCGGCGACGTGACGAAACAGCGCCCGGCGTCGCTCGACACGCTGGAGCGCGGGCTCTTGCTCGCGAACGACCTGCCGGGCACGCGGGCCTCGGGCCTGCTGCGGCCGTCGCCGACCGAACCCGGCGCCTCGGATCTGCAGGTCACGCTCGATCAGATCCCGTGGCAGGTGACCGCCTATGCCGACAACCGCGGGTCGGCCTCGAGCGGCGTGGTGACGATAGGGGCGCAGGCGGCGGTGAACTCCCTGCCCGGGGTCGGTGGCCAGTTCACCTTCGACGCCTCGGCGACGCCGCACTTCCAGCAGCGCAATCTGTTCCAGTTGCACTATGCCAAGCCGGTCGGCGACGACGGCGCGATGTTCAGCCTGTCTGGCGTCAGGGCCCACGGCGCGCCCTCGGGTATCGCCGGCGGCAGCGTCCTTCTCAGCGACAGCTATGCGGTCGGCACGCGGCTCGCCTATCCGATCATCGTGACCCGGCCGCTCAGGGTTTCGGTCGAAGGCGGACTCACGGTCCAGGCCGCCAAGATCAACCTCGACCTTGGCGCCGCCGCGAGTTGCGATTTCAGCGACGATCATTGGCGGACGGTCGACGGCGCGGTGACGGTGCAGGATCGCGGCCTCGTCGCCGATTCGACGACCGGGCTCACCATCGATCTGATGCAGGGCCTGCCGATCTTCGGCGCCAGCAGCGTGCAACCGTGCAGCGGAGCGCCCGGCAAGCCGACCGATTTCAACAAGGTGACCGCCGTGCTGCAGCACGACCAGCCGATCGTCGGCCCGGTCAGCGCCAATTTCCACGCGCTCGCGCAATACGGCTTCGACAAGCTGTTCATCGGCGAGCAGACGAGCTTCGGCGGATCGGGGATCGGGCGCGGCTATGACCCGGCGGCGCTGGCGGCCGACAGCGGCGTCGGTCTCGCCAGCGAACTGCGCTATACGCTGCATCATCTGCGTTATTCGATCGACACGGCGCAGTTCTATGGTTTTGTCGATGTCGCCCGGACGTGGAACAATCATGATGGCCCGGTGGTCACGCTGGACATCCCCAATCGGCAGTCGCTGGCCTCGGTCGGCTTCGGCGTCCGCCTGTCATTGCTGCAACGGGTGACCGGCGGCATAGAATTCGCGCAGCAGTTGAAGGGCGTGCCGAACAACGGTGGCGCGAGCAGCTCGGGCAAGACCGGCGCGCGCATCCTCTTCAACGTGGCAGTAACCTATTGAGAGTCAATGTTGTGACCGTGATCGCAGGTCGTGGTAGTCTGGCCTTGGCGCCGCAACGGGCAGCGGAGGCGCGGCGAGGGGCGGAGATGCACGCATGATGGCATGGCGCATTCCGGCAGCGGCGGTGGCGTTTGGCGTCATTCTCGTTGCATCGGGCGGCGCTGGCGCCCAGACCGGCTCGACCGCCGCGGCCAGTGCCGCCGTCATCGGCACGGATTTCAATGGCGCCCAATGCCGCTGGGAGGCGCGGATCGATCTCCCGCGCGAACGCAGCGCGCCGCTGCCGGCAAATGTCTTCTGCGGCGCCGCGAAGCAGCCGACCGGCTCGGTCGTGGCGACGCTCATTCCGGCCGGCCTGCCGACCGATGAAGCGGCCCGGCACCGGGCACTCGAGCGCGTGGCGGCCGAAACGCCTGCCGGCCGCGGCGATGCCGCGCGCCTCACCTGCCGCGCCGCGCAATGGGCCAAGACGCCGGGCGGCATCGACCTGATGCTCCAGCCCTGCATCTTCAACGACAATGAATGGCCGCAAGTGCTCGCGGTGGCCGTGGTCGGGCCGTTGCTGATGCGGGCCGAGGGCTTGGCGTCGGGCCTGCCGGCCTACGAGCAGGTGATGGCGCGCATGCTGGGGCGCAGCGGCGCCGACGCCACTGCGCCGTTCGGTCCGGTCGCGGCGATGCGGACGCGGATGGCGAAGCTCGGCGGCACGCGCTGGCTGCGCGCCTCGGCCGAGGATTACGACGATTACGGCGCGCTGACCGAATCGGCGCGCGTCGAATCGAGCCGCAAGAATTTCAGCGCCGCGGAGGACCACTATCGCCGTGCGCTGGCGATTCTCACCAAGGTCTTCGGCGACCGGTCGACGAGCGTCGGCCTGCTGCTCGCCGAGATCGGGCTCGAGGTCAGCAACCAGGAGCGCTTCGACGAGGCGGCGGCACTGTTCCGCCGCGCCGAACCCATCATCACGACCGGGGGCAGCGCATCCGACCGCGCCCGGCTCCAGCTCTATCTCGCCTTCGATGCGGCGAATCGCGGCCGCTTCGACGAAGCGCTCCAGTTCGCCGATAATGCCGCCGCCAGCTGGCGCAATCTCGCCAATCAGGGCGGGGGCGTGGCCGCCGAGATCGGCTCGAGTGCGGCACCTTCGGCGACGCTCGGCCAACTCGCCTTCGCCCTCGATCTCGAGGCGGAGATGGCGTTGCGCACCGGCAACCTCACGGCCGCCGACGCGGCAGTCTCCGAAGCCGAGGGGATCGTCGCCCAGGTCCCCGGCCTGCCGCCATGGTGGCGGCCCGAAATCCTCACCACCATTGGCGAGATCCGCGCGGCGCAGGGACGCGAGGACGCCGTCGATGCGAGCTTCCGCGCCGCCCTCATCCTCGATGAGCGCCTGTTCGGCAACACCGCGCCCACCGCCGTCACCGACCTCGTCATCGGTCGTGTCTTCACCGAGGAGAAGCGCTACGGCGCGGCGGTGCGCGCGTTCCGCCTGGCCCTCGCGATCCTGCGGAAGGACGAGGTGGCGCGCTCGGCGGTCATCGTCGATCAGATCGCGCCGTTCGTTGTTGCCGCGAACGCGGTCGCGCACGCCGATCCGAGCCAGCGCACGCGGCTCGACGCCGAGGTATTCGAGGCGACCCAGCTCATCGGCAAGAGCCTCGTCGACGACACCGTGAACCGCGTCGCGGCGCGGCTCGCGTCCGCCGCCCCGGCGATCGCCAGCCTCGTCGACGAGCTGGAGGCGACGCGGCGGCAGCGTGACTCGGCCCGGCTCGCGCTCGCCCATGAAGTCTCGCTTCCCAACGACCAGCGCGGCAGCGAGCGCGAGAATGCGCTCATGGCCCAGGTCAATGCCGCGACCGCCAAGGCCGACGCGCTGCAGAAACGCATCACCCGCGAATTCCCGGCTTTTGCGAAATTCGCCAATCCCGGTCCGGTTCCGCTCGCCGAGCTGCAGAAGGCGCTCCACGGCGACGAGGCTCTCGTCCTGTTTGAAGCCGGCCGCGAGCGCAGCTTCGAGTTGCTGGTGCGCAAGGACCGCCTGATCGCCCGGCCGATGGACACCGACCGCGACACGCTCGCCGACGACATCGGCACGCTGCGCAAGGCCTTCGTCGTGCGCGAGCGGGCGATCGGGGCTTTCGACACCGAGGCGGCCTATTTTCTTTACCGCTCGCTGTTCGGCGCGATCGAAAGCGGGCTCAACGGCGTCGATCATCTGATCGTGGTTCCGACCGGGGCGCTGGCGAGCCTGCCGCTGGGGCTGCTGGTGACGGAACGGCCCAAGGCGGGCGCCGCGCGCGACTATGCCCACGTGCAGTGGCTGCTGCGGCGCACGGCGATCAGCGAGGTGCCGTCGACGCGCGGCTTCATCACGCTGCGCGACGCCGCCGCCACGGCCGCGGCGCCGCGGCCGCTGCTGGCGATCGGCGATCCCGACTTCGGCGGAACGGTGCGTGCCGGTGCCGCGTCGGGCCTCGACCGGCTCGACAATGCCTGCCGCGACGCGGGACCGGTCCCGCCGCAACTGCTGCGGGCGCTGCCGCCGCTTCCCGACACCGCGGCCGAGGTGCGGCGGGTCGCCGCCATTCTCGATGCCGACAGCGGCTCCATCCTGCTGGGCGCGGCGGCGACCGAGCCGAATTTCCGCGCGATGCCCCTGGCGCAATACCGCGTGCTCTATTTCGCGACCCACGGCCTGCTGCCGACGGCGCTGCGCTGCCAGTCCGAGCCGGCGCTGGTGCTGACGCCGCCGGCGGAGCCTGCGACCACGCGCGCCGCCGATGGCGTGCTCGATGCGAGCGAGGTCGCCCAGCTTCGCCTCAACGCCGACCTCGTGGTGCTCTCGGCCTGCAACACCGCGTCCGGCGGCGGGCAATTCGGCGGCGCGTCGCTGTCGGGCCTGGCCCGGGCGTTCTTCCATGCCGGCGCCCGCGCCGTGCTGGCGAGCCACTGGGAGGTGCCGTCGGCGCAGACGGTGCAGTTGATGACGGGGCTGTTCCAGCGGCTCGGGCCAAACCTTTCCGGCGGCATCGCCGAAGCGCTGCGCCAGTCGCAGCTCGCTCTCATTGCCCGTCCCGAGACGGCGCATCCGTTCTTCTGGGCTGCCTTCACCCTGATCGGCGACGGCGGCCAGATCGCGCCGCATAAGAGCGCGGGCCTGCACGACGACACGGCCCTGGCCGCGGCGGCGCTGAACCGTACTCAATCGCCCTTGGAGAATCGTTGATGACGTGTCGCATCGTGTTGGCGGGATTGTCGCTGACGCTCTTGGTCATGGCGGCCGAAGCGGCACACGCCGCGCAGCTTGTCGTTGTCAGTTCGCACGGGATTCGCCTCACGCCGGGACAGCAGATCGACGGCTCCAAGCCGTTTGCGCTGCACGACGGGCAGGAGGTCACGCTGATGTCCTCGGCCGGGCAGTTGATCACGCTCGAAGGGCCATCGGACGCGGCGCCCGATCGCCACGTGAGCGGCGGCAGCACCGATGTCGCGAGCGCGGTCGCGGCGCTGATTACCGAGCGCAAGGCCCGCACCAGCGAGGTCGGCGTGGTGCGCGGCGAAAAGGACGTGGTGCTTCCGAGTCCGTGGGTCGTCGATGTCACCCACCCGGGGACGAGCTGCGTGCAGCTCGGCGAACCGGTCGTGCTGTGGCGCAGCGGCGATTACAGCGATGCCGCGGTCTCGATCGCGCCCGCCGACCGAAGCTGGGTGGTGTCGGGACGGTGGCCGGCCAACGCCGCCGAGCTTTCCATGCCCGCGACGCTGCCGCTGCGCGATCAGACCAGCTATGTGATCAGTGTCGGCGGCAAGCAGGCGCCGGTGACGCTCCGCATCATCCCTTCCGCGGTCGGCAACGACGTCATGCGGGCGAGCTGGATGAGCCAGGTGGGCTGCGACAACCAGGCGAACGCGCTGCTCGCCATGCTCAGCAAAAAATAGGCTCCCGGCGCGCCGGCGGCTCGCGATGCGGCGACCCCAATTTCTCTCGAAGGAGGTTCTGCTCCAGATCACGGTGGCGTTGCTGTCGACGCTGGCGGCGGTCGTGATGGTGCACAACGTCGCGTTGCTTACCCAGGCCGAGCGCTTCGTCGGCGATCTGCGCATCGCGACGCTGTTGCCGCCGGAGCCGCAGGACCCCGACATCGTCATCGCCGCCATCGAAGAAAGCACGCTGCAGAAATTCCCCTATCGCTCGCCGGTCGATCGCGCGTTCCTCAGCAATCTCCTGCAAACCCTCGCGGCGCGCGGACCGCGTGCGATCGGCATGGATATCCTGTTCGACCAGCCGACGGAGCCGGCGAAGGACGCGGCGCTCAAACAGACGATCGCCGATCTCAAGATCCCGCTCGCGGTCAGCTACACCAGCAATCCCGAGATCGTCGATGCCAAGCAGCTCGCCTATCTCGATGCGTTTGTGCCGCCGAACCGGCGCGTCGCCGCCGAGATCGCCTCCGACGCGTTCGGGACGGCGCGGTGGATCCTGCCGAGCGTCAAGGAGAGCGACGGCAGCACGCTGCCCAGCTTCGCCCGCGGCCTGTTGCAGAGGGCCGGCGTCGCCACGCCGGCGGTACAGCGCGAGATGGTCTGGCACGGCCGGCCCAATGCCGACACGGCGCCGTTCCGAATCTTCCCGGCCGAACTCGTGCCGATCCTTCCGGCGGCGTGGTTCAAGAACAAGATCGTGCTGATCGGCGAGATCGTGAGCCTGACCGATCGGCATCGCACGCCGTTCGCCTCGGTCTATGGCGGCACCGAGGGCAGCCTGCCGGGCATCGAGATTCATGCCAACGCGGTGTCGCAGCTTCTTCATCACGTGCCGTCGCGCGATCCGGGCCTGGGCGCCGAAGTGGCGCTCGTGCTGTTGATGGCGGCCATCGGCGCGGCGACGGGCGCGGCCAAGCTCGCGCTCGGGCCGCGGATCGGGCTCTCGGTGCTGGCGCCGGCGCTGCTGTGGGTTTCGGGCTTCGCCCTCTTCCGCTTCACCGGCGTTTCCATCGTCCTGATCAGTCCCACCATCGCCAGCGCGATCTCGCAATGGGCGACCGATCTCCTGACCGGGCGCCAGGAGCGGCGTCAGCGCGCCTTCATCCAAACCGCCTTCGCGCGCTACCTGTCGCCCGTGGTGGTCGCCCAACTGGTGAAAGACCCCAAGCGATTGCGGCTCGAGGGCGAGGGCCGCGAGATGAGCTTCCTCTTCACCGACATCGAAGGCTTCACCTCGCTGTCGGAGAAGATGCAGGCGCGCGACGTGGCCGAGATGCTCAACGCCTATCTCGACGGCGTCTGTGCCGCCATCCTCGCGCTCGACGGAACAGTGGACAAGTTCATCGGCGACGCGGTGTTCGCCATCTTCAACGCGCCCGCCGACCAGCCGGATCACGCCAACCGCGCCGTCAAGTGCGCGCTCGCGATCGACCGGTTCTCGGAGGTGTTCCGCGCCGAGCAGCGCGCCAAGGGGATCGCGCTGGGGATGACCCGCATCGGCGTCCATTCCGGCCATGCCGTCGTCGGCAATTTCGGCTCGCACACCCGCATGCAGTACACCGCGCTCGGCGATACCGTGAACACCGCCTCGCGGCTCGAGGGCGTCAACAAATATTTCGGCACGCGGATGTGCATCAGCGAGGCGACCTGCGCGAGCGTTTCCGGCATCCCGTTCCGGCCGATCGCCGTGATCGTGCCCAAGGGCCGGGAAGAACCGCTCGGCATCTTCGAGCCGCTCGACGAGGAGCGCGCCGCTTCACCCTATATCCGGCGCTATCTCGAGGCCTATGCGCTGGCCGAGCGGCGCAATCCCCGGGCGCTCGCGCTGTTCGAGGAGCTGCATCGGACCAATCCCGACGATAAATGCGTCGCCCTTCACCTCGAGCGGCTGCGCGAGAGCAATGTCGGGGTCGAAATGGTGATGCACGACAAGTGAGCGCCACGCGGCGCCCGCGCTAATCCTTCATGTAGTCGTGCACCACTTCGCCGAGGCCCAGGGTGAGATCGGCGAGGAAATGCACGGCCGAGACCACCTCCAGCACCGGCAGCTCCGCGAGCGGCGCCAGCGCGTGGCGCGCGAGCTCGAGTCCGGCGGGTCCGGTCCATGCGCCTTTGACGGTGACGTCTTCGAGATAATACCGCACCAGCTCGCAGATGCGCGGCGTGCAGTCGACATGCGGCACGATCTTCAACAGGAAGCTCGGCTCCACCATCGCCTTGGCGATGGCGGCGGTGTCGAGCGCCTTGTACTTGTAGCCCATGGTCCCGGTGGCGATGCGGATGCGGCCGTAATCGAGCGTGCCGAGCAGCGTGTCGGTCTCGACCTTGAACGAGGCGTTGGCGAGCTTCTTGGGGAAGCCCCAAATCTCCCGGCCGGCGGCGATCGGCGCCTCGTCGTCGAGAAACATCGAATGGACATAGCCGCCGGACTTGCCTTCGTAGGTGACCGGGATCACCTGGCCCGATTCGGTGTAGTCGCCGAAGCCCGATGAATCCGGCATGCGGATGAATTCGTACTTGACGTGCGGTGCCGCGATCTTGAGCGGCTCGGGCACCACGGCTTCGAGCGCCTTGGGATCGGTGCGGTAGGTGATGATGAGGTATTCGCGGTTGACGAAGCGATACGGCCCCGGTGGATAGGAGGGACTCGTCAACGGCATGGCGAATGCCTGGCGCACCACGTCTTCGACCTTCAAGTGGTCCTCCTTGCCTCGAACCCGTGCGCTCGCACGACCTCAACCTTAGGCGGGTTCGGCGCCAAAGGAAAGTCCGGCGTGATGCACCGCCGTCAGCGTGCGCTGACGATCGTGTCGCCGGGCTCGATGTCGCCGTCGAGCATGGCGAACTGTCCCGTGGTGGTGTTGCCGGCGATGCGCGGGCCCCAGACATGCGCCTCGATGCAGAGCCGGGGCACGTTCTCGTCGGGCGGGAAGTCGAGGCACAGCGTGCTGCCCGAGAGGCTCCAGCGCTGCTCGCCCGGTGGCGAGTAGCGGTCCTCGGCCGGCACCCAGCGCCGCACCAGCGCGGTGCCGTTGCCACGCAGGAACGCCTGGAACACGACCCGGTCGAGCGTCTCGCCCTTGGCCCCTTCGCGGGGAAGATAGAGGATGCCGCTCAAGGTGTTGCCGGCGAGACGGTCGGCCTGCGGCGGCGCCGTCTCCTGGGCCCGGGCATGGGCGGAAGCGACCGCGACAAGCGCGGCGGCGACGATCGCGCGGGCGGCGGCATGGCTCATCGTGGTCTCCCTCATGGGATCGCGCCGGCAGCGTTGCGCGCATTGGCATAGGCAGCGCGGGCGTCGGCGCGCTTGGGATCGGCCTCGGTCGCGTGGCGATAGGCGTCGAGCGATTGCTGTGGTTCGCCGAGCACGGCATAGGCGCGCCCGAGACGCATCCAGCCGTCGACATCGCCCGGTTCGTGCTTGAGCCGGTCGGCGAGGCGTTGCACCATTGCTTTGATCATCGCGGCGCGGTCGGCGGGCGACATCTGCGCCGCCGCGGCGACATCGCCGGCGGTCGGACCGGGAGTCGCTTCGCCGGCGGGCGCGGCCGATGCGGTGGGCGCGGCCGGCGGCGCCGGTTCCGCCGTGGCGAGCGCGGCGCGGCGGCGCGCGAGGTCGGCGGCGCCGACGCCCATTTCCTTGGCCAGCCGGTCGATATTCGTGCGCAGGCCGGCGAGCCACGGCGCATCCGCCGGCGAGTCGGCCTCGAGTGCGAGCCAGCGTTGCAGCGCCTCGTCGCCATGCCCGTCCTGCGCCGCGGCAAGGCCCAGATAGAACCGGGCGCGCGGATCGTTCGGATCGGCGGCGAGCGCCGCCTCGAACAGACGCCGCGCCGCCGGCACGACCTTGTCGCCGTTGGCGGTCACGAGATCCTCGCCCGCGGCCGACTGCTCATCCGCATCGCCGCTCTTGGCGCCGAGCGCGGCCGCGCGCTGTGCCGCCGCGGCCGCCTTTTTCGGCTCGCCGAGCAATGCGTAGGAGCGCGACAGCAGGCGCCAGCCGTCGATGTCGTTGGGCTCCTTGGCGAGCCGCGCCTCGAGCTCGGCGACCGCAGCGTTGAGATCGTGCGGCGCCTCCTCGCGCGCGCGCTCGAGCAGCGCGTTGTGGTCGCCGCCGTCGATCCCGCCGCCGCGATAAAAATAGAATGCGGTCGCGACGCCGGCGAACGGCAGCAGCAGCAGAATGGCGATCCCCGTTCGCGACACGAGCGCCGCCTTGAGCCATCCGAACGACAAGCGGTCGAGCTGGGGCCGCGCCAGCGCGGCAACCCGCGCCACTACCGGCGGCGTCACGAGGTGCCATGCGAAGGCCAAGCCCGCGCCGGACAGGATCGCGAAAAAATACAACACCAGCATGAGCGAGTGGTCGGTCAGGGCGCGCGTCTCGTCATCTCGATGGCCGCATCGCGCAGAAACGGCAGGACCGTTCCTGCTGGCGTTGACATCCTTTCCGCAGCCGGTGCATCGTAGGGACAAGTATCGCTTGTGTCCAGCAAGCGCGGGGGATTTTACCATCGTTCGCCTTATTTCGCTCCCGCGACAGGCGCCGCTGCGACGCCGTGTTCCGACCGTGGTTTTCGTCCTCGTCGCCGTGATGCTGGCGGCGTGCGGCGTGACGCCCGGGCCGACACCGCCGGCGCCGGCAAGCACCGCCGCGCCGCCCGCGCCGCTCGCTCCCCCGACGGCCGTGTCCGAGGGCAAGAGCCGCCCGCTCGCCGTGCTGCCGTCGTCGCGCCGCCGCGAAGGCGAGGCGGCTGCGCCCATCATCGTGCGCGGCGCGAGCCTCGCGGTGCCGGTGCTGCCGCCACGTGCCGCCATCGGCGCTGCCGGCACCGCGTCTGGCGACGTCACCCTGAATTTCGCTGGCGCCGACATCCGCGATGTCATCGCCGCGGTGCTGGGCGAGACGCTCAAGCTCAATTACGTGATCGATCCCGACGTCACCGGCCCGGTCACGTTCAAGATCGCGCGGCCGTTGCCGCATAACGAGATCCTGCCCGCGTTCGAGGCGGTGCTCGCGAGTCGCGGCGTGACGCTGGTGCAGCAGGATGGCGTCGTCCGGGTGATGCGGGCGCAGAGCAACGGCAAGCCGCAGGTGGCGCTGCCGATCGGCCCGGCCCCGCCGGGCGCGGTCGGCGAACGGATCGAGCTGTTTCCGGTGCGCTACGTCACCGTCGCCGATATTCGCAACGTGCTCGACAAGCTTCTGCCGCCGGGCGATGTCATCCTCGCCGACGAAGCGCGGCGCCTCGTCATGGTGAAGGGCACGGCCGGGGAACTCGCCCTCGCCGAGGACGCGGTGCGGGTCTTCGATGTCGACCGGATGCAGGGCGTGTCGGTGGCGCTGCTGCCGCTGCAGAACGCCGAGGCCGCGACCGTCGTGGTCGAGCTGTCCAACATCTTCGATGCGACGCGCAAGGAGGCGGCGACCGACCTGATCCGCTTCCTGCCGGTCGAACGCCTCAATGCGGTGATGGTGCTGACGCGCGAGCCGCAATATCTCGACGAGGCGCGGGCGTGGGTCGCGCGGCTCGACCGCACCCGCAACATGAACGAGCGGCGCGTCTACGTCTATTACCTGCAATACGGCAAGGCGGCGCAGGTGGCGCAGACGCTGCAGGGCGCGCTCACCGGCATCAATGTCGAGGTCAAGGGGCCGTCCACTGCCAATCCCATGGGGATCGGCGACACCGAATCGGAAAGCCTGCCGATCCCGCCGCCGGCGCCCGGGTTTCCGACGCCGCCGCCGCTGCTCGGGACCCCCGCGCCGGTGGCGGCGCCGGCGCCGGCCGCGCCGTCACCGGAGGCCGCCGCCCAGCCGAGCGTGCGCATCGTCGCCGACGATGCCCATAACGCGCTGCTGATATCGGCGACACCGCGCGACTATGCGCTCATCCGCGATGTGCTCCAAGGCATCGACACGCCGCCGCTGCAGGTGCTGATCGAGGTGACCGTGGCCGAGGTCACGCTCAACAATTCCCTGCGCTACGGCGTCCAGTATTTCCTCAATTCGCGCGGCACCGCCGGGGGCAATGTCTCGGCGCTGCTCACCACCGGCAACACCGCCGCCGGCATCACGCCGGCCACGCCCGGCTTCGCGCTCTCGTTCACCGCCGCCAATCTCGAGCCGCGCGTCGTACTTCAGGCGCTGTCGGAGCTGACCCAGACCAAGGTCATCTCGACGCCGCGCCTCCTCGTGCTCGACAACCAGACGGCGCGCCTTCAGGTCGGCGACGTCGTGCCGATCATCACCCAGACCGCCGCGAGCACGCTGACCTCGAGCCCCTTGGTGCTGAGCAACGTGCAATACAAGGAAACCGGCATCGTGCTCTCGGTCACGCCGCGCGTCAGCGCCGGCGGCATGGTGACGATGGATATCAACCAGTCGGTGATCGACGTCGTCCCCACCACCTCGTCCACGCTCAATTCCCCCACCTTCGAACAGCGCCGGCTCACCAGCACTGTCAGCGTCAAGAGCGCGCACTCGATCCTGCTCGGCGGCCTGATCGAGGACCAGGACAATCGGGATTCCTCGGGCATCCCGTTCCTGAACGAGATTCCGGTGATCGGCGGGCTCTTCGGCAACCGCAACAACAGTGCGACGCGGACCGAGCTGATCCTGTTCCTGACGCCCTACGTCCTCAGCAACGACACCGAGGCGACCGACGCCACCGACCGGGTGATGCGACGGTTGCGCGCGGTGTTCGACCGCTCGACCTTTCCACCGCTGCGAGTGCCGCCGCCCTGAGCCGGATCGAGCCGCGTCCGGCAGAAATCTTTTGACGCAGCGGGGGACCGGGCGCATTGTGCCATAACGGCGGCAGAATCGGAGAAATGTCATGGCCAATACGGGTCCCGGGTCCGAATGGCTTTTCGACATCGGAAAGATGTTCGGCGAAATGCGGGCGCCGACGGCCGATCTCGAAACGGTTGTGGCAATGCAACGCAAGAATATCGAGGCACTGACGCAAGCCAACCAGCTCGCGCTCGAGGGCGCGCAGGCGGTGCTGCGCTATCAGCTCGAGATGGCCCGCCGGACGATGGAGGAATTCTCGTCCGTGTTCACGAGCTTCCTGCAGCCCAACGGCTCGATGGAGGACCGGGTGGCGAAGCAGGCCGAATTCTCCAAATCGGCGATGGAGAAGGGCATGACGAACGCGCGCGACATTTCCGATCTGGTGACGAAGGCGAATACCGACGCCTTCAACGTGCTGAGCCGGCGCGTGAGCGAGACTTTCGAGGAAATTCGCGACTACGCAAGCAAGCGGACCGTCGGCTGACGCTGGTTCCGGCCGGTCAGCGCCAGGCGATCTCGGTGACGAGCTTGTCGAGGATCGCCTGCGCGAACGCATCGTAACTCTTTACCGTGATCAGGAACGACCCGGGACCGCCGATGACGTTGGCGCGGTAATAGGCGTCGAGATCGGGCTCGAGGGTCAGGATCGGCAGGCCGTTGATCACCACGCCCTGCTGCACCGCCGCGTCGCGGGCCAGCGCGGCCGGGCGGCCGCGGTTGTTCGATCCGTCGCCCGAAACGTCGATCGTGCGCCGCGGGCTGCGACAGGGGCACTTCGCCAGCAACGCCAAGGAATAGTCGATCGCGCCGCTCAGCGATGTGCCGCCGCCGAAGAGCTTGCGCGGCGTCGCGTCGATGGCGTCGGCGAGGGCGTGCGCCGATGCCGCGTCGTGCACGAAGGTCCAATCGACCGTCAGCGCGTGCAGGCTCGGGCCGGTCCACTGCACCATCGCGACGGCGATGCGGCGTTGCGATCCGGCCGCGATCGCCTCGACCACGCGCGGATTGCGAAAGGCGGCGGCATAGCCGTGCTTCTGCAGCTCGAAGCGCGTCTCGTTGACGCTCCCCGAAGCATCGACGGCCAGCACGAGCGCGACATCGACATCGGTCTGCGCCGTCGCGGGGCGGCCGGCCAACAGCAGCGCGGCTAAGATCGCAACGCGCCATACCCACGTGTGCGTGCGGTGCGGCCTGGTCATAGCGCGGGTCCCGGCGCGCCATAGGCGCGGGCGGCGCCGGAATGGAGCCCGGGCACGCCGTCGGCGCCGAACGTGGCGCACAAGCGGCCGAGGCCGCCGAACAAGGGATTGAGCCGTTCGAGCGCCGCCGCATGGGCGACGATCGCCCGCGCCATCGCCGCCGCCCGATCGTCGCCGAGCCGCGCATGGGCGACGAGGACGTTGAGCACGCCGATTTGCGGCAGATCCAGCGCCAGCCCCGGGATCGCCCCCGCCGGCATGACGCAGCGGCGATAGAACGGTACCGCGGCCAGCACGCGCTCGAGCCGGCCGGGACCGTAGGGCAGGACGCGCACGGCGGTACGGCGGCACAATTCGGTCATGACCCGGTTCGGGATCGGGCATTGGAGCTGCGCATCGGCCGCGCCGGATTCGACGGCCGCCGCGCCGGCGGCGAAATCGAGATGGACCGGCACCGCGCCGGCGATCCCGAGCGCGCCGAGGATGACGCCGGCATGCTCGGCCATGCCGCTTTTCTGCGGGCCGAAGACCACGCGCCGCGCGGCGAGATCGTCCACGCTCGCCAGCGCGGAATCCGCGCGCACGATGAAGAAGAGCGGCCCCACATTCATCGGCGCGATGGTGCGCAGTGCGATCGGGCGCGCGAAGGGCGGCTTGCCACCCGTCGCGCGCGCCACCCAGTTCGCGGCCATGAAGCCGAAATCGATCGCGCCCGCGTCGAGCAATTCGGCATTGCCGACGCTCGCCCCCGGCGTTTCCCGCACCTCGACCGGGGCGAGCGCGCCGTCGGCATCGAGGACGCTCTTGAGCGCCAGCGCCTGGGTGAAGAACGTGCCGCCCGTCTCGGCGGTCCCGATCCGCGTCGGCATGGGATCAGGGCACCTCCATCGCCATGACGCCGCCATCGACGAAGATGTTGTCGCCGAGGATGAAGGAGGAATCGTCCGACACCAGGAACAGGACGGCGCGCGCCGTTTCGATCGGCTGGCCGGGGCGCTTGACGAGATTGGTGATCGGCCGGCTCGGATCGAACACATCCCTGCCGACGGGCGACCCGGTCTTGTTGGGCGAGACGGAATTCACGCGGATGCCGTGCGGCGCCAACTGCACCGCCATGGCGCGAGTGAGGTTGGCGACGCCGCCCTTCGCCGCCGAATAGGCGATCGCCCGGCCGCGGCCGCGATGGCCCGAGGTCGAGCCGATATTGACGATCCGGCCGCGTGTGCCGTCCGCGATCATCCGCCGCGCCACGTGCTGCGCCATCAAGAACGGGCTCTTGAGCGTCACCGCGATGACCCGGTCCCATTCCGCCTCGTCGATGTCGAGGATCGTCTTGTTGTCCGAGATCGCGACGTTGTTGACGAGGATGTCGATGCGGCCGAAGCGCTTCGCCACCGCATCGACGGCGCGCGCGACCTCGGCGCTCTGCGACACGTCGGCGACGAGCGCGAGCGCTTCGCCGCCCGCGCCGGCAATGGCGGCGGCGGTGCGCTCGCCGCGTTCGCCATCGTTGTCGATGACGGCGACGCGGGCGCCTTCTTCCGCCAGCAATATGGCGACCGCCTCGCCGATATTGCGGCCGGCGCCGGTGACGATCGCCACCTGACCTTCGAGCTTCATCGGTTCCTCCCCTGCGTTTCGATGCATGCTGCGAGTATCGCCAAAACGCGCGTTGGGCTCAATCGAGCGGCTCGGCGTCGATCAGGATGAAGGCCATGCGGCAGATCTTGTCGCTGCGGTTCGCCCAGGAATGATGCGTGCCGCGCTGGATCAGCACGTCGCCCGGCTTCATCGGCACCTCGCCCTCGTCCAGCAGCGCCCAGATCTCGCCCTCGAGCACGATCGCGTAATCGACCGTACTGGTTTTGTGAAACAGGAAATGGCGCGCGCGGCCTTGCGCCGAGGTGTGTGCGCCCTGGCTCGCGAGGTCGATGGCGGCAGTGTCGCCGTGGACGCTGTCCGGCGGAATCTCCGAGATGCGGAAGACCGTGCCGCCGCGGTGCTGCGGTGGCGTGGGCACGCGCAGGCCGGCGGGCGCCGCATCGTCATTGCCGCGGTTCGAGGCCGGGGCGCGGTCGGTGAGCCAGAGCAGCGTGCTCCAGTAATGCGGCGAGAACATCGACGGCAGCACGTCGGGCGCGGGACCGTCGGCGAGGATGACCGACCGGCCGGCTTCGTTGTGTCCGGTCACGATGCGGCGGACAGGCTTCGGCATGGCGGACTTCCCTTCTGTCGGATCCGTGATCGGGCGAGTATATCAGGGGGCGGCGCCGTCCTGGGACGTGTTCGGCGGCCGAAGATGCCGGTATAGTCCATATCAACGAGGGGATCGCGTCATGGCCGAGGAACCGAAGAACGCGCGCCGCTTCGCCGCCGAGGAGGGACGGCGCTTCATGAGCCGCGCGCTCGCCGCGGCGGGATTGCCGGACGCGGATGCCGACGCGGTCGCCGAGGCGATGCTGTTCGCCGATCTGCGCGGCGTCGACAGCCACGGCATCGTGCGCCTGCCGACTTATATCCGGCGGTTGCGCGCCGGCGGCATCAACCCGCGGCCGCGCATCCACATCGCGCGCGAGTCCGACGCGACCGCGCTCATCGACGGCGATAACGGCATGGGCCATCTCGTCATGGGCTTTGCTGCGCGGGTGGCGATGGAGAAGGCCGAGGCGCGCGGCGTCGCGTGGGTCGGGGCGCGGGCGAGCAATCATGCGGGGGCTGCGGCGTGCTATGCGATGATGCCGCTCGCGCGCGACATGATCGGCCTCTATCTCGCCGTCGCCAACAACAACCACATGGCGCCCACCGGCGGGGTCGAGCCGCTGCTCGGCACCAACCCGATCGCCATCGCCGTGCCGGCGCTCGAGGAGCCGCCGGTGGTGCTCGACATCGCCACCACCGCGATTTCCTTCGGCCGCATCCGCAATGCCGCGGATGCCGGCGAAAGCTTGCCGGAAGGGTTGGTGATGGATTATGGCGGCCGTCCCGTCACCGATCCGAAGCAGGCGGACCATGCCCTGCTATTGCCGATCGGCGGCTACAAGGGCTATGGGCTGGCGCTGATGTTCAGCCTGTTGGGCGGCGTGCTCAACGGCACCGCCACGGGACGCGACACGGTCAGCATCGACGAGGCGAACGCGCCGGGCAACACCGGCCAGGCGATCATGGCGCTGAAGGCGGCGAATTTCGGCCCCATCGACGAATTCAAGCGCCGCGTCGACACGGTCGCGCGCGATCTGCGCGGCTCGAAGCCGCTGCCGGGCGTGGGCGAGGTACGCTATCCCGGGCTCCAGGGCCACGGCACCGCGGCGGAACGGCGGCGGTCGGGCATCCCCATCCGCCCCGGGTTCGTGGCAGCGCTCAATCGGCTCGCGGCCGATCTCGGCATCGCGCCGCCGGCGCTGCTTTAGGCGTCGGGGAGGACGACATGACCGCCGATTCCAGCCGCAACATGCGCCTCGTCGCGCGCTGCGATCAGGGCGGCCGCTGCGATGGCGTGCAGTTCATGCTGCATCGCGGCTACGGCTATATCGGCCATACCTTCAGCGACGGCGTGAGCGTGGTCGATCTGCGCGATCCGGCCCATCCGCGGACGGTCAATTTCATCGCCGCGCCGCCCCACACGCGGGCGAGCCATCTCCAGGTCCACGACGACCTGCTCCTCGTCATCAACGGCGCGAGCCGGCACACGCCGCAGTCGATCGCTGCCAGCGACAAGGCCTATTACGCGCGGCCGCTGGCCGACACGCTTGGCCAGGCGGGCGAGCGCAACTTTGCGGCGGGCTTGCGCGTGTTCGACGTCTCGCGTCCGGCCGAGCCGCGCGAGATCGGCTTCATGCCGGTCGACGGCTTGGGCCTGCATCGCATCTGGTATGTCGGCGGGCGCTATGCCTATGTGTCGGCGCATTTCGACGGCTTCAGCGATCACATCCTGGCGATCGTCGATATGGGCGATCCGGCGCGGCCGCTTCTCGCCGGCCGCTGGTGGCTGCCGGGGATGTGGCGCGCGGGCGGCGAGACGGCGACGGGACAGGGGCGCTATGCGCTCCATCACGCGCTGGTCGCGGGACATCTCGCCTATGGCGCATGGCGCGATGGCGGCCTCACCGTCCACGATGTCAGCGATCCGGCAAAGCCGCGACTCCTTGTCCATCGCAACTGGTCGCCGCCCTTCGGTGGCGGCACGCATTCGCCGCTGCCGCTGCCCGACCGCAATCTTTTGCTCGTCGGCGACGAGGCGACGCAGGACAACGGCGAAGACGGCATCAAATGCGTCTGGGTGTTCGACGTGCGCGTGCCCGCGAACCCGGTCGGCATTGCCACCCTGCCGCGGCCGGCCGAGACCGACTACAACGCCAAGGGCGCGAAATTCGGTCCCCATAACCTGCACGAGAACCGGCCCGGCTCGTTCCAGAGCTCGAGCCTCGTCTTCGCCACCTGGTACAATGCCGGCGTGCGCGCTTTCGACATTTCCGATCCGTTCCAGCCGCGCGCGGTCGGCCATTACGTGCCGCCGCCGCCGGAGCGCATGATGGACCGGCGGCCCAACCGCCCGCGCGTGATCCAGAGCTGCGATGTCTATGCCGACACGCGCGGGCTGCTCTATGTGACCGACACCAATGCCGGTCTCACGATTCTCGAATTCGACGGCGCGAGGTGAGGACCATGGACGCGAAGACGCCTGCCCCCGTCGAGCCGCGCCGGCGCGGCTCGACCGGCGCCGAGGGAGTGCCGCCGCAGCAGCGCCGCTATCCGACGATCGCCGATCTGCGCCGCCGCGCGCGCCGCCGCGTGCCGCGCTTCGCCTTCGATTTCGTCGATGGCGGCTGCGGCGAGAACGAGGTCCGCGACTACAACCGCGTCGCGCTCGATGCGGTGAAGCTGGTCGCGCGCTACGGCCTCGGCGGGGGCGGGGTCGCGACCGAGGTTGAATTGTTCGGCCGGCGCTATGCCGCGCCGATCGGCATCTCGCCCATGGGCATGGGCGGGCTGTTGTGGCCGCGCGCCGAGATTCATCTCGCGACCGCGGCCCAGGCGATGAAGATTCCCTATGTGCTGGCGACGCCCGCCAGCGCGTCGATCGAAGAGATCGCCGCTATCGCGCCCGATTCGTTCTGGTTCCAGCTCTACGGCGCCCCCAACAACGACAACCGCATCACCTTCGATCTCGTGCGCCGCGCCGAGGCGGCGGGCGCGCATGCGCTGGTGGTGACGATCGACACGCCGGTGCGGGCGAAGCGGCCGCAGGATTGGCGCAATGGCCTCTCGGTGCCGTTCAAGCCCAATCTCCGCACCATCGTCGACATCGCGACATCGCCATTCTGGGCGCTCGAGGTGTTGAAGCGGGGCGTGCCGCGCTCGGCCAACTTCATCGCCTATACCGGCAAGCAGGCGCCCTCGGCCGGCGAGGTCGCCGCCTGCGCGCAGCGCGAGTTGCGCGGCGGCTTCCTGTGGGAGACGATCGAGCGCGTGCGCAAGGCGTGGCCGCGCCCGCTCATCGTCAAGGGCATCATCCATCCCGACGACGCGATGCGCGCGGTGGCGCTGGGCGCGGACGGGATCATCGTCTCGAACCACGGCGGCCGCACGCTCGACGCGGCGCCGGCCTCGATCGACATGCTGCCGGCGGTGGTGGAGCGCGTCGGCGGGCGGGTCACGGTGCTGATGGACAGCGGCGTACGGACGGGGCTCGATGTCGTGCGCGCGCTCGCGCTCGGCGCCAAGGCGGTGCTGACCGGGCGCCCGTTCCTGTTCGGCGTCGCGGCACTGGGCCCGGGCGGCGGCGCGCATGTGCTCGAGTTCTTCGCCGACGAGATCCGCATGGCGATGGGCCAGGTCGGCGCCAAGACCCTCGACGAGCTGAAGCACACCACGGTGCTTCACCCCAACGCGTTGAAGCTGCCGTTCTCCGGCGCCAACGCCTAGGCGCGTCGGCCTCACACGTTGACGGGCGCGAGCGGCGCGCGGCCGCGGATCAGGTCCGCGGCCTTCTCGGCGATCATGATCACCGGCGCGTTGATGTTGCCGCCGACGAGATCGGGCATCACCGAGGCATCGACGACGCGCAGCCCCTCGATCCCGCGGACCTTGAGCTCGGGATCGACCACCGCCGTGTCGTCGCGTTCCACGCTCATCTTGCATGTGCCGAGCGGATGGAACACGGTCGCGGCGGTCTGGCGCACATGCGCGTCGAGATCGTCGTCCGACACCTTGTCCGGGCCGGGCGCGATTTCGGCCGCGATGAAGCGCCGCAGCGGCGCCTGGCTGAAAATCTCGCGCGCAAGCCGGATGCCGGCGCGCAGCGTCTTGCGGTCCTTCTCGGCGGCATAGAAATTGAGCGCGATGCGCAGGGCCGCGCGCGGGTCCGCCGAGGCGAGGGCGAGGCGGCCGCGGCTCTCGGGCCTGAGCACCACGGGGCGCACGCCGAAGCCGTCGGCGAAGGGCGGCTTGAACGGCGCGAAATAGGGCCCGGCATTCATCGGCGCGAGGCGGAACAGCATCTGCACGTCGGGGATGACGGCGTCGGGCGTCGCCTTGAGATAGGCCATGACGTTGTTGGGCACGCTCGCGAACATGCCCTTGCCGAAGAAATGCGCCCGGCCGAGCGCGAGCGCGGTGCGGTCGAAGCGGAGCGCGCGGTGCAGCGGTCCGGACCCGGTGCGCAGGAAATCGACATCGGCGGTGATGTGGTCCTGCAGATTCCTGCCGACGCCGGGAAGCGCCGCGGCGACGGGAATTTCATGCTGCTTCAGTTCCGCCGGATCGCCGATGCCCGACAGCATCAGGAGCTGCGGCGAGTTGATCGAGCCGCCGCTCAGGATCACTTCGCGCTCGGCCCGCACCGTCACGCCGGCGCCGTCCTTGTCGTAGGCGACGCCGACGGCGCGGTGACCCTCGATGAGGACGCGCGTCACCAGCGCGCCGATCTCGACGACCAGATTGGGGCGCGCAAGGGCAGGGCGCAGATAAGCGACCGCGGCGCTGCAGCGCCTTCCGTTGCGGATCGTCGACTGCGACCGGCAGAACCCTTCCTGCTGCGCGCCGTTGTAGTCTTGCGTGGTCGGCAGCCCGGCCGCCGCACCGCCGTCGAGAAACGCGTCGGCGAGCGGATCGTCGAATTTCGGCGTGCAGGTGGTGAGCGGCCCGTCGCCGCCGCGATAGGCATCGGCGCCGCCCTGCCATGTCTCCTGGCGCCGGAAATAGGGCAGGGCATGGGCATAGGACCACTGCGTCAGGCCCGCATCGGCCCAGCGGTCGTAATCGCCGCGATGGCCGCGGACATAGGCCATCGCGTTGATCGAGGACGAGCCGCCGATGACCCGGCCGCGAAAGATCGGCAGGCTCTGGCCCGCGAGCGTCGTCTCGGGTTCGGTCGAATAATGCCAGTCGTGGCGGCGCCGCAGCGCGTTGCGGCCCCAGAGAATGGGAATGCCGATCAGCGGATCGCTGTCCCAGCCGCCGGCCTCGAGCACCAGGACGCGAACCTGCGCGTCCTCGGTGAGGCGGTTCGCCAGCGTGCAGCCGGCCGAGCCGGCGCCGACGATGATGTAGTCGTAGCTCTTCTCGCTCGCCATCTTCCTCCCCCTCGGACCGGCGGCGGTGCGCCGGTCAGGGCTTCGCGCGCTTGTCGAGCTGCTGGATCAGCGCCGAGACCTGGCCGCCGTTGCGCTCGATGATCGACGAGAATTCGTCGCGGTAGGTCAAGGCCTGGCTCACGCCTTCGAGGCTCGCGTCCCTGATCTTGAAGTGATCGCCCTGCTTCTCCAACGCCCAGTTGACCTTGACCGGCGCCTGACCGCTCTCCGGCCGGAGAATCTGCGTCGTCACCAGGATGGTTCCGTTGCCCTCGTTCCGCTCGCCGATGACCTTGAAGGTTTCGCCGTTATAGCTGCTGAAGCGGGACCAGTAGACGCTGATCATGTAGCGCTCGAAGGATTGGGCGAAGCGCTGCCGCTCGTCGTTGCTGGCGGTGCGCCAATAGCGGCCGAGCACGAAGCGCGCGATCCGGGGGATGTCGAAGGCGCCGTTGACGAGTTGCTGGAATTGCTGTTTGCGCTGCGCCTCGGGTTCCTTCTTGTCGTTGATGATCGACAGTACGCGGGTGCCGAGATCGTTCATGAAGGCGGTGGCGTCGCCGCCGGCGGCGGCATGCGCGACGCGCGGCGTGACCGCGACCAGTGCCAAAGCCAGCGCCGCGACGAGCCGAATAACCAAGTGTCCGCGGACCATTTGACCCTCATGTAAAACCACGCGGCAAACGCCGACACCAATATCAGAGCCGGGGCCTCGTTTCCACACTACCGAAGCGTGGCGGCGCGTCCGCGACGCACGGGCGCAGGCGCTCGGCTCGTTGCCCCTGGCGTGCCCGGCGCGTTCCGCGCTACCATGGCGCATAATTCAACACGAGGAGGAACCATGCGTAATCGACCGACGTTGACGACCGCCGATGCGCAAAAGATGATGGCCGCCTGCAAAGCCGAAGCGCAGAAGAACAAGTGGAATGTCTCGATCGCCATTCTCGACGATGCGGGCGTCCTGATGATGTTCGAGCGCCTGGAGGGCGCCGGACCCGCCACCGCGGCGGTGTCGCAGGGCAAGGCGACCGCCGCCGTGATGACGCGACGCCCGTCGAAATTCCTCGAGGACCGCCTCAAGGATCGTCCCGGCTTTCTCAACTTCCCCGCCGGCATCCCGATCCAGGGCGGCGTGCCGGTGATGTATCAGGGCGAATGCGTCGGTGCGATCGGCGTCTCGGGCGTGCAGTCGCACGAGGACGAACAGATCGCCAACGCGGGCGCCGCTGCGGTCGCCTGAGCGCCGGCGGGCGCGGCCCGCTTTATCCCCACGGGCCGCGCCGGCGCCGCGGCGCGCGCGAGAACGACGCCGTTCGCCGCGGCTGCAACAAGCGCACGCCGCGCCGGCGGACGAACGGCACCAGGACCATGCCGGCGATGAAACCGCCGACATGGGCCCATACCGCCACGCCCGGCTCGCCGGCCGGGGCCGATAGCGCGCTCATGAGCTGCAGCAGGAACCAGAGACCGAGCAGGATCACCGCCGGCACGGTGATGAGGCGGACGATAATGATGATCCAGATCAGCACGACCACGTTGCCGCGCGGATGCAGGATGAGATAGGCGCCGAGCACGCCGGCGATCGCGCCGCTGGCGCCGATCATCGGCACCGTCGAGGCGGGAGCGACCAGCGCCTGCGTCAAGGCCGCGATGGTGCCGCAGACGAGATAGAAGACGGCGAACCGCACCGGACCGAGCGCAGTCTCCGTAGCTTTGCCGAAAAGCCACAGATAGAGCATGTTGCCCAGCAGGTGAATCCATCCGCCGTGAATGAACATGCTGGTGAAGATCGTCGCCCAAGGCGGCACGACGCGCAGCCGTGCCGGCAGTTCGGCATGGCCGAACAGCACCGCCGGCGTCATGCCATAGACATAGGCCACCGCATCGGCGGCGCGCGGACCCAGCCCCTCCTGCCACAAAAAGACCGCGGTGCAGGCGGCGATCAGCCCATAGGTGACGATCGGTACGCCGATCCGCGGCGTGTCGTCATAGAGCGGCAGCGCGAGCATCACGGCGGGCCTGCCCCGCGCCCCGGGGGCGTGCGCGGTTTCGTTGCACCGAACATGCGGATAACATAGCACCTCCGGCAAATTCGGACCGATCGCGGGAGAGGCGGGAATGAAACTCGTATCGTTCAAGGCCGATGGACGGGCGTCCTACGGCATCGTTGCCGGCGACGGCATCATCGATCTGCAGCGGCGGCTGGGGCCGGAATGCCCCGACCTGCGCAGTCTCCTCGCGCGCGGCGCGCTGGGCCGCGCGGCGTCTGCGGCAACTGGCACCGCGCCCGATGTCGCGCTCGATCGGATCGAATTCCTGCCGCCGGTGCCGGTTCCCGACAAGATCGTCTGCGTCGGCGTCAACTACGCCGACCGCAACACCGAGTACAAGGACCTCGACGTCCCCAAATACCCCAACATCTTCCTGCGCACGCCGGGCTCGCTCGTCGGCCATCGCGCGCCGCTGCTGCGGCCGCCGGAATCGCCGCAGCTCGATTACGAGGGCGAGGCGGCGATCATCATCGGGACGGCCGGCCGGCGCATTCCGCAGGACCGCGCGCTTGCGCACATTGCCGGCCTCACCTGCATGAACGAGGGCACGATCCGCGACTGGACGCGCCACGGTACATTCAATGTCACGCAAGGGAAGAATTTCGATCGCAGCGGCGCGATCGGTCCCTTTCTCGTCACCGCTGACGAATTCGCCGGCTATGGCGATCTCCGGGTGATGACGCGCGTCAACGGCGAGACGCGGCAGAACGACACCACCGCGCATCTGCTGTTCTCGTTCGCCGCGCTCATCGCCTACATCTCGACCTGGACCGGGCTCAATCCCGGCGATGTCATCGCCACCGGCACGCCGATCGGCGCCGGCGCGCGCTTCAAGCCGCCGCGCTATCTCGTGCCGGGCGACGTGGTCGAGGTCGAGGTGTCCGGGGTCGGCATCCTCGCCAACCCCGTGATCGACGAGCCGCATCCTTGAAACGCCGCTTGACAAGCCCGCGACGGCCGCCGTACCGTCCTATCTATTAGATGGCGTCTTATTAGTAGGACGACACGATGGATCACAATCCCCATCTCGCGGTCGTGCCTCGAAGCGGTGACGACAAGGGGAGCGAGGCCGGGATCGAGCGTCCCGACCGGGTCGTGAATATCGCCTGGCAGACGCGCGCGGCGCCGCCAGGCGCGGCCGAGAACGCGCTCGCCGATGCGCTGCAAGCGATCTTCGCCGAGGAAATCTACGAGCTTCCGCGCATCGTCGAGCGCCTCAACCGCCTCGGCGTGGCGCCGCCCGCCGGCGCCGCCGCCTGGAGCGAGGAATCGTTCCAGGCCGAACTGCACCGGCTCGGACGCTAGCGATGGCGCCGCCGCGGCTCGCGTTCCAGCACGTCACCAAGCGCTTTGCCAAAGCCGGCACGCGCGGCGAGCGCGTCGTTGCCGTCACCGATGTGAGCTTCTCGGTCGCCGACGGCGAGGTGGTGTCGCTGATCGGGCCGAGCGGCTGCGGCAAGAGCACGCTGCTCAATCTCGGCTCCGGTCTCGACCAGCCGAGCGAGGGCGAGGTGTTCGTCGACGGCGAGCGCGTGTCGCGCCCCAACCCGCATGTCGCCTTCATGCTGCAGAAGGACCTGCTGCTGCCGTGGCGCACGATCCGCGAGAATGTCGAACTCGGGCTCGAGATCCAGGGCGTGCCGGCGGCGCTGCGGCGCACGCGGTCGGCGGCGCTGCTCGAGACCTGCCGCATCGCCGATTTCGCCGGGCACTATCCGTTTCAGCTCTCGGGCGGGATGCGGCAGCGGGCGGCGCTGGCGCGCACCTTGGCGGTCGATCCGACCGTGCTGCTGCTCGACGAGCCGTTCTCGGCGCTCGATGCGCAGACCAAGATGGTGCTGCAGCAGGACCTGGCGCGCACCATCAAGGCGGCCGGCAAGACCGCGCTCTTCATCACGCATGACCTGGTCGAGGCCGTGGCGCTGTCCGACCGGGTTCTGGTGATGAGCGCGCGTCCCGGCCGCATCATCGAGGAGATCACGATCGATCTTCCGCATCGTGAGGACTGCATGCGCCGGCGCGAATTGCCCGAGATCGGCCGCTACGTGCCGCGGCTGATGGCGCTGTTGCACGTGCGCGAGGCGGCGCTGTGAGGACCATGACCGAGGGAACAGCAAGGAGGGGGACATGAGGGCTCGCTGGACGTTGGCGCTGGTGGCGCTGCTCGTTGCGACAGGCGGCGCAAGTGCCGCCGAGAAGGTGGTCTATCTGCTGCCGGCGCCGGCCTTTCTGCCGGCGTTCGGGCCGTGGATGGTGGCGAAGGAGCGGGGCTATTTCGCCAAGGAAGGTCTCGACGTCGATTTCGAGGCGGCCCAGGGCGGCGCCGACGCGGCCAAGCAGGTGGGCGCGGGCAACGCGGTCATCGGCGGCGCCATCGGCGACACGCCGATCATCGTCCGCGCCAATGGCGTGCCGGTGAAGGCGGTGGCGCAATTGGGCAACGGCGGGCTGATGCAGCTTGTGCTGCACGCGAACTCGCCGATCAAGGGCCCGCAGGATCTCAAGGGCAAGACCGTCACGGTCATGTCCTATCAGGACACGACCTACTACGCGCTCCTCGGCATGCTGGCGAAAGTTGGGCTCACCAAGGGCGACATCAACGCCGAAGCGGTGGGCGCGACCAATATTTGGAAGCTCTTCGTCGCCGGCAAATCCGATGCCATGGCGTCGGTCCCGGACTGGATCGTCGACGCGACCGAGGCCGGCGCCAAGGTGAAGATCATTTCCGCCGACACATATTTCCCGAGCATGTCGCAAATCATCGTCGCGTCGGACAAGACGATCAAGGAGAAGCCCGAGCTCATTCGCAAGCTGGTCCGCGCCACCCTGCACGGCTTCACCGACATCATGAAGGACCCTGAGGGCGCCGCGCGTGACTACGTCAAGGCGGTGCCGCAGCGTGCCGGGCAGGAACGCCAGATGGCCGAGGTGTTCAAGCTCTACATCAAATACGTCTATCCGGGCCAGAAAGTGGTGGGCATGATCGATGAAAAGCGTCTTGCCGCGCTCCAGGCCTTCTACCTGAAGGAAGGCATCATCGAGCACGCGACGCCGGTCAAGGACCTTTACACCAACCAGTTCGTCGAGCCATGACGGTCGCGACGGCATCGCGCGTGCCCGACGAAGCGGCAGAGCCGGTGGATGCGGGGCGGCTCGTGCGCCGCCTCGCGCGTCGCGAGACGGTGGGAACGGTCGGCGTCTTCGTGCTGTTCCTTGCCGCCTGGCAGTGGGGTCCGGGCGCGCTCGGCATACCGTCCTATATCGTGCCGACGGCGTCGGAATGCTGGTTCGAGTTCCTGCGCATGGTAACGCGCGACCAGCTCGCGCTGCATGTCGGGGTGACGGCGCTCGAGGTGGCGGTCGGGTTCGGGCTCGGATCGCTCCTGGGCATGGTGACGGGCTTCGTGCTCGGCATGTCGGCGACGGCCGAAATCGTGCTATCGCCCTACATCCTCGCGCTGCAGATCGCGCCCAAGGTCGCGTTCGCGCCGCTTTTCGTCATGTGGTTCGGCTATACCGTCTATCCCAAGATTCTCGTCGCCGTTCTGATCGTGTTCTTTCCCATCATGGTCAACGTGCTGACGGCGATCCGCACGATCGATCGCGATCTGGTCAACCTGGCGCGCTCGTTCACCGCATCGCGGTTCCAGGTGTTCTGGAAGATCGAGTTCCGCGCGGCGATGCCGCCGCTCTTCGCCGGGCTGCGCATCGGCTCGACGCTCGCCGTGATCGGCGTGGTGGTGGGCGAGCTGGTCGGCGGCAATACCGGCTTGGGATATCTCCTCGCCTATGGCGAGGGCGCGGCCGACACGCCGATGGTGTTCGTCGCGATCATCCTTCTCACCTTGATCGGCATCGTCGCTTATCTCGGCGTCGCGTGGCTCGAGGGGCGCGTGCTGCATTACATTCCCGCGCGCGCCGCCGGCGCCGAGGGCATCTGAGCGGAGGCGTCATGGCGATTTCCCCGATCGATGAAGCGGCAGTCGAACGCCTGGTCAATCGCGGCGTCGGCAATCTGTGGTATCCGATCGCGCCGAGCTGGATGGTGCATCGCGCGCCGGTCGGGCTGACGCGGCTGTCGCAGCCGATCGTGGTCTGGCGCGACGGAAACGGGCGCGTCCATGCGCTCGAGGACCGCTGCCCGCACCGCGGCGCGCGCCTGTCGCTCGGCTGGAATCTCGGCGACCGCGTCGCCTGCTGGTATCACGGCATCGAAATCGGCGCCGATGGCACGGTGGCGCGGGTCCCGGCGCAGCAATCCTGCCCGCTCGAGGGGCAAAGCTGCGTCAAATCCTATCCCGCCGTCGAGCGCCACGGCGCCGTCTTCGCCTGGTTCGGCGATGCGCTTCATCCCGAGCCCCTGCCGCTCGCGTTGCCCGAGCAGCTGGAATCGCCGGACTGGAGCAGCTTTCTCTGCACCGCGCATTGGCGCTGCAATTATCGCTATGCGGTCGAGAACGTGATGGACCCGATGCACGGCGCCTATCTCCATGCCGTCTCGCACTCGATGGCGCGCGGCGACAAGACCGCGGCGATGCGCGTGGTCGCGACGCCGAGCGGCTTCACCTTCGAGAAAGTGGGCCAGCGCGACGTCAATTTCGACTGGGTCGAATGGGGCGAGACCGGCGCGGCGTGGCTGCGCCTCGCCATTCCCTACCGCAAGGATGCCGGCCCCGGCGGCAGCTTCTACATCATCGGCCTGGTGACGCCGGTGGACGAGCACAATTGCCGCGTCTTCTTCTGGCGCTGCCGCAAGATCGAAGGCTGGCAGCGCGACGTGTGGCGGTTCCTCTACAAGACGCGGCTCGAGGGCCTGCACTGGGACGTGCTGGAGCAGGACCGGATCGTTCTCGAGGGCATGGCGGACGACGCCCGCGACCACGAGTTTCTCTATCAGCACGACACCGGCCTGTCGCGCATGCGCCGCCGCCTGCACCACCTCGCCGAGACGCAGCTTGCGGCGCTGGCTGTGTCCGAGGCGCGGGGCAATGTGGCGGCGCAATGATCACACTCGATGGCAAGCGCATCCTCGTCACCGGCGCGGCACGCGGCCTCGGCCGCGCCTTTGCCGCCGCCGCCGCCGCGGCGGGCGCGCGGCTCGTGCTCGCGGATGTGCTCGAGGACGAAGGCCGCGCCAGCGCCGCCGAACTCGCGCGCTCCGGCCGCGAGGCGGACTTCGTGCCGATCGACCTCGCCGAGCCGGAATCGGTCGCGCAGGGCGTCGCCGCCGCGGCCGCGCGCCTCGGCGGGCTCGACGGCCTCGTCAACAACGCAGCGATCGCCACCGGCATCGGCGGCAAGGGCTTCGAGGAGATCGACATCGCGACCTGGGACCGGGTGATGAGCGTCAACATCCGCGGCACCTGGCTCGTCACCCGCGCGGCGGCGCCCCATCTGCGGCGTTCCGGCCGCGGCAAGATCGTCAATGTCGCCTCCGACACCGCGCTGTGGGGCGCGCCGCGGCTCCTGCATTACGTCGCGAGCAAGGGCGCGGTCATCGCCATGACCCGGTCGCTCGCGCGCGAGCTGGGCCCGGACGGGGTCGCGGTCAACGCGATCGCGCCCGGCCTCACCATCGTCGAGGCGACCGCGTACGTGCCGGCGGACCGCCACCGCCTCTATGTCGAGAACCGTGCCATGCCGCGCCGGCAGATGCCGGAGGACGTGGTCGGCACGGTCCTGTTCCTGTTGTCCGACGCCGCCGATTTCGTCACCGGCCAGTTGCTGCCGGTGAACGGCGGCTTCGTGCTCAATTGAAGATGGAGAACGCCAATGAGCGCCACGCAGAACAATCCCAACAGCCTCGAGGCGATCCTCGAGGGACGCATCGCCCGGCTCGCCACCCGCACCTATGATTGGGACGCCCTCAAGTTCCAGGCCGATTACGACCGCAAATACCGCCGCGCGCAGCTACGCTATGTCGGCACCGGCGGGACCGGCGTGGCGAACGACGACAGCGCCGTCCCGGCCGAGCATTTCACCTTTTCCACCATGCTGCTGCCGGCGGGCTGCGAGGGGCCGCCCCACATCCACACCGATGTGGAGGAGGTGTTCTTCATGATGCGCGGCAAGATCCGCCTGTTCTTCGAGAAGGACGGCGAGACCTGGGAGACCGAGTTGGGCGAGCGCGATCTGTGCTCGGTTCCGGCCGGGATCTATCGCGGCCTGCGCAACGACAGCGACGAGGACGCGCTCATGTGCGTGATGCTGGGCGCGTCCAAGCCCGTGACTCCCACCTATCCGCCCGACCATCCGATCGCCAAGCTCAAGCGCAAGTGAGATCGCGCATGGAGATGGACCTGCTCGGCTACGAGACCGGCGCGCCGCCGCCGCAGCGCGTCACCGCGCAGGGCCGCGCCATCGCCTTTCGCGAATCGGGCTACGACAACCAGCGGGTTCTCGTCCTCGTGCATGGCGTCGGCTCGCTCGCGGCCTCGTGGGGGCCGCAATTCGTGTCGCTGCCGCAGCACGGGCTGCGCGTCATCGCCTGGGACGCGCCGGGCTATGGCGGCTCGGACAAGCTGCCCGATGCGGCGCCGCGCCCCGACGACTATGCGGCGGCGTTGGGCGATTTCGTCGCGGCGCTGGGGCTCAAGCGCTTCGTCCTCCTCGGCCATTCGATGGGGGCGCTGATCGCCGCGTCCTACTGCCGCCGCGATGCGGGCGCGCATGTCGAGAAGCTGATCCTGGCATCGCCGTCTTCGGGCTATGGCACGGCGTCCGAGGATGTGCGCCGCCAGCGCCTCGAGAGCCGGCTCGCCGACATGGCGGCGCTCGGGCCGGCCGGGCTTGCCGAGAAGCGCGCCGGCACGGTGCTGTCGCCCCAGGCGCCGCAGCGGGCGCTGATGCTGGTGCGCGCGGTGATGCGCGAGATGCGGCCCGACGGCTATGCCCAGGCCGTCGGCATGCTCGGGCGCGCCGACACCTTCGCCGATGCGCCCGGCATCGCCATGCCGACCTTGGTGGTCTCGGGCACCGGCGACGGCGTGACGCCCGAGGCGGGCTGCCGGCGCGTTGCCGAGGCGATCGCCGGCGCACGCTACGAGCCGATCCCGGGGGCCGGCCATGCCTGCTATATCGAGGCGCCGGGGCCGTTCGACGCGGCGGTATTGCGCTTCATCGGTGCGGCATGAGCGACGCCAAAGCGGTGCCGGGGCTCGAGCGCGGGCTCAACATCCTGCGCCTGTTCCGGCGCGACCGTGCCGCCATCGCCCCGCCGGAGATGGCGCGCGAGCTCGGCATTCCGCGCTCGACCGTGCACCGCATCGTCGCGACGCTCGAGGCAATGGGCTTCCTGCGCCGGGTCGAGGGCGGCGGCGGCGCCTATGCACCGGGTTCGGCGGTGCTCACCATCGGCTTCGAATATCTCGGCTCGCTCGACATCGTGCAGCTTTCCAATCCGGTTCTGGCACGGTTGCGTGACGAGACCAACTGCTCCACCCATCTCGCGGTCCGCAACGGCGCCGAGATGGTCTATCTGAGCCGCTACGCGAGCCGCGGCGGCGTCAGCAGCAACGTCAACATCGGCAGCACGCTGCCGGCGCATGCGACCGTGATCGGCCGCGTCGTCCTGGCGGACCTCGCCGAGGCCGAGCTGGCGGCGCTCTATCGCGGTACGCGGCTCGAACGCTACACCGAGCACACGCCGACCACGCTCGCCGCGCTGATGACGCTCCTCGCCGAGGATCGCCAGCGCGGCTATGCGGTCAGTACCTCGTTCTACGAGCGCGGCGTGACCTCGGTGGCGGCGCCGGTGCGCGACCAGAGCGGCAAGGCGGTCGCCTCGATCAACGCGGTCGCGGTCGACATCGCGCTCGACGACCAGTTCCTGCGCGGCGGCCTCAAGGATCGGGTGCTCGCCGCCGCCGCCGCGATCTCCGCCATGCTGGGCGCGCCCGCCGCCCCGGGCGCGGCGGCCAAGCGTTTCGGCACCTGACAAGCGTTTCGGCACCTGAAAGGCAAGGCGGTCCATGCACAACACACCGGCCACCACTGTCGGCGATGTCGTCGCCGCCGTGCTCGAGAGCCACGGCGTCGAATTGGCCTTCGGCGTGATCAGCGTTCACAACATGCCGATGCTCGATGCGCTGCACCGCAGCGGCCGTATCCGCTTCGTGCCGGCGCGCGGCGAGGCCGGGGCCGCCAACATGGCGGACGCGGCGGCGCGCGTCTCCGGCCGGCTCGCCGCCGTCTTCACCAGCACCGGCACCGGCGCGGGCAATGCCGCGGGCGCGCTGGTCGAGGCCGGCACGGCGGGAACGCCGCTGCTGCACCTCACCGCCGAGATCGACACGCCGTTTCTCGGGCGCGGCTTCGGCTATCTCCACGAGGCGCCGGCGCAGCTCCAGATGCTGAAGGCGGTGTCGAAGGCGGCGTTCCGCATCGCCCGGCCGGAGGACGCGTTTGCGATCCTGCGCGAGGCGGCGGCGATCGCGCGCACCGCGCCGGCGGGACCGGTGAGCGTCGAGATCCCGATCGACGTGCAGCGCGCGAGCGTGGCGCTGCCGGCCGACCTGTCGCCGTTGCCCATCGCTGCGGCGGCGCCCGATCCGGCGGCGCTCGACCGCCTCGCCGCGCGCATGGCGGAGGCGCGCCGTCCGCTGTTATGGCTCGGCGGCGGCGCGCGCGCGGCGGGCGCGGCGGTGGCGCGGCTGGCCGCGATGGGCGTGGGCGTCGTCGCCAGCGGTGCCGGCCGCGGGATTCTTTCCGACGACCATCCGTTGAGCCTCGGCGTCAATGGCGGCGCGCCGCCGGTCGAGAAGCTCTACGAGACGGTCGATTTCATGCTCGTCGTCGGCTCGCATCTGCGCAGCAACGAGACGCGCACCTATAATCTCAAGCTGCCGGCGGTGCGCGCGCGGATCGATGTCGATCCGGCGACCGAAGGGCGTTCCTATCCGAGCGCGCTGTTCGTTGCGGGCGATGCGCGGCTGGCGCTCGAGGGCGTGGCGCAGCGCCTCGAGGGGCGGCTTGCGCTCGACCCCCAATTTGCCGCCGACATCGCCGCCGCGCGGCGCGCGGCGGAGGCGGGACTGCGCCGCACCATCGCGCCCTATGCGCCGCTCGTCGATGCCGTCGCGCAATTGATGCCGCGCGATGCCCTCTGGGTGCGCGACATCACGCTGTCGAACAGCACCTGGGGCAACCGGCTGCCGGTGCTGCGCAGCCCGCGCGCCTCGGTCTATGCGATGGGCGGCGGCATCGGCCAGGGCCTGCCGATGGCGGTCGGCGCGGCGCTCGCCGGCGGCGGGCGCAAGACCGTGGCGCTGGTCGGCGACGGCGGGTTCGCGCTGAGCCAGGGCGAGCTGGAGACGGCGGCGGAATCGGGCGCGGACATCGCGCTCATCCTGATGAACGACGGCGGCTACGGCGTCATCCGCAACATGCAGGACAACGATTACGGCGGGCGGCGCTGCTATGCCGATCTCAAGGGCTGCGATTTCGGCCTGCTGGCCGAGAGCCTCGGCATCCCGCATCGGCGCGTCGCCCGGATCGACGAATTCCCCGCCGCCTTCGCCGCCGCGCTTGCGGTGCGCGGCCTCGCGATCGTCGAAATCGACATGCTCGCGATCGGCCCGTTCGCTGCCCGGGTCGGCGGGTTCCCGCCGCCGCCGGAATGGGCGCTCAAGCGCTGATCGGCGCCGCGCCTCAGCCCAAAGCGGCGGCGGCGATCGAGGTCACGCCGAGCGCCGCAAGTTGTTGCCGCGCGGCCGCGACCGAGCCGTCGATGTCGATGCCGCGGCAGGCGTCGTCGATGACGATGGCGGCAAATCCGTGGCGTACCGCGTCCTGGGCGGAATAGAAGACGCAGAAATCATAGGCGAGCCCGGCGAGGAAGACGCGGCTGAGGCCGCGCTCGCGCAGATAGCCGGCAAGGCCGGTCGGCGTGACGCGGTCGTTCTCGAAGAACGTGGAATAGGAATCGATCGCGCGGTGGAAGCCCTTGCGGATGACGAGCGCGGCGCCATCGACCGAAAGCCCCTGGTGAAAGGCGGCGCCCGCGGTGCCCTGCACGCAATGGTCCGGCCACAGCACCTGCTCGCCATAGGACAGCGTCACGGTGTCATAGGGCTTCTTGCCGGGATGGGCCGAGGCGAAGGACAGATGGCCGCGCGGATGCCAGTCCTGCGTCAGGACGATCGTGGCGAAGCGCGAGGCGAGGCGATTGATGACCGGCACGACCTCGTCGCCGCGCGGCACGTGCAGCGCGCCGCCCGGACAGAAATCGTTCTGGACGTCCACCACCAGGAGCACGTCCGCATCGGTGATCTGAACCGTGCCGTTCATGGAAGGCTTCCTTCCGCCGGCCGGGATCATAACCGCAGCGGCCGGGCTTGATCCAGGTCAACGCGGCGCGCTTGCATGACGTGCCATAGTCGCGCAATGTCGCCGCGGTCGAAGGATAGAGGACCCATCATGGCAGCAGCTCAGCCGGTGCCGATCGAACTCAATCTCGGCCTCGATACCGCCAAGTACATTATCGTCAAGGCGCGCGAATTCGACGCCAAGGTCGATCCCGTGGAGCCGGATCCCGGCTCCAACGCGGCCGACGAGGGCGAGCGCGAGATCCTCTCGGATTATGCCGACGACCCGACGCTCGCCGAACTGCGCGAAGCGATCGAGGATCTCGACGAGGATGCGGTCATCGACCTGATCGCCCTCGCCTGGGTCGGACGCGGCGATTTCGGCCGCGCCGAATGGGACGAGGCACGGTCGCTCGCCACCGAGCGGCATCGCGACCGCTCCGCCGATTATCTCCTCGGCATGCCCGCCCTGGGCGACTATATCGAAGAGGGATTGGCCGAGCTCGGCATCGCCGGCGTCGAGCCCGAGGATCGCCTGTAAGCGCCGCGCCGCGCCGGGGCCGGGTCAGGGCGCTGCGCCGCGCGGGCCGACGACGAGGTTGAGGAGCGCCTGGCGCTTTTCCACCATCACCGCATGGATCGCGCGCTCGAGCGCGCCCGGCAACGCCTCGGGCGTCTCGACGCATTCGCCATGGCCGCCATAGATGTCCATCATGTGCTCGTAGCGCGCGGCCGGGCCGAGATCGGCGACCGGCATGCGGTTGCTGCGCGCGGCATGGCCGTCGGGAAAGACGCGCAGCGCCGATCCCTCGACCTCTTCCCACATCGCGTTGTTGAAGACGATGAACAGGACCGGCAGGCCGAGCGTGCGCGCGACCTGGTGCCCGGCGGTCGGGTTGCCGAACATGTAGGCCCCGTCGCCGAGCGTGGCGATGACGAGCCGGTCGGGGGCGGCGAGCTTGGCGCCGATCGCGGCGCCGACGCCCCAGCCGAGCCCGCCCGCGCCCGGCGTGCCGAGATAGGTGCGTGGCTTGCGGAAATTCGCCTGGCGCAGGATCAGCGAATATTCGTTGACGACGATCGCATCGTCGCCCTTCGCCGCGTCGATGCAGTGCGCGGCCCAGGCCGGATGGATCGGGCGCGCGTCGCGAACGCGGGCGAGTGCTGCCGCGGCTTCCGCGTCGGCGCGCGCGCGCAGCGCGGCGATGCGCGCGCGCCGCTGGGTCAGTTCGCTTTTCCCGATGCGGTCGCCGATCGCCGCCGCGAGTTGCGGCAGGACGGCGCGCGGCGCGCCCGTGACGACGACATCCGAGGGAAAGCTGCGGATCGGCAGGCGCGAGAACAGCGGATCGACGCCGAGATGGATGATCTTGCAATCCTCCGCCGGCCCGCCGTGAACGGTCGGGATCCACGGCACGTCGGTCTCGATGTTGAGGATCACGTCGGCTTCGCGCAGATGCGGCAGCGGATCATAGCCGAGATGCATCGGGTGGTCGGTCGGGATGGAATTGGCGATCGAGCGGTATTCCACGAGCGGCATGGCGAATCGATCGACGAACGACAGGAGCGCCTCGGCATTGGCCGCGACCCGCGCATTCTCGCGCGCGAAGACCAGGGGCCGCTTCGATGCGGCGAGCAAATCGGCGGCGCGCGCGATCTGATCCGGCGTCGCGCCCGGAATGGTGCCGTAGGCGCGCCGCGGCGTCGCGGCGAAGCTGAACGACTTCATGGGCGCGCTCATCACCTCGCGCGGCAGGCTGAGATAGACCGGCCCGCACGGCTCGCTGGTGGCGATCTCGATGGCGCGGTCCACCACCGCCTCGAGCTGTTCGCCGTTGCGCAGCTCGTAGTCCCATTTGCACAGCTCGCGTACCATGCCGGCCTGGTCGAACATCTCCTGGCCCCAATGGATGCCGGTGTCGCGCGAGCCGCGCATGCCCTGCTCGGTGATCGGATTGCGTCCGGCGGTGAAGATCAGCGGCACATGGTCGCGCGCGGCGTCGGCGAGCGCGTTGATGCCGTTGGCCGTGCCGACATTGACGTGGAACATCACCATCTGCGGCCGGCCGGTCATCAGGTAATAGCCGTGCGCCATGCAGGCGGCGACGTTCTCGTGCGCGACCGTCACCACCTTGAGCCGCGGCGTCGTGCCCTTGGCGGCGATCGCCGCCAGCGCCTCGTTCATCGGCGCGAAATCGGTGCCGCCATTGGCGAAGAGATATTCGATGCCGCGTTCGGCCAAGAGCGTGAGATAGGCTTCGGCGACGGTCTCGACGGCAATGGTCTTCTGCGCTCCCACAATGTCCTCCCGGCGGGCGTGGCGTGATGTGCGCGGGAGCATAGAGGCTGGTCCGGCGGCCGCCAAGCCGGGTCGGGTCACGCCCGGGGCCATCGCATTTAATGCGGCACCGCCATCCTGCGCCCTTCGACGATGCTCGGGGCGAGGAAAAATCTTTGATGGCATCGAGGAAAGCGCCTCATCCTGAGCCGCGGCAAAGCCGCGAGTCGAAGGACGCACGGCCGAACGCTAGCTAATTGCAATTGCCCTGCGCTCACGGCTCGATGACGACGGCGCGCACCGGCGAGGCCTCGACCCCGATCATCTTGAGCGGCAGCGCGATGAGGGTGAAGCGCGGCGCCGCGATCGCGTCGAGATTGTCGAGATAGGGCATGGTGACGATGCCGTGCTCGCCCAAGGTGCGCGAGGTGTAGAAGACCACGTTCGAATCGGGCTCGTCGTTGCCGTGATAGAAATCGAACCCGACCAGCACCACGCCCTGGTCGATGCACCACTGCACCGCATCGCGCGTGAGATAGGGCGAGCGCCTGGCCCAGTCGCGCGCGAAATAGTCCTTGTTGCAGTCGGTGCGCAGCAACAGCCGGTCGCCGCGCGCGATGACCGTGCCGACCGCCGCCCTGAGATCCGCCGCGGTGATGCCGCCGCCGGGCACGCGGTGGCGCAGATCGGCGACGACGCCGGCGCCGGCGAAGGTCTCGAGCGCGAGCTCGTGCAGCTGGCTGCCGCCTTTCACCATGTGCTCGGGCGCATCGACATGGCTGCCGGCGTGCAGCCGCATGTGGACGCCGCGCACGATCTGGCCGGCGCCGCCCGGCGCGTCGTGCTCCTTCAGGACCTCGACCGCGAACTGCATGTCCCTGGCGAAGCCCGCCGGCGTGTGCATGCGATAGTTGCCGGCGTCGAGCGCGAGCGAGATGTCGATGATCCTGCCGTTGCCGAGCGTCATGGCGTTTCCTCCCCGTGTCCTGCGCCATAGGAGCCGCACCCTCGCGCCCGCGTCAACCGTGCGCGTGCGCCCCCAGAGGAATCGCAAAGGAGTATTGACGCGACCGGATCGTTCCTTCCCGGCGAAATCCCTGACCCATTTCTGCGATGGATACCGGCCCTCGCCGGTATGGGATCGATGGGACCGGAATACGACAAATTCCACAGGCTCATCGCCCTGTCCGCCCCATTGACGAAACTTGGCCGATGCCGGAACGTGGCGCGGGCGGGAAAGGAACATGCACGTGGCAGACGAGCGCGGGACAGCGAGGATGACCACCGCCGAGGCGGCCGTCCGGACCATGGTGCTGAACGGCATCGACCAGATCTTCTGTCTGCCGGGGGTGCAGAACGACTATCTCTTCGAGGCGCTCCACGGCGCGCAAGGCTCGATCCGTGTCCTCCAGACGCGGCACGAGCAGGGCGCGGCCTATATGGCGTTGGGCGCGGCGATGGCGACGGGCCGGCCGTCGGCCTATGCGGTGGTGCCGGGGCCGGGCGTGCTCAACACCACCGCGGCGCTGTGCACGGCCTATGCCGTCAATGCGCCGGTGCTGGCGCTCACCGGGCATATTCCCTCGACCGCGATCGGCCGCGGCCTCGGCCTGCTGCACGAGATTCCCGATCAGCTCGGCATCCTGCGCTCGCTGACCAAATGGGCCGCGCGCATTCGCTCGCCGCAGGAGGCGCCGGTGTTGATGGACGAGGCATTCCGCCAGCTTCGCTCCGGGCGGCCGCGGCCGGTGGCGCTCGAATGCCCGCTCGACATCTGGCCGCGCACCGGCCTGGTCGCGCTGCCGGCTTCGCCGGCGGCGGCGGACGTTGTGCCGGTCGATCTCGATGCGGTCGCGGCGGCGGCGCAGCTTCTCGGCGCGGCCGAGCGGCCGCTCATCGTCGTGGGCGGCGGCGCGCAGGACGCGAGCGCCGAGGTGGCGGCGGTCGCCGAGGCCTTGCAGGCGCCGGTGGTGGCGCATCAGATGGGCCGCGGCGTGCTCGACAGCCGCCATCCGCTCAGCGTCTCGGCCTATCTCGGCTGGCGCCTGTGGGGCGAGGCGGATGTCGTGCTCGCGGTCGGCACGCGGCTGTCATTGCAGCAGCGGCTGTGGGGTACCGACCCGACCCTCAAGATCGTCCGCATCGACGCCGATCCCGAGGAGATCGACCGCATCGAGCGGCCCGCCATCGGCATTCTCGGCGACAGCGCGCTGGTGCTGCGCCGCCTCTTCGACGCGCTGGCGCGGCATAATCGCCGCCGTCCGTCGCGCGCCGAGGAGATGCGCGGGCGCAAGGAGGCCGCCGATGCCGAGCTCGCCGAACGCTTCAAGCCGCAGGTGGGCTGGCTCGAAGCGATCCGCGCCGAGCTGCCCGAAGACGGCATCTTCGTCGATGAGCTGACGCAGATCGGCTATGTCGGACGGCTCGCGCTCCCGGTCTATCGCCCGCGCAGCTATATCAGCTCGGGCTATCAGGGCACGCTCGGCTGGGGCGTCGCCACCGCGATCGGCGCCAAGGCCGCGCGGCCCGGCACGCCGCTGGTCGCGATCTCGGGCGACGGCGGCTTCATGTTCAACGTGCAGGAGTTGGCGACGGCGGTGCAGCACCGCATCCCCGTGGTCATCGTCCTCACCACCGACAATGCCTATGGCAATGTCCGCCGCACCCAGGTCGAGGCCTTCGGCAACCGCGTGATCGCGAGCGATCTGGTCAATCCGGATTTCGTAAAACTGGCCGAAAGCTTCGGCGTCATCGGCCTGCGTGCGACCACGCCGGCGGAGCTTCGGGCGCGCCTCAAACAGGCGCTCGCCGCCGGTGCGCCGGCGCTGATCGAGGTGCCGGTCGGCCCGATGCCGAGTCCCTGGAACGTGCTGCGCTTCCCCCGGCCCTCGCGCCCGGGCTGACGCCGCCGAAGGGTAAAATTCGGCGAAACTCGCAACTGAAGCCATTGTCGGTTTCATGTTCCGTTAGCCGTGCCGGTGTTCTCATCGCCCGGTGCGATTCCGGCGCCCGGGATCGCGATGACGCGTGGGAGACGGCCGATGCAAGGCGCGACGAGGACTCCGCCCCGAGGCTTGATGCGGCTCGTGAAGGACCACGAGGGCGGCGTGGCGGTGCTGACCGCGGTGTCGCTGACGACGCTGCTCGGCTTTGCCGGGCTCGGCACCGAGGCGACGCTGTGGTACGTGGCCAAGCGCAACATGCAGGGCGCGACCGATGCCGCCGCCTTCACCGCCGCGACGGCCGAGAACGCCGGACAGAATTCGACCGCCTTCGCCGCGGCCGCCAAGGCGATCACGGCGCAATACGGCTTTACCAACGGCGCCGACAACGTCGTCGTCACGGTCAACAACCCGCCGCAATCCGGCAGCTACACGACCAATTCGTCCGCCATCGAGGTCATCGTCCAGCAGCGGCAGACGATGCTGTTCTCGGGACTGTTCATGTCCACGGCGCCGACCATCTCGGCGCGCGCGGTGGCCGTGGCGACCCCGACCACTTCCGGATCGGGCGGCGGCGACGGCTGCGTGCTCGCGCTCGATTCGGGCAACGTGACCGACGTGACCGACAGCGGCTCGACGTCGCTCCAGCTCAACAACTGCAGCATCTACGTCAACGGCTCGAGCAGCAGCGCACTGACCTTGAGTGGCGGCGCCGTGATCAACTCGAAATCGGCCTATATCAGCGGCAACTACACCACGGCGGGCGGCGCCGCGCTCAATACCACGGCCGGCACCCATACCGGGGTCAACCCGGCTCCCGATCCTTATGCGAGCGTCAACGTCCCGTCCTATTCGGGCTGCGACAGGACCACGAGCGTCACGACGGTGAGCACGCAGACCGTCAATCTCCAGCCGAGCACCCCGGGCGGCACCTATGTCATCTGCGGCGGCATCACGGCCTCGGGCCAAAGCACCGTCAATCTCGCGCCCGGCGTCTATATCCTGAACGGTGGCAGCATCTCGATCGCCGGCGGATCGACGCTCACCGGTTCGGGCGTGACCATCATCCTCACCAGCAGCACGGGCACGAGCTATGGCACGGTCAGCCTGGCCGGCGGCAGCAACATCAACGTGACCGCGCCCACCTCCGGGGCGACCGCCGGGCTCGCCTTCTTCCAGGACCGCAATGCGCCGAACACCAAATCCAACAATTTCACCGGCGGCGCCACCCAGAGCGTCACCGGGGCAATCTATTTCCCCAACCAGACCGTGACCTATAGCGGCGGCAACGTCAACGCGCCCGCGCCGTGCACGCAGCTCATCGGGCTCAAGCTGAGTTTCGTCGGCAATTCGGTCCTCAACGCCAGCTGCGACGGCACCGGGGTGAAGAGCATCGGCAGCGGCTCGACCGGCAACGCCGGCCAGGTCGCGCTGGTCGAATAGCGGGCGGACTGCGCTGCCAGATACGCAATACCGATAGAAAAGACCGATAGGAAAGGCGCGCGCCGGGGGGACCGTTTGCCGCTATTGGATGCGGACCATCGCGCGGCCGTTGAGCGGCATCGGATTGGTGAGCCCCGGATACGAGAGCAGCAGGCTGTAGCTCATATTCGTGGATACGCTCACATAGGTGCCGGGCTTGCTGCCGTCGGCGCAGGTGGTGGTGCAGCTCACGGCGGTGCCGATTGCGCTGCCGGTGATGCAGTTGCAGGTCTCGCCGACCGTCGCCGTGATCCCCGACAGGCTGGTCGCGTTGGTTGCGGCGCTCTGGATCGAGGACGCGTCGTAGCTCGACGCGTTGGCGAGCGCGTATTGCGCACCGGCCTCGGCGGCGTTCTGGATGCGCATCTTGTCATAGGCGCCGATGCCGAGATCGACCATCGGGATGACGAGCGCGGTAAGAACGGGCGCGATGAGCGCAAGCTCGACCGCGGCCACGCCCGCGCGATCGCGGCCGAGGCGCGTGAGGAACCCGCGGGATTTCGTGATGATCGGCATGGTCGCAGTCTAACCGAAAAGCGCCGTGCCGCGGGGGAGTATCGCCGGTGTTTTGCCTCAAATGCGGTGCGTCGGCGTTCTTGACACCGCCTTGACCATAGCTGAAGGTGGCGCCTCCGCGCTTGCATCTTTCGGCCGTCCGATGCTTCCAGGTGTTGTTCCGTTCCCGCCCGAATTCGCCGCGCGCTATCGGGCCAAGGGCTATTGGCAGGACCAGTCGCTCGCCCAGGAATTCGCCGTCCCGTTCGCGGCCTTCGCCGACCGCACGGCGCTCATCGACGGCGAGCGCCGCTACCTCTATCGCGACATCGATCGCATCAGCGACAATCTCGCGCTCAATCTCCTGGAGCTGGGATTGAAGCCGCTCGACCGCGTCGTTCCGACCCTGCCGAACGTGGCCGAGTTCGTGCTGCTCTATTTCGCGCTGCAGAAGATCGGCTGCATCCCGATCGCCGCGCTCGCCACCCACCGCTACAACGAGGTGAGCCAGTTCGTCAGCATCGCCGAGGCGGTCGCCTGCGTCTATCCCGAACGCCAGAGCGACTTCGCCTTCGGGCCGATGATCCGGCGCATCGCCCAGGAAAGCCCGTTCATGCGCTTTCCGATCGTGCTCGGCGCGGCGGGTGCGGGCGAGATCTCCCTGACGGAACTGATCGAGCGCCCGGCGCGGCTGCCGAAATCGCGCCTCGCGGCAATCAAGATCGCGCCGACCGATCCCTGCATCTTTCAGCTTTCGGGTGGCACGACCGGCGTGCCGAAGCTCATTCCGCGCACCCACAACGACTATGCCTACAATTCCAAGACGGCCGCGACGGTGTGCGAGGTCGATGGCGGCTCGGTGCTGCTGCTGGCGCTCCCCATTGCCCACAACCTGCCGCTCGCCTGCCCCGGCGTTCAGGGCTTCATGTTCAACGGCGGCACGGTGGTGCTCAGCCGCACGACCAGGCCCGAGGAGATGTTCCCGCTGATCGAAAAGCACCGCGTCACGCACATCAAGGTGGTGCCGGCGCTGCTCATCCGCCTCATCAACAGCCCCCTCGTCAGCGCCGTCGACACCGCGTCGGTGCGCTACATCCAGAGCGGCGGCCAGCGCCTGCAGCCGGAGGTGCGGTTGCGCACAAGGGAACTCATTCCGAGCTGCTTCGTGCAGGAGAATTTCGGCATGTCCGAGGGCATGCTGTTCTTCGTCCGCCGCGACGATCCGGAGGACGTGCGGCTCGAAACGGTGGGGCGCCCGGTGTCGCCCGACGACGAGGTGCGTCTGCTCGACGACGACGACCAGGAGGTGCCGTTCGGCGAGGTCGGCGAGCTGTGCGCGCGCGGCCCCTATACGCTGCGCGGCTATTACGGCGCGCCCGAGCACAATGCGCGGGCCTTCACGCGCGACGGGTTCTACCGCTCGGGCGACCTGATGCGCCAGCATCCCTCCGGCAACTACATGGTCGAGGGCCGCAAGAAGGACCTCATCAACCGCGGCGGCGAAAAGATCAGCGCCGAGGAGATCGAGAATTTGATCCTTCAGCATCCGGCGGTAGAGAACGTCGCCTGCGTCGCCATGCCCGATCCCGATCTGGGCGAGCGCATGTGCGCCTGCATCATCTTGCACCGGGGCAAGACGCTGTCGCTCGCCGAACTGGTCGCGTTCCTGGCCGGCAAGGAGATCGCGCGATTCAAGCTGCCCGAGCGGATCGAGGTGATGGAGGAATTCCCGCTTTCGACCTTCGGCAAGGTGTCGAAGAAGACGCTGGTCGAGACGGTGACGTGGCACCTCGACGCCGAGCGCGCGGTCGCCGGCGCGTCACCGCGGCGCTGAGGCGGCCATGCGCATCATCGATCTCCACTGCTATCCCAACACCGAGCCGTGGATCCGCTGCCAGGGTCCCTATGTCGAGGCGCTTGCGAAATACTGGAACCGGGCGTGGACCTGGAAGCAGGAAGACGAGGTGGTGGCGGAATTCGCCGCCGCCGGCGTCGAGGCGGTGCTGGTGGCGCTCGATCTCGAGACGACGACCGGCACGCCGCCCTGCAGCAACGATTACGTCAAGTCCATGCAGCAGCGCCACCCCGACCGGATCATTCACGCCTGGGCCGCGGTCGATCCGTTCAAGGGCGAGATGGCGCGCGAGGAGGCGCGCAAGGCGATCCGCGAGCTCGGCATGCTCGGCTTCCACTTCCATCCGATCATGGGCCATTTCGCCGTCAACGACCGCCAGTTCTATCCGCTGTTCGAAGTGATCAACGCGCTCAAGGTGCCGGTGATGATCGATGTCGGCACGACCGGCATGGGCGCCGGGATGCCGGGCGGGCTCGGCGCCAAGATCCGGCACGCGCATCCGGCGGCGATCGACGAGCTGGCGGCCGACTTTCCCGATCTCACCATCATCGCCGCGCATCCGGGCTGGCCGTGGGTCGACGAGATGACCGCCGTCGCTCTGCACAAGGGCAACGTCTTCTGGGAGATGTCCGGCTGGGCGCCGAAATATTTTCCGCCGCAGCTCAAGACCGACATCCGCGCGCGGCTCCAGGACAAGGTCATGTTCGGCAGCGACTATCCGAGCATTCCCTACGAGCGGCTGTTCAAGGAATGGGCCGAGCTCGGCTACGGCGACGCCGTCATGGAGAAGATCTTCCATGCCAACGCCGAGCGGATTCTCGGCCTGTGACACCGCTTCCATGACCAGCCTCCTGATCGTGCTGGCGATGCCCGAGGCGGTGGTCGCGCGCTATTACGACCGGCTCCGCGCCGCGTTTCCCGAGCTCGAGATCAATGCGGTCGATCACCGCGACAAGATCGGGCCCTATATCGGCCGCGCCGAGATTCTGCTGACCTTCGGCGCGATGATGCGCGACGACGTCTATCGTCAGGCGCCGCGTCTGCAATGGGTGCAAGCGCTGGGCACGGGCGTCGATCGCATCATCGACGCGCCCTCGCTGGGCCCCGCGGTGATCGTCACCAACATTCACGGCGTGCATGGGCCGCCGGTGGCCGAGGGCGCGGTCGCCGCGATGCTGGCGCTCGCACGGCAATTGCCGCGCTCGCTGCGCGCCCAGGAGCGCCGCGCCTGGGAGCGGTTTCCGGTCCGCCTGCTCGACGGCAAGACGGTGGCGGTGCTCGGGATCGGCGTGATCGCCGCGGCGCTGGGGCCGCGCTGCAAGGCGCTGGGCATGCGCGTCGTCGGCATCAGCTCGGCCCCGCGCGACGTGCCGGGCTTCGACCGCATCCATCCCCGCGCCGCGCTCATCGAGACGGTGCGGGATTGCGATTTTCTCGTGCTGCTCACGCCGCACACGGCGGCAACGCACCACATCGTCGACGCGGCGGTGCTCGCCGCGCTCAAGCCGGGATGCTGTCTCGTCAATCTCGCGCGCGGTGGGGTCGTCGACGAGGACGCGCTGGTGCGCGCGCTGGCCGAGGACCGGATTGCCGGTGCTGCGCTCGACGTGTTCAGCACCGAGCCGCTGCCGCAGGATCATCCGTTCTGGGCGATGAAGAACGTGATCATGACGCCGCATCTGGGCGGATTCTACGACGAGTATCCCGAGCAGGTGCTGCCGGTGGTGGAGGAAAATATCCGCCGTTTCCTCGCCGGCGACCGCGCGCACATGATCAATATCGTGAGCCGCGCCGACGCGGCAGGGAAGGCGCCATGACCGAGATCTCCGAACGCATCAACACCCCGATCTCGACCACCGAGCTGGAGCGGCGCTGGTCGCGCGTCCGCACCGCGATGGAGGCGCGGCGCATCGACGTGCTGCTGATGCAGAACAACAACGACTTCATGGGCGGCTATGTGAAATATTTCACCGACCTGCCCGCGACCAACGGCTATCCGGTCACGGTCGTGTTCCCGCGCGATGACGGCATGACGGTGGTAGGGCAGGGGCCGTTCGACATGGACCGCACGCTGCCACCCGAAGGCGACGGGCTGCGCCGCGGCGTGAAGCGGGTGCTGACGACGCCGAGCTATGCGTCGGCGCCCTATACCGCCGCCTATGACGCCGAGCTGGCCGAGAAGGGCCTCGAGCGTTTCTCCGGCGCCACCATCGGCCTCGTCGGCACCGCGACCTTGCCTGTCGCCATGCTCGATCACCTGCGCCGCGGGCGGCTTTCCAACGCAACTTTTGTCGATGCCTCGGATCTGGTCGATACGATCAAGGCGGTGAAGAGCGACGAGGAGATCGCCCTCATGCGCCGCACCGCCGCGATGCAGGATGCGTGCATGGCCGCGGCCTTCGCCGCCGTCGCACCCGGCAGGAAGGATATCGAGATCGCCGCCATCGCCGAGCAGGTCGGGCACAGCCACGGCAGCGAGCAGGGCCTGTTCATGGCCGCATCGGGCCCGGTCGGCACCGCCGCGGTGATGAGCAACCGCCACAGCCAGGGCCGCGTCATCCGCGAGGGCGACCAGTTCACGCTCCTGGTCGAGAGCAACGGCCCCGGCGGCTTCTATACCGAACTCGGCCGCACCTGCGTCCTCGGCAAGGCCTCGCAGGAGATGAAGGACGAGTTCGCCTTCGTGCTCGAGGCACGCCGCTTCACGCTCGAGCGCATGAAGCCGGGCGCCTCGTGCAAGCAGATCTGGGACGAATTCAACGCCTTCATGCGCGCCCGCCAGCGCCCCGAGGAGCGTCGGCTCTACTGCCACGGCCAGGGCTACGACATGGTCGAGCGCCCGCTCGTGCGCTTCGACGAGACGATGCCGATCGGCGCCAACATGGTGTTCTCGTGCCATCCCACCTATGTCACCGAGCGGACCTATAGCTGGGCCTGCGACAATTACCTGGTGGGCGCGCACGGCATCACCGAACGCCTGCACCAATTCCCCGAGACGATCACGGAACTGGGCTGAGGCGGCGCTGGCCGTTGGCGGCCGCGCCGCGCACCCCAGCGACTACTGAAATATCTCCGCGAATTTCTCCTTTACCTTGACGGCGTCCTTTTCGATCGCGGCGTAATCGACCGGCATCAGCTTGAGGTCGGCGAGCTTGGGATTGCCGGCGGGCGGGGGGATATCGGCGCGCGCGGCGTAGTTGCCCTTTTTCGGGAACAGGTTCTGCACCTCGTCGCCGATCATGAACTGGGCGAAGGCCTTGGCTGCGTTGGGATGGGCCGCGCCCTTGATGATCGCCGTCGGCGCCGGGATGGCGAAGGCGCCTTCGCTCGGATAGATCGTGACGATGTTGTGGCCGGCCTTGCGGTCGGCGTCGGCGTAGTTGTCGGCCTCCTCGGCGGCGATTGGCCGCTCGCCGCGGCTCACCATGTCCTCGACCTGCTGGTGGCTCTGGACGATCATGATGTCGTTGCGCTCCAATCCCTTGTAGAAGCCCCAGCCGAGCTTCTGCGACAGCGTCGCCACGCAGATGAGCTGCAGCGCGGTGAAGGAGGGATCGGGCATCACCAGCATGCCCTTGTATTGCGGCTTGGTGAGATCGCTCCAGGTCTTGGGCCGCGCCGCCGGCGGCACCTTGTCGCCCAGCACCGCGATCGCCAGCACGTTGAGCCGCTGCGCGATGGTGCGGCCTTCGGGATCCTTCACCTCGGCCGGGATCTTGTCGAAGTTCACGGGTTTGAACGGCACGAACGTGCCGGCGGCGGCGAGCTTCGCCATCGCCGCCGGGTCCGAGGTGGTGAGCACGTCGGCTTCCACCCGCCCCGCCGCGTTCTCCTCCATGAAGCGGCGCAGCACCGCCTCGCCGCCGCTGCGGAACAGCTCGACCTTGATGCCGGTCTTGGCCTGGAACAGATCGGCGATCTTTTGCGCCGTGGCGATCGGCGCCGACGTGTACCAGCTCACGCTGCCCTCGCGCTTGGCGGCGGCCATGTCGACCGGATCGGGCGTGAACGCCAATGCGCCGGGCACGGCCAGCGCAAGCCACGCGATCGCTGCCAGCGCCGCCGTCTTATGTCTTAAGCGGATCATGTTCCCTCCCTGTCATGCGCCGTGGCTCGGGCCGCGATAGACCGGGTCCGGCTGTGTGAAGAAAGAATAGAGAATGTGATAGGCGATGGCGTGGTTCTTCTGCTGGAACGAGGCATGGGCGATGCCCGGCATGATCGCGAACTGCTTGTCGGGGTTCGGCAGCAGGGTGAAGAACTCGATGAGATCGGCAAAGCCCGCGATGCCGTCGTATTCGCCGCGCATGATGATCGTCGGCGCCGTGATCTTGCGCGGGTCGCAGACCGGCAGATTGGCGCACATGTCGACATAGGTGCCGGTCGGCACCGAGTCGTCGAGCGCCAGGATCTGGTCGGCGAAGGGCTCGATCAGGGTCTCGTCGCCGGTGCCGGGATGGTCGCGGGTGAAGATGCTGCGCACGAAGGCGCGGTCGATCGGGCGGCGGTTGCTGGCGCGGTACTCGGGCAGGCGCTTCGCACGCTCGGCGAGCGTCGGGCTGCCTTTGCCGGTCCACACGAACGCGTCGAGCGCGAGGCGCTTGACGCGCTCGGGATGGCGCTGGGCGAACAGTGCGGCGCGCAACGCCCCCGACGAGATGCCGTGGACGAGGAGCGGGCCGCAATGCCGCGTCTTTTCGATATAGTCGGTCGCGGCGGCAAGGTCGTCGGCGCCGTTGGCGATGTCGCAGTTGATGGGGCGGTGCTTGTCGGAGCGCCCATAGCCCTCCATGTCGACGCACCACGTGTCGAACCCGCGCCGGGCGAACCATTCCATGACCGATGCGTCGTCCCGCCCGGGCACCTGGAGATCGCAGGTCGGCTGCGATGCCATCGACGAGCCGTGCACGAACAGCAGCGTGCCGCGCGGCGGGCCCGAGACCGCGCGCTTCTCCCACAGGAAGAGCCGCACGTCGCCCTTCTTCGTCCAATGCTCCTGTCCCGTCACCTTCGCTTCGGTCATGGTGTCTCCTCCGTGCCTTCATCGGTGAATAGGTTGCATGAAGCGGCATCGACGGCGATCGCAACGGTCGCGCCGATGCGGAAATCGGCCTCCGCCGGCGCCTGGACCCGGAGCCGCGTGCCGTCCGCGAGCGCGATGCGGTATTCGCTGAGATTGCCGAGATAGACCTGCTCCTCGACGCAGCCCTCGACCGCGTCGGCCGCGCCGGCCATGGCGAGCGCGACCGCCTCGGGCCGCACGCCGAGCACGACCCGCGCGCCGTCGGTGACGCCCGAAGGCAAGGCGAGGCGCAGGCGCAGCGGCCCGGCCTCGACCACGGCCGAGCCGCCCGCCGCCGCGGCGATCCGCGCCGGCAGCAGATTGATCAGGCCCATGAAATCGGCCACCGTCCGGTTCGCCGGCCGGCCATAGATCTCGCGCGGCGTGCCGAATTGCATGAGGCGCCCGCGATGCATCACCGCGATCTGGTCCGACAGCGCCATCGCCTCGGCCTGGTCGTGGGTGACATAGACGAAGGTGATGCCGGTGCGGCGCTGCAACGCTTTCAATTCGCTGCGCATGCGCTCGCGCAGCTTGGCGTCGAGATTGGACAGCGGCTCGTCGAGCAGCAGGATGTCCGGCTCCACGACGAGGCTGCGCGCGAGCGCCACGCGCTGCTGTTGGCCGCCCGAGAGCGATGCCGGATAGCGGTCTCCCAGGCCCGCGAGATTGACCAGCGCCAGCATGCGCTCGACCCGCTGCCGCGCCTCCTGCCGCGGCATGCGGCGCAGCTTGAGGCCGAAGACCACGTTCTCGTACACCGTCTTGTGCGGCCAGACTGCATAGTTCTGGAACACCATGCCCATGCCGCGATGCTCCGGCGGCACGACCGATTGCGGCGAGGACAAGACGCGGCCGCCCACGTCGATGCTGCCGGCATCGGGACGCAGATAGCCGGCGATGAGCCGCAGCGTCGTCGTCTTGCCGCATCCCGACGGGCCAAGCAGCGTCACGAACTGGTTCGCGGCAATGGCGAGGGTGAGGTCGGTGACGGCGGCGGCGCCGTCATAGCGCTTGCTCAGCCCGTCGATGCGGATGGCCGTCATCAGCCGCTCACCCCGGCGCGCTCGGCAGCGCCGCCGCCCCCGATCCGGTTCGCGAGCAGGATCGCCGCGCCGATGATCACCATGTTGATGATGGCGAGCGCCGCGACCGCCTCGAGCGCGCCGGTCTCGTAAAGATTGTAGACCGCGACCGCCAGCGTGATCGAGTTCGAGCTGAACAGCAGGATCGAGGCGGACAATTCCTGGATCGCCGGCACGAAGATCAGGAGCCAGCCGGCGAACAGCCCCGGCCGGATCAGCGGCAGCGTGATCTCGGTGAGCGTGCGCCCCCAGCCGGCGCCGAGACAGCGCGCGCTCTCCTCGAGCGACGGATCGACCTGCCGCAGCGCCGCGTTGGCGGCGCGCACGCCGAGCGGCAAATAGCGCGCCCAATAGGCCAGGAGCAGGATGGCGAGCGTGCCATAGAGCGGCACCGGCATTCTGAGCCAGAATTCGATCAGCGCCACCGCCATGACGATGCCCGGCAGGCCCAACGGCACCAGCGCGACGTAATCGAGGAAGCGCCGCCCGGGCGTCTCGGTGCGGAGATCGATCCAGCCGACCACGGCGCCGAGCAGCGCCGCCAGCGTCGCCGCCGCCGCGGCGAGGATGAGGCTGTTGACGATCGCGCGCCGCGTCGGGTCGTAGTCGAACAGCACGAAATGATAGTTCGCGAACGTGAGATTGCGCCAGAACGCGAGGCCCCAGGACTTGCTCAGCGACACGGCGAGGAGCGCCCCATAGGGCAGCAGCACCGCGGCCACGAACACGACGACGACGAAGCCCAGCACCACCCAGCGCAGCGCGCCGAGCCGCATCGGCGCCGCGTTGACGCCCTTGCCCGCCAGCGTGATATAGGAGCGCCGCGCGAGATAGGCGCGCTGGAGCGTGAGCGCGCCGACCGTGATCGCGACGAACACCAGCGACAGCGCCGAGGCGATCCCGTATTGCGGCGGGTAATCGAACAGCGCGTAGATGCGCGTCGGCAGGGTGAAGATCCGCGCCGGCATCCCGACGATCGCCTGCGAGCCGAACAGCGCGATGGCGTTGACGAAGGCGATGAGCGCCCCGGACAGGATCGCCGGCGCCACCAGCGGCATGGTCACGAACAGCGCCGTCCTGATCCGCCCCGCGCCGAGGATCTCGGCGGATTCCTCATAGCCGGCATCGACCGAGCGCAGCGCGCTCGCCACCAGGAGATAGACGAAGGGATAGGTGTGCGGCACCGTCACCACGACGAGGCCGGCCATCGAGAAGATGTTGAAGGTCAAGGCCGGCGCGTCGAGCACGTTGCGCATGAAGTCGTTGATGATGCCGGCATTGGGCCCGAACAGGTTGACATAGGCGATGGCGAGGAGAAAGGGCGGCGACAGATAGGACAAGGTCGCGGTGAGACGGACGAAACCCTTGGCCGGCAGATCGGTCCGGCTGACCGCCCAGGCGAGCGGCACGCCGATCAGGACGCTGATGAGCGCGGTCCACGAGCCGAGAATGAGGGAATTGAGCAGCGCCTCGAGATAGAGCCGGTGCGAGAAGGCGCGGGCGAAATGCCCGAGCGTCAGGCCGGCGCTGCCGGCGAAGCTGCTCCAGAGCAGCGTCAGCACCGGCAACAAGATCAGGATGACGAGCGCCAGAATGGCGCCCGCCATCACCACGTGATCGGGTTTGAGCCGCCGCACGGCGTCAAGCGCAGGTCAAATGCCCAAGCGCTTGAGCTGTGCCTCGGGATAGCGCGGACCGGCGGTGACGCCGCGCGGGAAGGCGCGGTCGAGCGCCGCAAGCGTCTCGGGCGCCGGCGTCAGATCGGCGGCGGCGGCGTTCTCCTCGAGCCAGCGCCGCTGCTTCATGCCCGGTAGCGGCACGATGAAATCGCGCCGGCTCAAGAGCCAGGCCAGCGCAAGCTGCGCCGGGGTGCAGCCCTCCTTCGCCGCCAGCGTCCGCAGCGGGTCGAGCAGCCGCGTATTGCGCTGCATGTTCTCGGGGAAGAAGCGCGGGTGCTCGCGCCGGCGATCCTTGGGACCGAGCGTCTCCTCGTTGACCGTCCCGGTGAGGAAGCCGCGCCCGAGCGGGGCATAGGCGATGTAGCCGATGCCGAGTTCGGCGCAGGTGTCGAGGAGTTCGTCCTCCGCATCGCGCGTCCACAGCGAATATTCGGTCTGAAGCGCCGCCATGGGATGGGTCGCGTGGGCGCGCCGGACGGTCGCGGGCGCCGCCTCGGACAGGCCGAGATGGCGGATCTTGCCGTCCTCCTTGAGCCGCGTCATCGCGCCTACCGTGTCCTCGATCGGCACGGTGGCATCGATGCGGTGGATGAAATAGAGATCGATGCAGTCGACCCCGAGCCGCTTCAGGCTGGCCTCGCAGGCGGTGCGCACGTATTCGGGCCGCCCGCTGACCTCGCCCGAGCCGTCGGGGCGGCGGATCTGGCCGAATTTGCTGGCAAGCACGATCTTGTTGCGCACGCCCTTGATGGCCCGGCCCACCAACTCCTCGTTGCGGCCGTTGTTGTAGGCGTCGGAGGTGTCGATCAAGTCGATGCCGAGTTCGACCGCGCGATGGACCGTGGCAAGCGCCTCGGGCTCGCTCGGCTCGCCGTAGATCGGCGTCATGCTCATGCAACCGAGGCCAATCGCCGAAACCTCGAGTCCGCCCAGTGCGCGGCGCTTCATCACCCGCCCTCCCGTCGTTGCCGGTTATGGCCGTGCATCATTTTGTCGCATCGGTCTTTAGTCGTCGCTCCTCCCGGGGTCAAGCGACGCCGCCCGGCCAATTCTCGAGGCCATCTGCAATGCGTCCTCGCCCTGAGCCTGGTCGAAGGGCGCAGGATGCAAGGGCATCGCCATCTGCGATTCCCCCGTTAACGACCGTTAGTCACGTTACATCCGGTGCATCGTGCATTCATGATTCGCATAGCTGCCATGAGCTTGCTGATAATAAGCTGGCTTATTATATTCGTGCTCATGACTGGCTACGACTTCGAGCGCAGTTTTGGCTATGTGCTGTTCGAAACCACGCGGCTCATGAGCAAGCGGTTCGATCAGCGCGCCCGTCTGCTGGGCCTGACGCGGGCGCAATGCCACGTACTGGTGCATCTCGTGCAGCACGAGGGCATCAACCAGGCCGCACTCGCCGAGCGGCTCGAGCTCGAGCCGATTTCGCTGGCGCGCTGCCTCGACCGGATGGAGCAGGCCGGATGGATCGAGCGCCGCGCCGATCCATCCGACCGGCGCGCGCGTTTGCTCTACATGACGCAGAAGGCGAAGCCGCTCTTCGACCGCGTGCTCGAAGTGGGTTACGCGACGCGGAGCGAGGCGCTGGCCGGCCTGTCGAGCGAGGATCGCGACCGGCTGCTCGACATGCTTTTGCATGTGCGCGCGAATCTGACCGAGAAAGGGCTCGCCGCCGAGCGCGCCCTGCAAGCGGCGGGAGCGAAGTAATGGCCGTCGCCGCCGATACCCGCGCCGGATCGCGGCGAAGCACGCGCCTCGGCTGGCTCCGGATTGCGCTCATGCTCGTGGTGCCGCTCGCCATCGGATTCGGCGCTGGCTATTTCTATCTCCTGGCCGGCCGCTACGTCTCGACCGACGACGCCTATGTCCAGGCCGATATCGTCCAGATCAGCCCCGACGTCGGCGGCCGCGTCGTCGCGGTCGAGGTCCGCGACAACGAGAAGGTGATGCCGGGCCAGGTGCTGTTCCGGCTCGACGACCGCGATTACCGCATCGCCGTCGAGGCGGCGAAGGCGGAGCTCGCCAGCGCGCGGCTGAGAGTGGACGCGCTCCGGGCGGACTATCGCCAGAAGCTCGTCGAGCTGAAGCAGGCCCAGGACACCCAGGCCTACGAGGAGCGCGAATTCACCCGCCAGCAGCAGCTCCTGGCCGAGCACGTCACCTCGCAGCAGAAATTCGACGAAGCCCGCCATGCCCGCGACGTGGCGCGCCAGCAGGTCGGATCGACCGAGCAGCAGATCGCCAATACGCTCGCCGCGCTCGGCGGCAATCCCGACATCGTCACCGCCGACCACCCGCTGGTCCAGCGCGCCCAGGCCGCGCTCGATCGGGCCGAGCTCAATCTGTCGTACACCGTGGTGCGCGCGCCGATCGAGGGCATCGTCAGCAAGGTCGACAAGCTGCCGGTCGGCGAATATCTCAACGTCGCGACGCCGGCGTTCCCCCTGGTTTCGACCCGGCACGTCTGGATCGAGAGCAATTTCAAGGAGACCGACCTCACCCACATGCACCCGGGGCAGGAGGCGACGGTCGATATCGACGCCTATCCCGACAAGACCTTCACCGCCGAGGTCGAGAGCATCGGCGCCGGGACCGGCTCCGCGTTCTCGGTCCTGCCGCCGCAGAACGCGACCGGCAACTGGGTCAAGGTCGTGCAGCGCATCCCGGTGCGGCTCGTCATCACCGATCCCGACCCCGACCGGCCGCTGCGCGCCGGCATGAGCGCCGATGTCGAGGTCGACACCCATTATCGTCAACCGCTGCTGATCAAGATCGACGCCTTGCTGCATCGGGTGACCGGAATGTCGGCCTTCGCCACCAGCAAATGAGCGCCGTCGCCGTCGCCGGATCGCGGGCGGTGCGGCACCGCGGTCTCATCACCGTCTCGATCATGCTGGCGACGATCATGCAGGCGCTCGACACCTCGATCGCCAACGTGGCGCTGCCGCACATGCAAGGCAGCCTGTCGGCGACGCAGGATCAGATCTCCTGGGTACTCACGTCCTATATCGTCGCCGCCGCGGTGGCGACGCCGCTCACCGGCTGGCTCGCCGGGCGCTTCGGCCGCAAGCGGCTGTTCCTCGCCTCGATCGTCGGGTTCACGGTGGCCTCGATGCTGTGCGGCGGCGCGGTCAACTTGGCGCAGATCGTGAGCTACCGGCTGCTGCAGGGCGTTTTCGGCGCGGCGCTCATCCCGCTGTCGCAGGCCATCCTGCTCGACATCAACCCGCGCGAGAAGCACGCGGCGGCCATGGCGGTGTGGGGCGCGGGCATCATGGTCGCGCCGATCCTGGGGCCGACCCTCGGCGGCTGGCTCACCGAGGCCTATAACTGGCGCTGGGTATTCCTGATCAATCTGCCGGTGGGCATTCTCGCCTTCGCCGGTGTTTCGAGCTTCGTCACCGAGACCCAGATCGACCGTGCGCGGCCGTTCGATCTGTTCGGCTTCGCGATGCTGAGCCTCGGCATCGGCGCGCTGCAGATGATGCTCGACCGCGGCCAGCAGAACGACTGGTGGGGCGCGACCGAGACCTGGGTCGAGCTCGGCCTGTGCGTCTGCGGGTTCTGGGTCTTCCTGGTCCATTCGGCCACCGCCGAGCATCCCTTCGTCAGCCTGGCGCTGTTCAAGGATTGGAATTTCTCCGCCGGCTGCATCCTCATGTTCCTGGTGGGCGTGCTGCTTTACGGCACCATCGCGCTGTTCCCGCCGCTGATGCAGGACCTGCTCAACTATCCCGTGGTCACCACCGGCAACATCCTGGCGCCGCGCGGCATCGGTACGCTGGTGGCGATGGCGGTGGTGGGAAGGCTGTCGGGCCGCGTCGACGCGCGGCTCATTCTCGTCGTGGGATTCTCGCTCACCGCCTATTCGTTGCTGCGGATGACGCATTACTCGCTCGAGATGGATGTCTGGACGGTCGTCGTCGCGACGATCATCCAGGGCTTCGGGCTCGGCCTGGTGTGGGTGCCGCTGACGGCGGTCTCGTTCGCCACGCTGCCGACCCATCTCAGGACCGAGGGCTCGGCCTTCAGCGCGCTGGTCCGCAACATCGGCGGCAGCCTCGGCATCTCGATCGGCGAGAACGTGCTGGTGACTTCGATCCAGACCAACCATTCCACCATCGCCCAGTACGCGACGCCGTACAATCCGATGCTGCGGCTGCCGGACGTGCGGCAGGTGTGGGATCTGCACAGCCTGCACGGACTCGCCGCGCTCAATGCCGAGATCACGCGGCAAGCCGAGATGATCGCCTACAACAACGTGTTCAAGCTGCTGATGGTGCTGACGCTCGCGATCATCCCGCTGATCCTGATGCTGCGCACCCGGGGCTCCGGCGGCGGCGGCGAAACGCAGGCGGTGCTCGACTAGCGTGCCTCAGGTATCGCGCAGGGCATCGCGGAACTCGCGCGCGTCGTAATCGGCGCTGCCGTCCTCGCCCTCGCGGACGACATGGAGATCGAGCCGCGCGGCCGCGAGCAGCGCGTCCTCGGTGAGCGCGCCGCCGCGCTCCGGATCCTCCATGGCGAGCTGCGCGAGCGACGGGCTCGCCGCGAGCAGGCGGTAGAGCGCGGTCACGCGCATGTAAAGCGCGAGCGTGTTTTGAACGTTCGTCCCCAAATCATCGGCCAAGAGGTCGAGCACCAGACGCGTGTCGATGGGCACGTCGCCGTCGCCGCCATCACCGTCGTCCTCGTCCGGCGGCAGCGCTTCCGCCTCGAGGCGGGCGAGATATTCGCTGAAGATGAACATCGCGGAGGCGAGCAGCTCGGGCTCGACCGGCGGCACGCGCGGCGGCACGGCGAAGGGCGTGACGTGGCTCATCGGGCCTCGCTCTCTGGTTCAGTCGCCCGCGGCGGGCGTTGGCCGGGCGGCTTCGTCGCCGCGCGCGGCCGGGCTGCGGTTGACGAGGCCGAGAGCGCGACCATGAACCACATCGCGGCGGGATCGAGGCGGTCGCTGCGCGGCACCATCCCGGGAAAGTGGCTTCTCCGCGGCGGCGACGCAACGGCTATCTCCGCCGCTGCCGGCGCCACAGCAGCCACGAGCCGAGCACGGCGATTGCCGCCCCCGCCCACAGCCAGGCCGGCGCGCTGCCCATGTGATGGCCGAGCACCACCATGACGATCGTCAGCGGCAGGATGCCGAGCGCCGTCGTCCACAGGAACGTCCACCAGCCGACGCCACCGAGACCGGCGGCGTAATTGATCAGGTTGAACGAGATCACCGGCACCAGCCGCACGGCGAACAGCATGCCGGCGTGGCGCGGCAGCCATTGCAGCTTTCGCCAGCCCTGCGCGGACAGGACCGGGCGAACGAAGGGCAGCCCCAGCCACCGCGCCAGCGCGAAGGACAGGATCGCGCCCAGCATCGCGCCGCTCCAGGTCACGGCGACGCCGAGCGCCGGGCCGAAGATCATGCCGTTGCCGAGCGCGATCACCTCGGCGGGAAGCGGCACGAAGGAATGCAGCACCATGAGCCCGATCGCGCCGACCGGACCCCACACGCCGAAGCCGCGAACGAACTGCGCCACCGCGGCGGGGGTGAGCGCCGTCGCGTCGAGGCCGTGCGCCTCCATCCAGCGCCAGCCGGCATAGCCCGCAACCGCAGCGATGGCCACGAGTGCCGCCACGCCCGCCGCCGCGACGCCGAGCCGGCGCCGATCCTGCAACCCCATGGACGGATGCCCTCGCACCCGGCCATGCTGGCGCGGCGCGGCGCCGGGGGCAATCGCGATTGGCTGCGGTGCCATCCTGCGCCCTTCGACGATGCTCAGGGCGAGGAAAGCCTTTTGACGGCCTTGCGAAAAGCGCCGCATCCTGAGCCGCGGCGAAGCCGCCGGTCGAAGGACGCACGGCCGAATTCCAGTGTAGCTTCGCGATCGTTTCTGGACAGATTTGCAGCCGCTTCTGGACTCCCCATAGCAAAAAATCGCGGGCTGAAACGGGGCTTCAAGACGGCTTTGAAACGGCCGCGGGCGCCGCGATCGCCACCACCGCGGGCGGCGTCTTCGTGATGTCGATCCGCTGCTTGTCGCCGCGGCAGATCTCGCTCACCGCCATCACCGCCTGGCCGGCTTTCGCCTGGCGCGGCATGTCGGCCGGCTGCCCGCAATGGCCGCTCTTCAGGATGGCGCCGGTCGCCGGGTCGTACACGACGTAGCAGATCATCGCCGCAGCTCCGTCACGGTCAGGCTGATGGATGAGAAATAGGCGCTCCCCGTGCCGTTATTGGCGACTCCCACCGAATAGTCCCAGGTCCCGGCCGGCGCGGCATCGAGAAACGTCCAGGTCACCGGCGTCACCGCCGGCGACTGCGCGACCAGCACCGACACGATATCGACGAACATCACCCCCGTTCCGATCGGCCCGCGCGAAATCGTGAACTCGTCATCGGCGCCGGTGGTGCTTCCGTTCGCGCCCATGCTCAGCGTGACCAGCACCGGCTCGCCGATCGTCGTGATGGTCGCGTCGATGAGCGGTTGCAGCGCGGGCGAGAAATAGGTGTACGTCACCGGACCGGCGACGAACGCACTGACGCTGTTGGTCGAGGCGCCCGGCGTCAGATCGGTATAGAGCCCGAGCGCGCCGACGGCCGACAGCGCCGGCGCGTTGCCGCCGATGGTGTGGGCATAGCTCGTCGCCTGGTCGAGCGTCTGCCTTCCGCCGCCCCAGATGTTGAACGACAGCAGCTTCACGTGGATGGTGTTGCCGATCTGGCCCTTGGCGAAGGGCAGCTTGAACACGGCGTTGGGCTTCAGCCGCACGAACAGCGAGCCCGCTGCATGCGCCGCGATCGCCGAGCCGTAGAGGCCGCGGCGGAGATAGCCCGCGCTCGCGCCGTGCTTGCCGAGATCGTAGTGGTACTGGCTCGTCAGCACCGCCTGCTCGTAGGAAAAATACTCGCCGTTCGAGCCGTCCGGGTTGCAGACGAAGCAGACCGTGTTGCCGGCATCGGCGTCGGCCGCCGTGCCCGGCAGCAGCGCGCCGCGCGATTCGGTCAGATCGACCGCGCAGGTATCGGTCGTATCGGGGTCGCTGCCGCTGCCGAAGCTCGCCGTGAGCGTGCCCATGACCGAGCCGCCCTGCAGCGTCCCGGCATAGCTGTAATAGGCGTCGTCCGAGCTCTGCCACACCTCGCAGCCGCCCCACAGCGCCCCGCCATTGGTCGCAAGCCACCCCTCGCAGCCCAGCGCCTGCACCAGCTCGGCCGGCACGTCCATGAACGCCGGCGCCAGCGCGGCGCCCGGATCGGCGTTGAAGTTCGGCCGGTAGCCCGCGCCGGCCTGGTGGCCATAGCGCGGCGCGGCCCCGGTGCCGGCGAGATAATCCTCGGCCACGATCGACAGCGACCGGTCCATGTTCTCGGTGATCTCGCGGATGCGCACCCATTGGTTGCGCGCGCCGATGCCGGCATCGGTGATGGCGACGATGTCCATCGGGTCGAGCAGGATGAACTCGCGCCCGAC
>DATKQE010000086.1:0-44080 GCA_035532935.1 Allostellaceae bacterium
TGGGAGTTAGAGTCCGGCCCGACGAGGGGGACGGACCGATGAAGCGAAGCAGGTTCATGGAAGAGCAGATCATTGCGGTTCTGCGCGAGCACGAGGCGGGGGCGAAGGCCGCCGATCTGTGCCGGAAGTACGGGATGTCGGCTAAGACGTCACGTGCGGCTGTGCCGGCCAGTGCCAGATCGGATTGCCGCGATCGAACCGGCGATGCGGGTAAAATTTGCCGAAACCTCGCGTGAACCGGCGGTCGGGGCGCCTATGACGGCATGGCCCGGCGGCCGGCCGGTCAGCGCCGCTTGCGCGCTGCCGCCTTGCGCTTGGGCGCGGGCTTGGCGCCGGCCCGCCGCGGCGGCGATGTCGGCTTCAGCATGTCGGCGCAGCCGGCGCGGGTCGCCCAGTATTCCCAGGCGCGGTAGAGTTCGGGGCCGTCGTTGCGCCCGGCCATGCGGATGTCGATCTCGCCGGGCGACAGCGCCTTCACCCCGCCGCCGAGGCGAAGCGCGTCCATCAACGCCCGGGCGTTGCGCGGCAGGATGGTGGCGATGCGCACCACCTCGAGGATCGAGCGTCCGCCGGCGGCGAAGCCGTGGCCGCGCATCAGCACGACGCGGTTCGCCGCCAGCCGCTCGGCGAGATCGCGCCCCTGCGGCATGTTCTCCACCAACAGCGAGGTATCGCCGAAGCGGTCGGCGATGTCCCACACCGGCAGGTGATGGCCGAGCACGCCGCCCGAATGAAGCACCGGCTCGAGCGGTGTCGTGCTGATGCTGAAGGGCAGCACCTCGAGGGCGTGGCTGTGGACCACCGCCATGACTTCGGGGCGGCGCTCGTAGATGCCGCCGTGAATGTGGCGCTCGATATAGAGCGCCCGCTTCTCCGGCCGCACCGGCGTGCCGTCGAGCGTGCACTCGATGACGTCGTCGCCCTTGACGAGTTCGGGGCTGCGCGAGACCGATATGAAATACCGGTTCGGATCGAGCGGGCTGCGCACGCTGACATGGCCATAGGCGTCGACCACGCCCTCGTGCGCGAGGATGCGGTTGGCGAGCACGAGATCGCGAATCCGGTCCTGAAGGTCGCTCATCGTCTTGTCCCCCCGTCAAGGTGCAGCAGCGGCCGCGATCTTCCCAGGAAAAGCGGGTCGCGATCAACCCATTGATGGATCGCCCTGGAGCCCGCATGATCGCGCCGGGGTGTCGAAGCAGGGAGGGGCGGTATGCGTACCTGTCGGGCGATCGTGGTGGCGCTGGGGCTTTTGGGCATTGCCGCGCCGCCGCTCTACGCGCAGCCGAAGCTCGAGGCCGTGACCATGGCGGTGCCGGCCTACAGCCTCACTTTCATGGAGGGCTATGTCGCCGACGATCTCGGGCTTTGGGCGAAGCACGGGCTCAGCGTCAAAAGCGTGCTCATCCCCGGCATCGGCTCGATGAACGCGGTGATCGGCGGCAGCGCCGACGTGGCGCAGGTTTCGGCCATCACCCTCACCCGCGCCGCCGCGCGCGGCCAGAAGATGCTCGAGATCGCCGAGCCGCTCGACCGGCTGGTGGTCGAGGCGGTGCTGCGCAAGGATCTCGCCGAAGCAGCCGGATTCGATCCGAAGGCGCCGCTCGCCAAGCGCGCGCTCGCCCTCAAGGGGCGGACCATCGCGGTCGAATCGATCAATTCCATCATCCACGCCTATGTGCGGCTGCTGGCGCGCCGGGCGGGTCTCGATCCCGAGGCGATCCGCATCGCGGTGATGCAGCCCCCCAACATGATCGCGGCGTTCGCGGCGAAGCAGATCGACGGCTTCGCCATGTCGCTGCCCTGGCCGTTGCAGCCGGTGCTGGCGGGCCAGGCGGTCACGATCGCGAGCGGTCCCGCCGGCGACCCGCCCGAGATGGTGCCGTTCGCGCACGATGTCGTTGTCGTGCGGCCCGACACCTGCCAGAAGCGGCCCGAGATCTGCGAGGGCGTAGGCCGGTCCTTCGCCGAGGCCGCGCGCTTCATCAAGGAGCAGCCGGACGCCGCGCTGGCGCTGATGCAAAAGCGCTTCAAGACGCTCGACCCGCCGCTGCTGCGCGCGGCTTTCGATGAGGTCCGCAGCGTCAGCCCGAGCCCGCCCGCGCCCACGGAAAAGGCGCTTGAGAATGCCGACCTCTACAACATCGACGCGGGTTTGATGAAGCCTGACGAGAAGCTCAGATCCTACGCCGACCTCTTCACCGACAAATACGTCAAGTGAGGGCAGCGGGCGCTACAGCACCATGTCGCGGTCGGTCGGGCGCCAGCGCAGGGCGTGACGCTCGAGCCGCTCGACGAAGGCGTTGACGATGAGCACGAGCGCGGTGGCGACGATGATGCCGGCAAAGACGCCCACCGTGTCGGAGATCTCGCGCGCGTGCTCGATGTAGTGGCCGACGCCCGCGGTCGAGACCAAAAACTCGCCGACGATGCAAGCACTCACCGCGCGCGGCAGCGACACCTTCAACGACGTGAAGAAGAACGGCAGCAGCGAGTTCCAGATCACCTCGCGGGAAATCCTGACCTCGTTCGCGCCCATGATGCGCGCCATGTTGACGAAACGCTGATCGACGCCGCGGATGCCGGCAAAGGTGTTGACGAAGGGAATGTAGAACACCATCAGCGTGACGATGACGAGCTTGGGCAAATCGCCGATGCCGAACCACAGGATGAGCCAGGGCGCGAGCGCGTATTTGGGAATGCCCTGCGAGGCAAGGATGTAGGGCTCGACCGCCGCGGTCCAGCGCGGCGAGCGCCGCAGCAGAAACGGCAGCGCCACCCCGGCGACGCAGCCAATGACAAATCCGATCGACGACACGCGCAGCGTCGTGAGGATGTCCTCGGCCAGTTCGCCCGAGCGAGCGATCGCGATGATGCGCCAGAACACATCGACCGGATAGGCGAAGAAGATCGTGCCGAACGTCATCGCCCCCCATTGCCACGCGAGCAGCAGGCCGAGCGCCAGGGCGATGCGCCCACCCATCACCAGCGTCTTGCGCGAGACGAACGGCGCCGCTTCGGCGACGAGCGCCGAGCTGGGATCGATGGTGGTCATTGGACCTCCGCGCGAATGCGTTCGTAGATATCGGCGAAGCCCGGCGTGGCGAAGAAGTGCTTCACGTCGCGCGGGCGGGGAAACGGGATCACGTGCTCGGCCGCGATCCGCGTCGGCTGGCGCGTCAGCACGAGCGTGCGGTCGCCCAGCACGATCGCCTCGGCGATATCGTGCGTGACGAAGACGATGGTCTTGCGGCCGAGGCTCCACAGCCGCAGCAGATCCTCCTGGAGCTGCATGCGCGTCTGCGCGTCCACCGCCGCGAACGGCTCGTCCATGAGGATCACCGGCGGATCGTAGACGAGCGTGCGGATGAGCGCGGCGCGCTTGCGCATGCCGCCCGACAGTTCGTGCGGGTAGTAGCGCTCGTAACCCTTGAGCCCCACCGCCTCGATCAGCATCGCGGCGTGCGCCCGGCTCTTGTCGTCGAGCCGGCCCTGCACCTCGAGCGCGAACAGTACGTTGTCGATCGTCGTCCGCCAGGGCAGCAGCAGGTCGTCCTGGGTGACGTAGCCGATGCGGCGGTCGAGCCCGGGCCGCATCGCCTTGGGATCGTCGGCGGCGATCCTGGTGCCCTGGAAGATGATCTCGCCGCCGCTCGCCACGTCGATCTGCGCGATCATGTTGAGGAGCGTCGATTTTCCGGCGCCGGACGGGCCGATGATGGTGAGGAATTCGCCGTCATTCACCGAAAACGTCAGATCGCGGATCACCCAGGGCGGCGGCTCGCGGCCCTGGCGCGCCGGAAAGCGTTTGCACAGATTGCGGATCTCGAGGAGAGGGGCTTCGGGCATGGCTCAGTTGCCGGAGGCGGGCACGAGGGAGTCGCCCGCGGGTCGCCAGCGCAGCAGGAGCCGCTCGGTCGCGTCGACCATCCAGCCCGCGGCATGCACGATCAGCGTCGCCGCGGCGATCGCGACGAAGCACTGCGTCGTGTCGAAGTTCATCGCGCCCACCTGCACGAGATATCCCAGGCCGCGGTTCGACGAGATCAGCTCGGCGATGACCGCCGCGCCGATGGCATAGGGGAGACCGATGCGAAATCCCGCGAAGATATTCGGGATCGCGGCGGGGAAGACGATGTGGCGTGCGACCTGGTGCTCGCTCGCGCCCATGACTTGCGCCATCTGCACGAGCTTGGCGTCGAGCGCGCGCACGCCCGAGAGCGTGGTGAAATACACCACGAAGAACAGCACGCTCGCGACCAATGCGATCTTCGATTCCGTGCCGATGCCGAACCACAGGATGAACAGCGGCGCGAGCGCGAGCTTGGGCGCGCCATAGCCGCCGACCATGAAGGGATCGAGGATGGCGGTCATGATCGGGCTGCGGCGCAGCAGGAACGGCAGTACCACTGCCGGCACGCCGCCGACGACCGCGCCGACGAACGACTCTTCGATGGTATAGCCCGACTGGCGGATCAACTCGCCGCTCCACAGCGACGCGAAGAAGCGCGAGGTCACCTCCCAGGGCGAACTCACCCAGTAGCTGCCCAGGATGTAGCTCGCCACCTGCCACAGGGCGACGAGCACGACCAGGACGACAAGCCGGTCGAGATGCTTGCGCCAGCGCATGACGGCGCCTCAGTGCAAGCCGTGGATCGGCACGAAGAACTGCTCGATCGGCATCGGCTTGGCGATGAGGTTCTGCTCGGCGAGGTACTGCACCAGCGCCTCGAGCGTCGGCCGGTTCGCCTCGATGCCATAGGGCCAGGGATCGCCGTCGAAGACCTCGGCGATCTCTTCGATCTCGCTGTCGAGCCACGGGATCATGTAGCGCAGCGCCCCGGTCCATTTCATCCGCGCGAGCGCGGCGTTCTTCGATGCCTCGAACGCCTCGTAGAGGCTGGTCGCGACGAACGGATGCTTCTCGTAGGTGTCGCGCCGCATGGCAACGAGATGCATGATCGGGAAGATGCGGGTGCGCCGGAAATAGTCGCGCTCGACCTCGCGGTAGTTGGGGAACAGGCGGACGATGTCGGGATTGTGGTGGAAGGAATTGGGCACGCCGGTCGCCGTGATCGCGTCGATCGCGCCTTCCTCGAGCAGGTCGCTCAGCGACTTGCCGGTGCGGTTCTGCTCGATCTTCGCCGGCTTGAGCAGCGGCAGCACCGACGGATTGCCGTGCGTGCCCGGGTCGTTCAACGCGCCCTGGACCCAGTGGATGGTCGAGCAGTCGACGCCGTATTCATGCTGCAGCATGCCGCGGATGAAAATCGCCGCGGTCTGGGTATAGAGCGGTACGCCCACCCGTCGGCCCTCGAGGTCCTTGGGCGTCTTGATCCCCGATTTGCGGTTGATCGTGATGTGGCCGTGGCGGAACACGCGCGACGGAAAAACCGGCAGCGCGACGAACGGGCTGTTGCCATGGGCATGGCGCTGGAAGGTCTCGGAGCTCGACATCTCCGAGGCGTCGAATTCGAGTCCGCCGGCCATGCGGTCGAAGATCTGCCGTGGGTTGTCGAGGACGATGAAATTGAGATCGAGTCCGGCGGGCTGCACCTCGCCGGTGTAGAGCGGCACCATGCGGTCATAAAGGCCGCAGGCGAAGGTGAACGGCAGCTTGGCCATCGGCGTTTTCTCCCGTCTTTCGGACTCGTATTGCCGGACTCGTATCACGCGGCTTCGCTGCGGAGGAAGCCGAGGCGGCTCATCACCGGCTCGTCGGTGACGCGGAACAGCACCGCGCCACGCTCCGCGCAGTGAAAATGCGCGTGCCAGGTCGGCACTACTACGACGTCACCGCGCCGCCATGTGAATTCCCGGCCTTCCACGGTGGTCGTGCCCTCGCCCTCGACCGCCGCATAAAGCGTGTTGGCGGTGGTGCGGTACGCCGACGTCGCCGTGCCCGGCACGAGGCGCATCATGAAGAGCGCCATGGTGTCGAGCGCAGGGCTGCCCAGCTCGACGCTGATGCCGTGCCGCCCGCTCGGGTCGGGCGCGGCCGCATCGAGCCGCTCCCGGGTCTCGCGCCAGGCGAAGATGAAGGGCGACTCCGGCGCCTCGGGCGCGTTCTCTTCGAATTCCTCGGGATGAGGTTCGAAGAACATCGGGTCGAGCAGATGCACCAGCGGCACGTCGAGGAAATCGAGCCAGTAGCCGCACCCTTTGCCGTCATTGCCGTGGCCGTGCCAGCACCAGTTGGGCGTGAGCACGACATCGTTGGGCGCCATCGGCAGCCGGGTGCCGTTGACGATGGTATAGGTGCCGGGCTCGGTGTCGATGACGAGGCGCAGCGCGTTGGGGGTGTGGCGATGCGAGCGCGCGCGTTCGCCGGGCATGATCATCTGATAGGCCGCGACGAGGGTGCGCGCGGTGGCGTAGGCGTTGCCCTCAAGCGGATTGATGAGAATGAGGTTGCGGCGCTCGGCCAGCGCCGTGTTGATGAGGCGGCCGGCGGCGTCGAGCGCGCCCTTGGCCTGCGCATAGCGCCATTGGGCGGGCGGAAACGTCTTGTGCGGCGCCGGCCAGAGCGACGGCGTGGGCTTGTGCCAGCCGGCGCCGAGCCCGATCGCATCGAGCCGCGGATATAGCTCCTCGAGCGTGCCGGTGCCCGCCAGTTGCTCCTGGGTGAGCCCAGTCATTGCCGCCTCCTCGACGCTCCCGTCGGAGTCAGTATCGGAGCGTCGATACGATGTAAAGGGCGAGATATCGGTCCCGAAGGCAAGATCGAGGAATGGCGCATCCGATGCTGCAATACCTGGCGCCGGGCGATTTCGCCGTCGCGCTGCGTGCCGTCCGCGCGGTAGGCGCTGCGTCGCCTCCTATAGCTCGATGATCTCGCGCGGCGTCCGGTGCAGACGCTCGACCGCGCCGTCGGCGCCGATGAGGAAATTGTCGCAGACGGTGACGAACATCCGCGCGTTCGACCAGCTCGGGTGCAGTCCGATATTCATGCTGGGGCCGAGCGTCATGGTCTCGTCGTCGCGAATGAGTGGCCGCTCGACCACGTCGTAGCCCTGGCCGTGGCAATGCAGCCGCGTCTCCTCGGGCAGGCGCCGGGCGCGGAGATAGGCCTGGTATTCGGCGAAGATCTCGCTGCAGCGCGCGCCCGGCCGCAGCAGCTTGACGGTGAAGTCCTGGGCCTCGACCGCCATGCCGAAGGCGTCGGCCAGCTCCTGCGGCGCCTTGCCGAGGACGAAGAACCGCCCGACATGGACGAAGAGGCCGCCGGGCCCGGTGTTTTCCGCCTGCCAGAACAGCACGTCGCCCGGGCGCAGCGTCCGGCCCTGCTGCGGCCGCGGGCGGACGAAGGCCGGCTGCCCCGGCGGCGCGGACGAGCCGAGGAAATAGCCGGTCTCGCTGCCGCGCAACTGGCCCTGATACTGTGATTGGGCCATCACCTCGAAATCCCTCATGCCCGGGCGGATCTGGCCGCGAATGGCGGCGAGAAGCTCGTCCTGCATGGCGGCGGTGCGGCGGATGAAGCCGATCTCCTCGGCGCTCTTGACCGCCTTGATCGGATCGACGAGCGCGGTCGCGTCGCTCAGCGTCACGTCCGAGAGCCGCTCCTTGAGGCCCGCGCCGAAGCCGTAATACATGTTGTTGGGCGCGACCAGCCCGACCGCGCGATAGCGACCGCGGCCGATCGCGCCGGCGACCAGCTCGGCTTCGTAGGGGATGGTGTAGGCGATCGCGGGAAAGCTCGGCGTCGTCAGGCGCAGCCCGATGCCGGGCAGCGCCGGGTCGCGGTCGTCGAGCTTGGTCTCGCCATTGAAGGCGCCGTGGCCGACGAGCGTCATCAGCCCATCGCGCGGGAAGATCACCGTGATCGGATAGGAGGTCAATGCCGCGATGCCGGTGAACCAGCGGAAATAGCCGGCGGTCCCGGCGAGGTTGCTCATGCCTTGGATCACGAGCGCATCGAGCCGCGCCTCCGCCATCGCCGCGCGCACGGCCCGCCACCGCCGCTCCAACTCGCCGCGCGAAACCGGATTACAGATGCGCTCGTCCGCTTCGGCCATCGCCGACCTCCCCGCTGCTGCGGTCCCTGCTTTACCATGGGGCCGGGTGCGGGAACAGCATCGCCCGGCGATTGACAGGCGCCGGTCAACGTGCGGACTCTCGCACGAGAGCCCGCTCAAGCGGGCCGGAACAAGGGAGGTTCGGATGATTTCTCGCGCAATGGGCGTGGCGGTCGCGGCAATGCTGGCGCTCGCCGGGACAGCGTCGGCCCAGGATGGCAAGCCGTGGCGTCACGGCATCATCCAGGCCAAGAGCGACGCCGGGATCATGATGATGGTGACCCAGGGTTTCGCCAAGAAGCAGGGGCTCAACCTCGAGCTCCTCCAGTTCAAGAACGACGTGGTCGAGATCCAGGCGATGCTGTCCGGCGGAATCGACAGCTTCGACGGCAGTCCGGGCGCGGCCATCGCCGCCGCGGCGCGCGGTGCCGACGTGAAGGTGATCGGCTGCCAATGGCCGGGCGTCCCCTATGACATCTTCGTCCGCCCCAACATCAAGACGGTGCAGGATCTCAAGGGCAGGACGCTGGCCATCTCCGCGCCCGGCGCCAGCCCCGACGTCGTCGCACGCGCCGTTCTCGCCAAATACGGCGTCCCGGCCGCGGACGTGAAGATCGCCAATCTCGGCGCCGATCTCGACCGGTTCAAGGCGGTGGTGGCCGGCGTCGCCGATGCCACCGTCGTCACCGACGAATACGAGCCGATCGCCGCCAAGGAAGGGGTGAAGGTGCTGCTGCACACCCAGGACGTCGTGCCCGAATACATGCGCGTCTGCGTCTTTACCACCGGCGCGACGCTTGCCAAGCACGAAGACGACGCCGCGCGGTTTCTCGCGGCCGAGATGACGGCGTTCCAATACGCCCTCACCCACCGCGACGCGGTGATCAAGCTCACCCACAAGATCATCCACGACAAGCCCGACGACCCGCGGCCGGCGTTCATCTACGACGATGCCGTCAAGAAGAAGGCGATCGATCCCGAGTTCTCGCTCCCGGTCGACAAGCTGCGCTGGATGGCAAAAGTGCTCTACGACAACCACACCCTGCGGCAACCCTTCGACGTGACCAGGATGATCGCGCCGGGACCGCGCGAGAAGGCACTCGCGCTGCTCGGCAAATAGACCCTGACGCCGCGCGGAATCTTGCGGTCGCGTCGGCGCGAGACTAGGCTCGGCGCAAACGGGCGGTCGCCATGCGGCGCGCCGCCGGAGGGCACGCCATGTCGATCTCGACCGTGAAATTCGCGACCGTCCTCTTCGGCCTCGCGCAGGCGCTGAAGCTGGTGCGGCGGCGCTACCCGGACTTCGCCGAGCGCCTGAAGGAACGCAACCTCGTTGCCCAGATCGTTGCGCGCGACGAGGAGATCGGGCGCTGGTACGAATTCGCCGACGGGCGGGTGCGCTCGCGCGCGGGCCGGCACGCCCGGCCCGACATCACTCTGGCCTTCAAGAATGCGCCGCTCGGCGCCAAGCTGCTGACGCCACCCATCAACTGGCTCGACCAGATCAACGCGCAAAAGGACTTCAAGCTCACGGTCGACGGTCCCGAGGACCTCACCAACTGGTTTGCGCAGACCGTGATGATGATCCAGACCGTGGGCCTCAAATTCGGCGAGCGTCTGCCGGACGGGACGGTGCGCACCTGCAACATGACCAATGGCGGGCCGGTCTTCGTCTATGTCAAGGACGGCAAGATCCAGCGCATCACGCCGATCGATTTCGACGCCACCGATCCGCAGCCCTGGACCATCGAGGCGCGCGGCCTCAAGCTCACGCCGCCGCGCCGCACCACGCTGGCGCCGCACGGCCAGAACTACAAATCGGTGATCTACTCGCCCGATCGCCTGCTTTATCCGATGAAGCGCGTCGATTTCGATCCCAACGGCGCGCGCAATCCGCAGAACCGCGGCAAATCCGGCTACGAGCGGATCTCGTGGGCGGAGGCGCTCGACATCGTCGGCGGCGAGATCAAGCGGCTCAAGAGCGCCTACGGCCCCGGCGTGATGGCAGTGTCGCACGGCTCGCACCACACCTGGGGGAATATCGGCTACTACCTCTCGGCGCTGCACCGCTTCAAGAACGCCGTTGGCCACACCGCCGTCCATCACAATCCCGACAGTTGGGAGGGCTGGTACTGGGGCGCGGTGCATCATTGGGGCCACTCCCTGCGCGTCGGCCAGAGCGAGACCTACGGCACGGTCGAGGACTGTCTCCAGAACTGCGAGATGATCGTGTTCTGGTCGGCCGATCCCGAGACCACCAGCGGCTCCTATGGCGCGCAGGAAGGCACGGTGCGCCGCCAGTGGCTCAAGAACCCCAAGCTCGGGATCAAGATCGTCCACGTCGATCCCTACTACAATGCCTCGGCGCAGTTCCTCCCGGGCAAGTGGCTGGCGCCGCGGCCGACCACGTCCGTGGCGATGGCGATGGCGATCGCCTATGTCTGGATCAAGGAAGGGCTTTACGACAAGGACTACGTCGCCTCGCACACGGTCGGCTTCGACAAGTGGGAGGCCTATCTCCTCGGCGCCGAGGACGGGGTCGCCAAGACGCCGGAATGGCAGGAGCGCGAGACCGGCGTTCCCGCCAAGGACGTGCGCGCGCTCGCCCGCGAATGGGGCCGGAAGCGCGTCTACCTTTCGCCCGGTGGCTGGGGCAATGGCCATGGCGGCGCCTGCCGCAACCAGACCGGCATCCAATGGGCGCGGGTCATGGTCTGCCTCATCGCCATGCAGGGGCTCGGCAAGCCCGGCATCAACATGGGCAATCTGCAGTGGGGCTGCCCGGTCGACTTCAATTTTTACTTCCCGGGCTATGCCGATGGCGGCATGTCGGGCGATCTCGAAGGCACCTCGATGCCGGTCGAGCTTTACCAGCGCATGCCGCAGCTTCCGACCATGAACACGCCCTATCAGCGCATTCCGCGCATCTTCATGCCCGAGGCGATCGCCGACGGCAAGGCCGAGGGCTATCCCTGGGTCGGCAAGTCGATCGAGCACCAGTTCGCGCGCTTCACCTATCCCGCGCCCGGCCATGCGCCGGTGCGGATGCTCTACAAGTACGGCGGCTCGATCCTGTCGACCATGAACAACACCAACCGCCATGTGCGGATGTACCAGTCCTCCAATCTCGAATTCGTCGTCAACCAGTCGATCTGGTTCGAGGGCGAGGCCAAATTCGCCGACGTGATCCTGCCGGCCTGCACCAATTTCGAGCGCGTCGACATCAGCGAATGGGCCGGGCTCGGCGGCTATGGCCATCACGGCCAGCAGCAATTGAACCACCGCGTCATCGTGTTCCAGGCGCCGGCGATCAAGCCGCTTGGCGAGTCGCACTCGGATTACTGGATCTTCAACGAGCTGTCGAAGCGCCTCGGTCTTGCCAACTACTTCTCCGAAGGTGTCAACGAGATCGACTGGGTCAGGCGCATGTTCGACGGCTCGGACCTGCCGACCCGCATCTCGTGGAAGGATTTCGTACGCAAGGGCTATTTCGTCGTGCCCAGCGAAAAGGAAAAGTTGCGCGCTCCGGTGTCGTTCCGCTGGTTCTGGGAAAACCGCAAGAAGGACGTGCCCGAGCCGCAGCCGCTGCCGTCGGACTATGCGCAGGAATATCTGCGCGGCCTGCAAACGCAATCGGGCAAGCTCGAATTCGAATGCTCGAGCCTGAAGCGCTTCAAGGATCCCGAACGGCCGCCGATCGTCAAGTACGAGCCGTCTTGGGAGGGCCCGCATGCGGCCGAGCTTTACGCCAAGTATCCGCTTCAGCTCCTGACCCCGCATTCGAAATACAGCTTCCACACCCAGGGCGACGGCAAGGACAGCTTCCTTCTCAACATCCCGGACCACCGCGTCAATATCGACGGCTGGTACTACTGGATCATCCGGATGAATGCCGGCGATGCCGCGCGGCGTGGCATCAAGAAATACGATCTCGTCAAGGTTCATAACGACCGCGGCGCGGTGATCTGCGCCGCGCTCCCGACCGAGCGCCTGCCGCCGGGCGTCTGCCACGGCTATGAATCCTCGGCCATCTACGACCCGATGGGCGAGCCCGGCCGTTCGGTCGAGCGCGGCGGCTGCCTCAACCAGCTCACGCCCGAGCGTACGCAGACGAAATCGACGCATTCGCTGGCGGGCTCGCACGCGCTCGTGGAGATCGTGCCCTGGGACGGCGGCATCGAGCACATCTCGGCGGCCTTCGCCGGCATGGGCGAGCGACCGCGCGCCGCTCCTCAGCGCGCGCCCGAGGCCGTGCCGGCGCAATGACGGGGGTGGCCATGGCCAAATGGAATCTCATCATCGACGTCGCCGAGTGCACCAACTGCAACAACTGCACGCTGGCGGCGATGGACGAGTATGTCGGCAACGAATGGCCCGGCTACGCCGCGCCCATGCCCAAGCACGGCCATCGCTGGATTAACATCCTGCAGAAGGAGCGGGGACAGGCGCCGATGATCGACATCGCCTATGTCCCGACGCTGTGCAATCACTGCGACGACGCGCCCTGCATCAAGGCGGCGCGCGACGGCGCCATCACCAAGCGCCCGGACGGCATCGTCCTCATCGATCCGGTCAAGGCCAAGGGCCAGAAGCAGCTCGTCGATGCCTGCCCCTATGGACACATCTGGTGGAACGAGGAATTGCAGCTGCCGCAGGCTTGGCCGTTCGATGCCCATCTCCTCGACCAGGGCTGGCAGCAGACGCGCGGCCAGCAATCCTGTCCGACCGGCGCCATGCGCGCGGTGAAGCTTGAGGATGAAGCGATGGAACGCATGGCGCGTGAAGACCATCTCGAGGCCATTCGTCCCGAACTCGGTACCAAGCCGCGTGTCTGGTATCGCAACCTGTGGCGCTATACGACCTGCTTCATCGGCGGCTCCCTCGCATCGGAGGCGGGGGGTATCGTCGATTGCGTCGAGGGCGCGCGCGTGCGGCTCGTGAAGGACGGCGCCGCCGTCGCCGAGACGACGAGCGACAATTTCGGCGACTTCAAGTTCGACCGTTTGCCGGAGGGCTCGGGCCGCTACGAGGTCGAGATCGCCGCCGCCGGCCGTCCGGTCAAGACCGTCGCGGCCGAGCTCGGCGAAAGCCTCAATCTCGGCGAGATCAGGCTGTAGTCACTCGCCCATCGCCTCGCGCTTCCACAGCGCCCAAGCGCGGCCGAGCGCCTTGTTGTTGGTATCCTCGGCCATGCGCGCCTCGTCCGGCTCGAGATAGACGGGCGTGCCGAGCCGCAGCGCCTCCATCTGCAGCGCGGCGTTGAGCGCGGCGTAGATCGAGCGGTACACCACCTGCGCGACCGACATCCCGACCATGGTGGCGCCATGGCCGCGCATCAGCGTCATCGGCTTGTCGGCGAGCGTCGCGGCGAGGGCCTTGCCCAGCGCCGGGGTGCGGATCAGCATGTCGGTCATGCCCGCGGCGTCGCGGATCTCGAAGATCGGCACGCCTGTGCCCAGAAAGCCGCTCATGTGATAGAGCGGGCGCAGCGGCGAGCGGGTCGCGCCGAACGGGATCAGTTGCGGCGCATGGCAATGCACCACCGCCATCACGTCGGGCCGGATCCGATAGATCTCGCCATGGATGAAGCGCTCGCCATAAAGCCGCGCGCCCTGGTCATCGAGCCCGTTGCCGTCGAAATCGTGCGTGACGATGTCCTCGGCGGCGACCAGGCCGGGCGCGCGGTGGCGCGACATCAGGAACTTGGTCGGGTCCTTGTCGTGGCGGACGCTGATATGGCCGAACGCGTCCACCACCTTCTCGTGGAACAGGATGCGGTTGCCGATGACGAGGTCCTCGACAAGGGCGGTCGCGGCGGCGGGCACGTTGCGCATGGGGCGGCTCCGGACGGCTGGTTGGGTTGCACCGAAACAGGGAAGACGGTCCCCGTTTACGCGCGGTCTGGGGCGCTGCTATGATGATTCCGCATGGCAGGCCCGAACGGGAAAAGGCATGTTGAGGGTTCGTACGAGGTGCCGTAATCTCGTGTCAAGCCAATAACTTAGAAGAGCAAAAAATGGGAAGCGTCTGGTACCATAATGAAGCGAGCCGTCTCGTTCGCCTGGCGCAGCAGGCGACGACGGAGCAGGTGCGGCAAACATTGTTGCGGCAGGCGCGGCAATATGAAGCGGCCGCGGTCGAGCTCGAAATCCTCGCCCAGCGCGAGGAGGTCGATCGTCTGATCCGGTAGCGGGGCGGGGATTCGCCGGGGTCGGGCGCAGGCCCATGGCCCCTAAAACTGCTGACCGGGCCGAGGCCGCATTGGCGGGGGAGCTGGCAGTTCTTGCCTCTAGCGCTCTGGTTGCGTCGGCCTTGGCCGTACGCAATCCTGTGCGGCTGCCGCCGCCATGCACGCGGCAGGGATGGAGGAGACCATGGCTCGTGCCCCGGCGCTCGAACCGGACCGGCTGACGACCGAGCAGAAGCGCGTCCACGACGAGATCGCGAAGCGCATTCCCCACGGCGTCGTCCGTGGGCCGTTCGCGGTGCTGCTGAACGCGCCGGCGCTCGCCGACGGCGCCATCCGCACCTATACCGCCCTGCGCGAGGCCCGGCTCGAACGCCGGCTCGTCGAGTTGATGATCCTGGTGGTTGCCCGTTTCCATTCGGCGCAATACGAGTGGTTCGCGCACGGGCCGCGCGCGCTCGAGGCCGGCATCGCCGCCGAGACGGTGGAGGCGATCCGTCAGCGCCGTGCCCCGGCGCTGGTGCGCGAGGACGAGAAGCTGGTCTATGACGTCGTCACCGAACTGCTGGTGACGCGGCGGCTGTCGGCGGCGAGCTACGAGCGCGCGCAGGCCCTCCTGGGCACGGAGCGTCTGGTCGAACTGATCGGGGGCGCGGGCTTCTACACCATGGTCGCGCTGACCATCAACGCCTTCGACGTGGACGTTCCCGAGGGCGCGCGGCCGCTGCCCGACTGAGGTGCGAGCGGCGTTCGGCGGCCTACCCCTCGGACACCGACAACATCACGCCGTCGGGGTCGGCGAGGTGGCGCTGGCACAGCGCACAGCTCCGCTCGGCGAGCCCGAGCCGTGCCTTGCCCTCGGGACCGGCATCGAGCCGCGGCGGAGCGAGGCTCGGATTGACCCCGGAGATGCGCTCGACATCGGCATCGAAGGCGGCGAGGCTCTCGACCGTGAAGCCAATGTGATCGGGCGCGGGCGAGGAGATCCCGGTATGGGCGAAATCGGTGATGTGCCACGGCATGATTACCAGCGTGACATGGCCGTCGCTGAGATAATGATTGCGGTCGCCTTCGGGCTTGTTGCGCGGCTCGAGCTCGAACACGTCGCGGTAGAACTCGGCGAGTTCGTCGTGCCGCATCGTGCGCAGCGCGAAATGCCCGATATGGCGCGGGTGGACGCCGTTCATCTCGGTGTAGACGTCGCGGCGGTTCGTCATGTTGCGCTGCGACAGGTCGAACACGTTGCCGTCGATGTCGTGCGTGGTAATGCCGGCATAGGGCCGGTTCGACGGGCGCTTCAGCCATTCGATCCGCGGATGCTTGCGCCGCATGCGCTCGAACACGGCCTCGACGTCGTCCACCTCGATGCCGAAATGGTCGAGCCGCGCCGCCCGTCCCGGCCGTCGCGGATTGATGTTGAGCCCGAGATAGCCGTCGCCGACCACGACGGCGTTCTCGGCGCGTGCGCGCGAAGCGGTGTTCATGCCGAAGAGCGCCTCGTAGAAGCGGCCGCTCAGCGTGTAGTTCTCGCTGACGATGGCAAGATGGTTGAGCTTGGCGAACATCGGCCGCGTCTCCTCTCCGTTGCTGGGGAAGTTTAGCGCCGCGGAGACGCGCCGGCCAGGGTTCGCCTGGACCAGCCCCGGCGATCGGATTATCAACGGCGAGCGAAGCGCAAAATGCAAGGGAGGAATGCATGAAGCGGATTGTCGTGGCGGCGCTTGCGGCCGCCGTCGCCGTTGGGGGATCGCCGGCGCGGGCGGCCGACCACATCAAGCTCGGCTTCGAGGTCGGGCTGAGCGGCCCGCTCGCCATCATCGGGGCGGAAATGAAGCGCGGACTCGATCTGGCGCTCGAGCTTCACCACAACAAGCTCGGCGGCGTGCCGGTCACGACCTACGTGGTCGATGACAAGGCCGACCCGGCCGAGGCCACCCGCGTATCGTCCAAGCTCATCGACGAGGACAAGGTCGACATCGTCACCGGGCTGATGGCATCCAACACCGACATCGCGGTCGAGAAATCCTATCTCGACGCCGGCATCTTCGTCGTCGGCGCGCTGGCCGGTCCGCAGCAATTCGCCGGCAAGGAATGCCATGCCGATGCATTTCACGTTTCGTTCGAGAACGAGGACTGGGACGACGCGGTTGCGGAATACATGAACCGGGAGGGCGTGAAGTCGGTCTATTTCATGGGCGCCGATTACCAGGCCGGGTGGGAGAAGATCGGCGGTGCGATGCGCCACTACAGGGGCAAGGCCATCGGCCCGGTCTATACGCCGCTCAACCAGCTCGATTTCTCCGCCGAACTCGCGCAATTGAGCGCGGCCAATCCGCAGGCGGTGTTTGTGTTCTATCCGGGCGGCCTCGGCATCGCGTTCCTGAAGCAGTTCGCCGAGGCCGGCCTGCAAGGCAAGATCGCCGTCTATTCCGAAGACGCGATGGCGAACGAGTTCAGCTTCAAGGCCGAAGGCGACGCCGCGCTGGGGGTGATCCAGGCCGGGAGCTGGTCGGCCGAGCTCGACAACCCGGCGAACAAGGAATTCGTCGCCGCGTTCGAGAAGAAATACGGACGCCGGCCGGTCAATTTCGCGGCGCTGCAATACGACGCCATCAACCTCATCGACAGCGCGGTCGCGGCCGTGCATGGCAAGATCGAGGACAAGGCCGCGTTCCGCGCTGCGCTGCGCAAGGCCGATTTCCAATCCGTCCGCGGTCCGTTCAAGTTCAACAACAACCAGTACCCGATCGTGAACATCTATTTCAGCAAGGTCGTGAAGGACCCTGACGGCAACCTGCGGGCCGCTTTGCTGGGCTCGCCGATCGAGAACTTCCAGGATCTCTATCATCAGCAATGCCCGCTTAAGTAGCGACGCGCCATGCTGAGCGAGCTGCGTTTCGACGGCGAGCCGGTGCTGGTCACCGGCGGCGGCAGCGGCATCGGCCAGGCCTGCTGCCGCGCGCTCGGCGAGCTCGGCGCGAGCGTGATCGCCGTCGGCCGCACCGAGAGCAAGCTTCGTGAGACCGAGGCGCTCTTGCGCGCGAACGGCGCCTCGTGCGCGGTCCTTGCCGCGGATGTCGCTGCCGAGGCGCACGTCGAAGCGCTTTGCGCCGAGGTCGAGCGGCGCTGGGGGCGGCTCAAGGGGCTCGTCAACAACGCCGGCGATAATTTCGTCGCCCCGATCGACGCGCTTTCGACCGAACAGTGGCGCAGGATCGTCGCGGTCGATCTCGACAGCGTGTTCTTCATGTGCCGCGCGTTCATCCCGCTCCTCTTGAAGGCGCCAAAGCCGGCGATCGTCAATGTCGCCTCGACCTTCGGCGTGATCGGCCATCCCAAGATGCCGGTCTATTGCGCGGCAAAGGGCGGGGTCGTATCGCTGTCGCGGCAGCTGGCGGTCGATTACGGCGCGCAGAACCTTCGCGTCAACGCGCTCTGTCCCGGGCCGACGCTGTCGCCGCGCGTGCGTCATTACTTCGACAGCGGCCTGGTGCCGCGCGGTCCGACCGAGGACATGGTGATGCTGAAGCGGCTCGCCGAATGCGACGAGATCGCCAATGTCGCGGCGTTCCTGCTGTCGGACGCCGCCTCCTTCGTCCACGGCGCGACCATCGTCGTCGACGGCGGCCAGACCATCCATTGAGCGCCGGCGCCGGCGCGCCGCCTCAGCCCTCGCCCGCGGGTTCCGAGCGCAGGATTTCACGGGTGGCGCCGGCGACCCACAGCCAATGGTCCATGGCGCCGCGGTCGCCGCGCTGCCGCGCCTTGAGCGCCTCGTAGGTGGCATGACAGGTGGCCTGCTCGCCAAGCGCGGCGATGAGCGACACCGCGACCGTGCGCACGTCGCGATGGGGTCCCCGGGCAGGCAAGGCGCGGTCCCGCGTCGCGGGCCAGCGTCTTCGTCGTGGTCTCGAATTCCGCACTGGCGGCCAACCGTTCCGGAAATTCGGCAAGGCGCGATGAAGCGGCGCGGCACGCTGCCGACGCGTACGGAAAATCCGCGCGCGTCGCGCCACGATACGGGGAATGCGTGGATGCCAGGTTAAAGCAGCGCCGTGGCTTTGTGGCTTAAAGCACGAGTTCGACCAGGCTCGGGCCGGAACCGGCGAGCCCCGCCGCCACCAGCCGGCCGAGCACCTCGAGCGTGTCGGCGCGCACGGCCGGCACCCCCATGCCGCGCGCGAGCCCGACCCAGTCGAGATCGGGCCGGCCGATCTCCAGCATGTCGAGCGCCCGCCGCCCGGGGTTGCCGGCGCCCACTTGCATCAGTTCGTGCTTGAGGATGGCGTAGTTGCGGTTGGCGAAGACGACGGTGGTGACGTTCAGCCCCTCGCGCGCCATGGTCCAGAGTGACTGGAGCGTGTACATGCCGCTGCCGTCCCCCTCGAGGCACAGCACCTTGCGCTCGGGGCAGGCGACCGCCGCGCCCACCGCGACCGGCATGGCCATGCCGATCGAGCCGCCGGGATTGGCGAGCCAGTCATGCGGCGGCGCGCCCCGCGTTGCCGGCAAAAGCCCGCGCCCGGAGGTGATCGATTCGTCCACGACGATCACGTTCTCGGGCAGGAGCGCTGCGATCGTCGCGGCGATGCCGGGAAGCGAGACCGCGCCCCGCGGCGCCGACGGCCGTTCCAGCCGTTGCAGCACCGGCTCGGCGCGGCCCGCCGCGACCGCGTCGGCGAGCGCCTCCAGGGCGCCGGAGACATCCTCTTCCGGCTCTGCCAGCACATGGATTGCGGCATCCACGGGGGTCACCACGCTCGGCTTGCCGGGATAGGCGAAAAACGCCACCGGCGCCTTGGCGCCGACGAGGATGAACTGCGCGATGCTCTTGAGCCGCTCGAGCGCCTGGTCGACCGGATAGGGAATGCGCTCGACCGCGACGAGGCCGGCGCCGCGCTCGATCCGCCCGACCGAATAGGGTGTCAGCAGCGTGGCGCCAGTCGCCGCGGCGATCCGTCCGGCGACGGTGAGGCCGGCGCGCCTGAGTGCCGCCCCTTCGAGCACGAGCGCGGTGATCTTTCCGTTCCGCAGCAGCGCCGCCGCACCCGCGACCGCCGCGTCCGCAACGGCGGCCGGCGGCGGCACGGGCACGGGAGCCGCGATGCCGCTGCCGTCGTTCCAGGCGGTGTCGGCCGGCAGGATCAGCGTCGCGATCCGGCCCGGCGCGGTACGCGCGGCGGCGACCGCTTCGGCGCCGTCGGCCGCCACCTCGGCAGCGCTCTGCGAGGTCTTGAGCCATTTCGAATAGGCGCGGGCGATCCCCTCGATATCGGCGTTGAGCGGCGCGTCGTAACGCTTGTGATAGGTGGCGTGGTCGCCGACGATGTTGACGATCGGCGCGCGGGCGCGGCTCGCGTTGTGCAGATTGGCGAGGCCGTTGCCGAGCCCGGGGGCGAGATGGAGGAGGGTGCAGGCGGGCTTGCCCCGCATGCGCCCATAGCCGTCTGCGGCCCCCGTCACCACGCCTTCGAACAGGGCGAGCACGCAGCGCATCTCGGCGACCCGGTCGAGCGCCGCGACGAAATGCATCTCCGAGGTGCCGGGATTGGTGAAGGCGACATCGACGCCGCTGGCGAGCAGCGTGCGCGCAAGGCTTTCGGCTCCGTTCACGGGAATCTCCTCAATCCATGCGCTGCGTGTTATGAGACGGCTTCACCGCTGATGGCAAGACGCCAGGGAGACCGCATGATCATCCATGTCGCCGCGAACGGAACGGTCGAACTGCAAGACGCGAACGAGTTCAAGAGCTTCAAGGTCGCGGTCGCGACGAGCGGCGCGAGCACCGCCTTCATCGCGGGCGCCTTGAAGGGCATTGCCGCCGTCGAGCCCGACGGCAAGACCGCCTGGGTGTCGCAGCAGGCGCTCCGGCAATGGCGGGGCCTGCCGCAGCCGCAAGAATGGCTCGCTGCCTTCGACAAGATGGTCGAGTCCGTGCGCCGCTTCGGCTGGGTCCGCGACGCGGACCAGAGCGTCCGTGCGCATATCGAAATGGCCGACGCATGAGGCGATGCCGCCGCATGCGGCCATGCCGGCATCACACCGGCGCAGCGTCGATCAGCACGAAAGCGAGATAGGCGGGCGCGTCGGTGCGGTTGCTCCAGGCGTGGCTGGTGCCGCGCTGGATCAGCACGTCGCCGGTTTTGAGCAGCACCTCGCCCTCGTCCATGAGCGCGTAGATCTCGCCCGAGAGCACGATCACATAGTCGATCGACGCGGTCTTGTGGAACCCGGGATGGCGCGCATTGCCGAGATCGCGCACATAGCCCTCGGACGGCGAATCGTGCGCCGCCGCGCCGGGCTGGCGCAGCGCCGTGACGCGCAGCTTGTCGGGCGGATACTCGATGATGCGGAAGACGCTACCGTTCTTGGGCGGCGGCAGGCGGAACGGATGATCGGTCGGATCATCGCTGCCGTGGTTGTCCGCCGGCGTCGCGCGCGTCTCCCACAGCTCGGTGACGTTGGTGCTGGCGGTGCCGCGGTCCATGACGTGCGGCGCCGGTCCGTCCGAAATGAAGATCGATTTGCCGGCGGCATCGTGGCCAGTGACGACGCGGCGGATGGGCTTGGTCATGGGTTGCTCCCGCTCGGTTCGGTTACGCGGTCTTGAGGAACCGCTCGATCAGCGCCGTCACCGTCTCGGTCTTTTCGTAAGGAACCATGTGGCCGGCGCCTTCGAGGATCGCGGTCTCGCAATGGGCGATCCCGGCGGCAAAATCCGCCGCATAGCGCGCCGGCACGAATTCGTCCGCCGCGCCGAAGACGACGAGCGTCGGCGCCGTGATGCGCCGCAACCGCCGCCTGAGACCCTTGTCCGGGATCGGCCACACGAATTTGGTCACGGCGGCGATGCTGCGCGTTGCCGCGATCATCGCCTCGACCTGGCCCTGGTCGGACGAAGCGGCGGCAAGGCGCGCGGCATGGGCCTCGCACGCCGCGGCATCGTGCCACAGCATCCGGTCCATCTCGGCGACCGGCAGGCCGAAGAGGTCGGCGACCGGATCGGCGTCGTTCCACAACCCCACCGGCGAAAGCAGCACGAGACGCGTCGCGCGCTGCGGGAAATGCGCGGCGATCTCGGCCGCCATCATCGCGCCGAAGGAATGGCCGACGATCGGCACGCCGTGCAGCCCGAGACCGTCGAGCAGGTCGTCATAGTCGAGCGCCAGCTCGTGGATGTCGTCGATCTCGGCCAGTTCGTCGAGATCGTTGAACCCGGGCGCGACCGGCGCGATCACACGATGGCCCGCCGCCAGCGTCAGCAGCAGCGGGTCGGCGGCATCGACGCCACGCAGCCCGTGCAGCCACAGCAGATCGGGGCCGGACCCGCCGCTATGGACACTCCACTTCCGTCCGCTCTTCAAGCGGATCGCGTCGTTCTTCAGCATGGCGCGCGCTCAGGCGAGCGACGGAACGGGCGCCGGCTCCGGGCGCGCGGCGACGGGCTCGCGCGGCCACCATCGGTCCTCCCATTCGCTGTAGCGGTGGCGCAGGCGCGGGATGATCTCCGTGGCGAAGCGCGTGGTGTTGTAGAGCGTCGTCTCCTTCGGCATGTTGCCGAAGTGCAGCAGCACCATGAGATGGCCGACGCGCAGCCGGTCGGCCATCTCGTTGAGCCGGTCCACCACCGTATCGGGGCTGCCGGCGACGATGTAGCCGCGCTCGATGAAATCTTTCCAGGTGAGGTTGCCGAGTTCCGCCCGCGCGCCGGCGCGGCTGACGATCCGCGCGACCTGGCTCTCGATGCCGGCGCGGATGGTGGCGATCGAGGTATAGCCCGGCGGATTCACATAGCCGCCATAGACGTGCAGGCAGTTGCGGTAGAAGTAGCGCGCATGCTCGGCATAGAGCCGCTCCGCCTCGGCGTCGCTGTCGGCGATCGCCACGAATTGCAGGAAACCGGCACGATAGGGATTGGGCTCGACCTTGTGGCGTTCGACGGTCTTCCAGAAGCCGTCCAGCACCTTCTGCGCCTCCTTGTAGCCGAAATAGGACAGATTCGCATAAAGGAAGTCGTTCTCGACGCACCAATCCCAGGTCTCGACGCTGGCGCCGCCCGGTACCCAGACCGGCGGGTGCGGCTTCTGGATCGGGCGCGGCCACACGTTGACGTAGCGGAGCTGGGTGTACTTCCCGTTGAAGGAGAACACGTCCGGCTCGCGCCAGGCACGCAGGATCAAACCCACGCCCTCGCGGTATTTCTCCCGGAGCGTTACCGGCGACTGGCCATAGGCATAGATCGTGTCCTGAGGCGTGCCGACCGGGAACCCGGCGACGAGGCGGCCGCCCGAGATCACGTCGAGCATCGCCATTTCCTCGGCCACCCGTGTGGGCGGGTTGTAGAGCGCGACGGAATTGCCCATCAGGACCAGCTTCGCCCGCTCGGTCCGCCGCGCCAGCGCGGCCGCCATCAGATTGGGCGACGGCATCATGCCATAGGCGTTCTGGTGATGCTCGTTGACGCAGATGCCGTCGAAGCCGACGGCGTCGGCATGTTCCAGCTCGTCGAGATAGTCCCCGTAGGCGCGATGGCCGACCGCCGGATCGAACAAGGATGACGGTACGTCGACCCAGACCGAGCGGTGGGTTTCGCGGAAGTCGCTCGGCAGATCGGGGTAGGGCATCAGGTGGAAGAAGTGGAACTTCATCGTCTCCTCCAAGCGACCCGGGCTCTGTCGCCTAGTTGAAGGGTGCCGCACCCGCCGCGGCAAGGGAAAAAAAGCCGCACCGCCTCAGCGCGGCGGCGGGGTGCGGTCGCGCTCGCTCGTGGCGGCGAGGCGGGCCGCTCCCGCGCCGCGATGGCCGCTCACTTCGGCGCCCGCTTCGGGCGTAAGGGCAATGAAGAACACGACCGAGCACAGCGACACGATCCCGACCACCACGAAGGTATAAGGAAAGTCGCTGGCCGCCAGCGCATGCCCGCCGCGCAGCATCAGCGTCACGTGCAGCAGCAGCGCCGCGATGCCGACGCCGAAGCTCACCGAGAGCTGCTGCGCCATGCTGGCGAAGCTGGTCGCGCGGCTCATCAGTTCCGGCGGCACGTCGGCATAGGCCAGCGTGTTGACGCAGGTGAATTGCAGCGAGCGGAAGAAGCCGCCGACCAGCAGCGCCACGAAAATGACGCTGTGCGACGTGCTCGGGCCGAACCAGCCATAAGCCATCAGGAAAAGGCTCGAGACCACCGAATTGCCGATGAGGACGCGACGGAAGCCGAACCAGCGGATGACCGGCGTGGCGGTCACGCGCATGGTCATCGCCCCGGCCGCGCTGGCGAAGGTGATGAGGCCCGAACCGAGCGCGTTCATGCCGAACCCGACCTGCAACAGCAACGGCAGCAGGAACGGGAGCGCGCCGATGCCGATGCGGAATAGCGTGCCGCCGACGATCGAGGCGTAAAAGGTCGGAATGCGCATCAGTGCCAGGTCGATGATCGGGTAGGAGGCATGGCGCGCATGCAGGACATAGAGCGTGACGCACAGCGCCCCGCCGATGATCAGGCCGCCGACGATGGTCACCGGCAGCGCGCCGCGCCCCACCGTCTCGAGCCCGAAGGTGAGGCCCGCCAGCCCCAACCCCGCCAGCACGAAGCCGCGAATGTCGAGCGGCCCGGGCTCCTGCTCGCGGAAGTCGGCGATGAACAGCCGCCCGAGCACGATGCCGAGCACGCCGACCGGGAGGTTGATGTAGAAGATCCAGCGCCACGAGCTGTACGTGACGATGAAGCCGCCGAGCGGCGGTCCGATCACCGGCCCGAGCAGCGCCGGCAGCGACAGGAACGCGAGCGCCCGCACCAGATCCGATTTCGCCACGGTGCGCAGCAGCACGAGACGGCCCACCGGAACCATCATCGCGCCGCCCATGCCTTGGATGATGCGCGCCGCGAGCAGCCAGGAAAGGCTGTTGGCGAGGCCGCAGCCCGCAGAGCCCAGGGTGAAGACCGCGATTGCCCAACAGAACACCGGCCGCGCCCCGAACCGGTCGGCCATCCAGCCGCTCAGCGGAATGAACACGGCAAGGCTCAGCAGGTAGGAGGTAATCGCCAGATTGAGGCGCAGCGGATCTTCGTGCAGAGCGTGGGCGATCGCCGGGAGAGCGGTGGCGATCACCGTCGAATCCAGATTCTGCATGAACAATGCGCACGCGACGATGGACGGCACCAGGAATTGTCGCGGCGTTAATGACCACATGTCGATCGGCGCGTCCGCTGTTCCGTTCTCATGCATCGTCATCGGTCCGGCCGTGGCAGCGAAGGCGGCGACGCCCGGTCGGTCCGGTCCCCGATTTGCCGATTGCCGGTGATGGCAGGTTGAACTTACTCTCCCTGCTGCGGGATGGTGAAGGGACAGTATGGGCATCAGCCTGTCGAAGCTCGCCGAGGCGCTCGACACGACACCGTCGGGTCCGTGGGCGCGGCCTGTCCGACTCGGCCATGGCGCGGCCGTCGGTGCCGGCGTCGGCGCCCTGATCTGCTCCACTCAGCCCGGGATTCCGCCCGCCTGGCTCGACGCGCTTGCCGCCTTGTTCTGGACGCTCGCCATGTTCTTTGTGGCCGAATACGCGCTGCGTCTGGCGATTGCGCCGTGGGCGCACTGGGCGCACCGCGACGAGCCATGGCGTGCGCGCTGGCACTGGGCGCGGACCTTCACCGGCATGGTCGATTTCGCGGGCGCGCTGCCGCTGGCGTCCTTGCCGCTCGGCCTGCCACCCCAATGGGCGCAGCTTTTCGGCGCGATGTGGCTCGTCAAGCTGGTTCCCTATGCACCGGGCCTCGATCTGCTCGGACGCGTATTGCGCAATGCGCGCCGGACGCTCGCGGGGCTGCTGCTGGGCTTCGTCATGGTGCTGGTTCTCGCCGCGACCCTCGCCTATGTGGTCGAGGGCGCGGCGCAACCTAAGACCTTTGGCAGCATTCCGCGGGCGCTGTGGTGGGCGGTGTCGACGTTGACCACCGTCGGATACGGCGATGCGGTGCCGATAACGCCGCTCGGCCGGTTCCTCGCCGGCGCCGTCATGCTGTGCGGGATCGGCGTGTGTGCCTTGTGGACCGCCATACTCGTCACCGGATTCAGCTATGAGATGCGGCGCAGCGAGTTCCTGCGCACCTGGGACATGGTGGCGCGCGTGCCCTATTTTCGGGGTCTCGGCGCCACCGTCATCGCCGAGGTGGCGCAGCTGCTGCGGCCGAACGATTTCGCCGCCGGAACCGTGGTGATGCGTCGCAGCGAGCCCGGCGATTGCATGTATTTCATCGTCACGGGCGAGATCACGATCGAGCTCAGGCCGAAGCCGATCGTGCTCGGGCCCGGCGACTTCTTCGGCGAGATGGCGCTCGTCACCGGCGAGCCGCGCTCGGCGACGGCGCTGGCGCGGACCAATTGCGAGCTGCTTCATCTCGATCTCGCCGATTTCCGCCATCTCGAGGCACGCCATCCGGAGGTTGCGAAGCTGATCGACGCCGAAGCAAGGCGCCGCCGCCAGGAGCCGGCCGAATTGCGCGAGCACAGCGGTACCTGAGGCCTGGAGCACGGATCGAGGGATCATGGCCGCAACCGACAAGGCCGCCGGGACGTCGGATCGCACCGCCCGCCACCTGGAGCAGGCGCTCGCCCTGCACCAGCAGGGTCAGCTCGGCGCCGCCGAACGCCTTTATCAGGAAATTCTGGCGCAGGACCGGCGCCAGTTCGACGCGCTGCACTATCTCGCGGCGATTCGGCTGCAGCAGGGCAGGGCCGACGAGGCGGCGGCGCTGATGCGCGAGGCAGTCGCCGTCAATCCGGATGCCGCCGAAGCCCATGCCGGCCTCGCTTCGGCCTTGCAGGCGGCGCGACAGCCCGACGCCGCGATCGCCAGCCTCGAGCGCGCGCTGGCGCTCAAGCCGGATTACGCCGAGGCCCATTACACGCTGGCCTGCCTGCGCCAGGCCCTGCGCCGCGACGACGCGGCGGTCGCGGGATTCACCGCGGCGCTTGCGCTCGATCCGGATTTTGCCGAGGCTGCCTATGGTCTGGGGAGAAGCCTCCAGGCACTCGACCGCCACGCCGAGGCGGCGACGCAGTACGAAAGCGCGCTCGCGGTCGATCCCGATTATGGCGAGGCGCGGTTTGGTCTCGGCTCGGCCTGCGCCGCGCTGGGGCGGCACGCCGAGGCGGCCGAGCATTTCGCGCGGGCGGCCGCCATCGATCCCGCCAACGCCCAGCCGCACCTTGCGCTGGGAGCGTCGCTTCAGGTGCTGAACCGGCACGCGGAGGCCGTCGCCGCCTATGAGACGGCGCTCGTCCAGGCGCCGGAGCTCGCCGATGCACACAACAATCTCGCCGCATCGCTGATCGCGCTCACCCGGTTCGCCGATGCCATGGCACCGCTCGAACGCGCGCTCGCGCTGCGGCCCGATTACCTTCAGGCGCACTCGAATCTCGGTCATGTGCTTCTGGCCTTGGGCCGCGACGAAGAGGCGGCGGACCATTATCAGCAAGCGCTGGCACTCGCGCCCGGCGCCGGCAGACTGGAAAAGGGCCTGGGCCGCGCGCTGGTGGGACTCGACCGGCACACCGAGGCGATCGCGCATTACGAGAAGGCGATCGCGCTCGATGACGGCGATTATGAGGCCCATGGCTGGCTCGGCAACGCTCTGGTCCAGATCGGGAGGTTGTCCGAGGCCGCCGCTTCCTTGGAGAAGGCCGTGGCGCTCGCGCCGCACAAGGCCGTGCTCTATTACGATCTGGTTCAGACCCGGCGTCTTGCGGCTGATGACCCGTGGCTGGCGGCCATGGAGGCGTGCGCAGGCGATATGGAATCGCTGCTGCCCAACGATCGGATCGCGCTTCATTTCGCCCTGGGCAAGGCCTATGCCGATATCGGGCAGCACGAGCGTTCGTTCCGTCACCTTGACGAGGGCAACGCGCTCAAGCGTCGGACGCTTACCTATGACGAGGCGGGCGTGCTCGGCGGGTTCGACCGCATCCGCGCGGCCACGTCATCGGCGCTGTTTCGCGCGCGGCAGGGATGCGGCGATCCGTCGGCGGTGCCGGTCTTCATCGTGGGCATGCCGCGCTCGGGCACGACGCTGGTGGAGCAGGTCCTGGCCGCGCATCCCAGTGTCTTCGGCGCCGGCGAGCTCAAAGCTTTCCATCACGCCCTGACGCTTTGTCCGGGCGATGGCGTGACGGGCGAGTTTCCCGAAGCGATCGCGACGATGACCGGCGAGCAGTTTCGCCGATTGGGCGCCCGCTATCTCGCCGAGGTGACGCCGCTCGCGCCGGCGGCCGCCCGCATCACCGACAAGATGCCCGACAATTTCCGGTTCGTCGGCATCATCCATCTGGCACTGCCGAACGCGCGCATCATTCACCTGCGCCGCAATCCCGTGGACACGTGCTTCTCCTGCTTCTCGATCCTGTTCGGCAACGATCCGCCGCATGCCTACGATCTCGCCGAGCTCGGCCGCTATTACCGGGGCTATCGGGCGCTCATGGCGCATTGGCGCGCCGTACTGCCGGCGGGCGTGATGCTCGAGGTCGATTACGAAGCGCTGGTCGATAATTTCGAGGCGAACGCGCGTCGCGTCGTGGCGCATTGCGGCCTCGAATGGAACGACGCCTGCCTCGATTTCCACAAGCTCGACCGGCCGGTTCGCACCGCCAGCGTCGTTCAGGTGCGCCAGCCGGTCGGTCGCGGCGCGGTCCGGCGCTGGCTTCCCTATCGGGCGATGCTGGGCCCGCTGATCGAGGCGCTCGGCGAAGAACCAGACGCACCATCCTGATCACGGAGCAACCATGCCCGCCACCGCGCTCGATTCTGTCGTCTTCCGCGACATCTTCGCCACCGCGCCGATGCGCCGCGTGTTCTCGGACGAGAACCGCGTGCAGCGCTATCTCGACATCGAGGCGGCGCTCGCGCGCGTCGAGGCGCGGCTCGGCATCATTCCTGCGGCAGCGGCCGAGGAGATCGTCCGCCACTGCCATGCCGAGGAGATCGACATGGCGCTCCTCAAGCGGCAGACCGAGCTGATCGGCTATCCGGTGCTGCCGGTGGTGCAGCAGCTGGTCAAGCTGTGCCGGGGCGGGCTGGGCGAATGGTGCCACTGGGGCGCGACGACGCAGGACATCACCGATACCGCGACGGTGTTGCAGATCCGCGAGGCGCTCGATCTCGTCGCCGCCGATCTCGACGCGATCGCCGCTGCGCTTGCCGGGCTGGCGAAGCGCTACCGCGACACGCCGATGGCCGGGCGCAGCAATCTGCAGCAGGCCGTACCCATCACGTTCGGCTATAAGATGGCGGTGCTGCTCGCCGGCATCGAGCGTCACCGCGCGCGGCTCAAGGAGCTGCGGCCGCGCGTCCTCGTCGGCGAATTCGGCGGTGCCGCCGGCAATCTCTCGTCGTTCGGCGAACACGGGCTCGAGGTTCAGGCCGGATTGATGGAGGAATTGCGCCTCGGCCAGCCCGAGATCGCCTGGCACACCATGCGCGACCGCATCGCCGAGGTCGGCTGCTTCCTCGGCCTCGTCACCGGCACGCTCGGCAAGATCGCGACGGATGTGAAGCTGATGATGCAGACCGAGGTCGAAGAGGTCTACGAACCCTTCGCCGAGGGCCGAGGCTCGAGCAGCACGATGCCGCAGAAGCGCAATCCGATCTCGTCCAACTACATCACCGCGTGCACGGCGATGGTGCGGCAGAACGTGGCGGCGCTGCTCGATGCGATGGTCGAGGACCACGAGCGCGCGACCGGCCCCTGGGAGATCGAATGGATCGCCGTGCCGGAGATTTTCCTCTTGTCGGCGGGCGCGCTGAACCAGGCGCGGTTCCTCGTTTCGGGGCTGCAGGTCGATCCCGCGCGCATGCGGCGCAATCTCGACTTGACCGGCGGGCTCATCGTCTCCGAGGCGGTGATGATGGGGCTCGGCCCCCATCTCGGACGCCAGCGCGCGCACGATCTCGTCTACGACATCTGCCGCAAGGTCATCGCCTCGGGGCGATCCTTCCTCGACCTGCTGGCGGAGGATGCCGAGATCGCGGCCCATCTCGATCGTGCCGCGCTCGCGAAGCTGGTCGATCCGGCGAACTATCTCGGACTTGCCGGCGCGATGGTCGATCGCGTGCTGGCGCTGCGGGACGAAGCCGGGCATTGAAGCCGTCGGCGCGGCGTCATAGGCTCTGCACAACGAACCTGGAGGGAGGATCGGTCGTGGCAAGGACGATTACCGGCTGGCTGCGGGGCGCCAGCGCTGCTTTCTGCGCCATGGCGGCGCTCGCCGTGCTGTCGTTCGGCGCCGTCGCGGCGGAGCCGATCAAGATCGGCTTCAGCATGGCGCTCACCGGCGGCGGTGCCAGCAACGGCAAGGTGGCGCTCATCGCCATGAAGATCTGGGAGGATGACATCAACGCCAAGGGCGGGCTCTTGGGCCGGCCGGTGAAGCTCATCTATTACGACGACCAGACCAATCCCGCGAACGTGCCGGGCATCTACACGAAGCTGCTCGACGTCGACAAGGTCGATCTCGTGCTCGGCCCCTATTCGACCATCATGAACGCGCCCGCCATGCCGGTGGTGATGGCGCACAACATGGTGATCATCAGCCTCACGGCGATCGGCGTGAACGAGAAGTTCCACTATCCGAAATATTTCGCGATGGTATTGACCGGGCCGCATCCGGATCTCGTGTTCTCGCATGGCTACTTCGCCGCCGCCATGGCGCAGAACCCCAAGCCCAAGACCGTCGCGATCGCGGCGAGCGACCAGGAATTTTCGAAGAACGCATCGGACGGGGCGCGCGCGAACGCCAAGGCGGCCGGGCTCAAGATCGTCTATGACAAGTCCTATCCGCCCTCCACCACCGATTTCTCGCCGATCGTGCGCGCGGTCCAGGCGACCCATCCCGACCTGTTCTTCATTGCCTCCTATCCGCCCGATACGGTCGGCATGATCCGCGCGGTGAGCGAGGTGGGATTCAGGCCCAAAATGTTCGGCGGCGCCATGGTCGGGCTCAACAATGTCTCGCTGAAGATGCAGTTGGGGCCGCTCATCAACGGCATCGTCGGCTACGAGAACTGGCTGCCGGAGCCGACGCTGATGTGGCCGGGCGTCGCCGAAATGCTGAAAAAGTATCAGGCCAAGGCCAAGGGCGCCGGCGTCGATCCGCTCGGCTATAACACTGCCACCGCCGCCTATGCCTATATCCAGCTCCTGGGCGAGGCGGTCGAGGGCGCCAAGACGCTCAATCAGGACAAGCTCGCGGAATATATCCACAGCCACCAATTCGAGACCGTGCTCGGCCCGATCAAATACGGACCCGACGGCGAAGTGAGCGAGCCGCGTTTCCTCACCGTGCAATACCGCCACGTTACCGGCAAGACGATGGATCAGTTCACCGATCCGAACAAGGTCGCCGTCCTCGATCCGCCCCAGTACAAGACCGGCGATCTCATCTATCCCTATGCCAAGGCGCTGAAATAGACCCAAGGCACCGCGCGTGGACAGCCGCACGCCTGAGTCGAATGTGGCGGCATTGTCCGCGGCGGAGGCGCGTGCCCGCATCCGCCGCGGCGCGTTCACGGGGCAGACGGCGGGCATCGCGCCCGGCATGGTTCAGGGCAACATCGCCATCCTGCCGGCCGACTGGGCCGAGGATTTCCTGCGCTTCTGCCTGCGCAATCCCAAGCCTTGCCCGATCCTCGCGGTGGGCGAGCCGGGCGATCCCGCGCTGCCGGCACTCGGTGCCGATATCGATATCCGCAGCGACGTGCCGCGCTACCGCGTCTTTCGCGACGGCGTCGCGGTCGATGCGCCGTCCGACATCAAGGCCTATTGGCGCGACGATCTCGTCACCTTCGTGCTCGGCTGCTCGCTCAGTTTCGAATGGCCGCTGCTGGAGGCGGGCTTGCGCATTCGCCACATCGAACAGGGGACCACGGTGCCGATGTACCGCACCAGCATCGACACCGCGCCGGCCGGACGCTTTCACGGCAAGCTCGTGGTGTCGATGCGCCCGTTCCGTCCCGCAGCGGCGATCCGCGCGATTCAGGTGACGTCGCGCTTTCCCAACGTGCACGGCGCGCCGGTGCATCTCGGCCTGCCGGACGCGATCGGCATCGCCGATCTGGGGCGGCCCGATTACGGCGATCCGGTGGCGGTCAAGGCGGACGAGTTGCCGGTGTTCTGGGCCTGCGGGGTGACGCCGCAATGCGTCGCCGAGGCGGTGAAGCCGCCGTTCTTCCTGTCGCATTATCCCGGCTGCATGCTGATCACCGACATCGCCAACGCCTCGCTCGCGGTGATGTGAGGCTCAAGCGCCGCTGCCGTCGGTCACGCCGCTGATGAGATTGGCGCCGAGAAGGCGCTCGCTTGCGAGTGCGGTGGTCACGGGAACCGCGCGCTGCGGCAGCGCCGCGATCCACGCCAGAAGCGCGCGCCGCGCCGCGACGGCGGCGGCGATCCCCACGACCTCGAACCGAATGCTGTCGCCGGGCCGCATCTGGCCCAGTGCCGGCAGATCAGCGCTGATCACCGTCGCGATCTTGGGATAGCCGCCGGTGGTCTGGCGGTCGGCCAAGAGGACGATCGGCTGGCCGTCGCCCGGGACCTGGATGCTGCCGGGCGCGATCGCGTCCGAGACGATGTTGAAGCCCTTGGCGTGGGCGAGCGGCGGCCCCGCCAGCCGCAAGCCCATGCGGTCGGCCTGGGGCGTGACCGTGAACGCGGCCTCGCCCAGTGTCGCTAGCGCCGCCGCGGTGAAATAATCATCCTGTGGCCCGAGCACGATGCGGATCCTGGCCGAAGGAGGCATCTCGCCGGTAAAGCGCAGCTCCGGTCCGCTCGGTGGCGGGCCGGCCGCCGGCAGCACCATCCCTGCCTTGAGCGCACCGCCGTCGATGCCGCCGATGCCGGCGCGGCGATGTGTCGAAACGCTGCCGAATACCGGCGCGATGGCGAAAGTGCCGGCGACGGCAAGATAGGCACGCGCGCCGTTGCGCGCCGCGCCGACGCGAATGACGGCGCCGGGCACGAGTGTGTAGCTGCGGTCGCGTGAAGCCGCTTCGCCGTCGATCGCGAGCGGCATGTCGGCCCCTGCGAGCGCAATACGCAAGGCGCTGCCTCGAACCGCGAAGGTTCCGCCGGCGAGCGTCATCTCGAGCGCGCCCGCATCGGGTAGGTTGCCGACCAGCACGTTGGCGACCGCGAGCGCGCGGCGGTCGAGCGCGCCCGAGCCGGGCACGCCATAGCGCAGCCAGCCGGTTCGGCCGCCGTCCTGCGCGGTCGTCAATGGTCCAGGCGCGATGATGTCGAGCGCGGCCGTCACGAGGTCGACTCCGCCACCCTGTCGCCCGCTTCGGCCCGCGCCGCGAGCGCCGCCCATTCCGCTGCCGGCACCGGCCGGAACCGGACCCGATCGCCCGGGGCGAGCAGGAACGGATCGCTGCGGCGCCGATCGAACAGCCGTGCCGGTGTGCGCGCGATGAGGTTCCAGCCGCTCGGCGCCGCGACGGAATTGATCACTGTCTGGTTGCCTGCGATCGAGATCGTGCCGGCTGGGATCTCTGCCCGCGGCGCGGCATGGCGCGACACGGCAAGAGCGGGGTCGAGCACGCCCAGATAGGCGAAACCCGGCTGGAAGCCGATCATGAAGACGCGGTATTCGCTCGCCGCATGGCGCGCGATCACCGCGTCTTCGTCGAGCCCGAGCGCCGCCGCCACGGCGACGAGATCGATGCCGTAGGTGCCGCCATAGACGGCCGGAACGATCCAGCCGCGTCCGCCCGTTTCGGCGGGTTGCTCGGGCAGCGCGACCAACAGCCGTTCGATCGCGCGGACGAGATCGTCCTGGCTCAGCACCAACGGCTCGTAGACCACCATGAGCGAACGGTTGGTCGGCAGCGTCTCGACGATGCCGGCCATGCGGGTTGCCGCCATCAGCCGATCGAGGGCGCGCACCCGCGCATTGACTGCGAGATCGATCGTATCGCCCAGCTCGACGACGAGCGCCGTGTCGCCGGCCGGAAGCATACGGGGGTATGATTCCGTCATGCGCGCCGACGCCCCCGCACGTCCGCTAACGGGCGGACCGGGCGCCGGACGTGTCGGAGATGCCGAGGATCTCGGCGTTGTGCTGGCCGAGGCCCGGCGCGGGCGAACGAATTTCCGGCGGTGTCGCGCTCATGCGGACGCCGTTGCGCACCATCGCGACCTTGCCCTCGGTCGGATGGTCGAGCTCCAGCCGCATTCCCAGATGGCGCACTTGTGCGTCCGCGAACACCTCGGCGAGGTCGTAAAGCGGCCCGGCCGGCACGTCCGCCGCGCGCAGACGCTCGAGCCATGCGTCGCGGTCGTCGGTCGCAAAGACGCGGGCGAGCTCGGCCTGAAGCGCATCGTAGTTCCGGATGCGGTCGGCGCGGTTGCGGAAGCGGTCGTCCGCCTGCCATTCCGGATGTCCCACCACGCGCAGCAAGCCCTCCCAGAACTTGGGCGGCGACGACAGATGGATCACGAACGGTCGCCCGGCGCGGTCGAGGAAGACATAGACCTGGGCGATATGCGTCCGCCGCGCCCGGTCCGGCGTCCGGCCATCATAGAAGAAGCGGCAGGCGTTCTCGCCGATGAAGGCGATCGCCGCCTCGAGCAGCGAGGTCTCGATCTTCTGTCCTTTTCCAGTGCGCTCGCGCGCAAAAAGCGCGGCCATGATGCCCTGGAAAGCTGCCGTGCCCGCGAGATGATCGGCGAAGGAGAAACCCATCGGCTGCGGCGCGTCGCGCTCGGTCAGGAGGCTCAGCAGACCGCTCATCGCCTGGCCGACGGTGTCGTAGCCGGGCCAGTCGCGATAAGGGCCCGAGGCGCCGAAGCCGGTGATGGCACAATGGACGAGGCGGGGATTGGCCGCCGCGAGCCTGTCGTAGTCGAGCCCCAGCCGCGCCAGCACGCCGTGGCGGAAATTGTCGATCACGACGTCGGCGCGCGCCGCGAGCCGCGCCGCCGCGGCGCGGCCGTCCTCGCTGCGCAAGTCGAGCGTGATGCTCTTCTTGCCGCGATTGAGCGCCTCGAAGGTCGGACTGTAGGCTTCGCTGCCCCAGTGGCGAAATGGATCGCCGCGCCCGGGCGCCTCGATCTTGATGACCTCGGCGCCGAAATCGGCGAGCAGCATCCCGGCATAGGGGCCGCTCACGTAACTGGCGAATTCCAATACCGTGATGCCGGTCAGCGCGCCGTTCATCGCCGTTCTCCCCTCATCGTCATGGCCCGTCGCCTGCATCGGACGAGAACGCATGGTCCGCCATCGACGTGAGCGCGCGGGCGATGCCCGCCTGCTTCTCCTCGTAGATATGCGCGACCAGCCCGGCGGCGCGGCCGACGACGGCGACGCCGCGCATCGCCTCGACCGGAAAGCCGATCTCGGTCAGCACCGCCGCCATCGCGCCGGTGACGTTGAGCGTCAGGTGCCGGCCCATCGCCTTGTCGAGTTCCGCGCCGAGGAGCCGGATCAGCGCGATCGCGCGGCCGCCATATCCCGCTGCCTCGGCCACCGCGAAAAGCCGCGCCGCGCGCGGATCCTCCGGGTGATAATGCGGGTGGCCGAATCCCGGCAGGTTGCGTTTCTCGGCGCGAAACCGCGCCACGGTCCGGGCCGCCCATTCGCGCGGATCGCCGCCCTCGGCGAACGCCGCCGCGAGCAGTTTGCCTGCGCCCGACATGGTGCCGACATGCCGGTTGGCGACGACAAGAAGACCGGCCGCGAGCGAGACCTGCATGTCCTCGGGCACCGAGTCCTCGACCAGCCGCGCCACCAGCGCGCTCGGCGTCAGGCCGTGATCCATGAGAATGGTGAGGCAGGCATCGAAGCAGCGCGTCGCACCTTCATCCGGCATGCGGCCGGTGACGATGAAGAAGAACGTCTCGGTGAAGGTCCGCACCCCGACGATCTCGGCAAGGGTGTCGCGGCCGCGCATCGTCAGGACATCGGTCCGCGCGTGCGCGGAGCCGATGCGTGAGACCGGCTTGTCCAAATCCGCCCCCTATGGCCTGTTGGCAACGGGCCTATTGGTGGCACTTCGCCGCTTCGGGCGCAATCGGCCGTCGCGGCGGCGCACCTATTTCCGCACCGAGTCGTACGGATAGAGCAGGTCGCCGGATTTGTAGGCGGGCGGCCACAGGATGACCTGCACCCCCGGCTTGGTGAATTGCTGGGGATCGCCGGCGTGGACGTGGCGGTATTGCACCGTCAGCACGCGCGGCTCGACCCATTCGCCGTCGGGCCCGAAGCGGATGTCGCCCATGATGGTCTTGAACGTCGCCTTGTGCGCATAGGCGGCGATCTTCGCCTGATCGAGCGAGTGCGTCGCTTCGACCGCCTGGGCGATGACCTGGAACGTGGCATAGGACATCACCGGCGAGTAATAACCGAGGAGATCGACCCCCTCTGCCTTGGCGCGCACCTGGTATTTCTGCAGGAAGGCGTCGATGCCGGGAAAGTTCATGGTCGGCTCGTGCACATAGACCTCGAAGCCGAGCAGGCCGTTGAGCATCGGGCCGAGCAGCGCCTTGACCGCGGTGAACGGCAGGCCGATCACGGCGCCGCCGAATACCTTGGGATTGAGCCCGATCTCGTTCGCCGCGCGGATCATGCCGACCGAGTCCTGGGTGTAGGAGGCGAGGAAGACGAGATCGGGATTGGCTTCCTTGATGACGCGGACGATCGGATCGAAATCGACCGTGGCCGGCGGATAGGTGCGGTCATAGACGATCTTGAGCCCGAGCCGTTGGGCATTGCCGCGGGCGCCGACGAGAGCGGTGTGCGAGAACTCGGTGTCACTGCCGACCAGCGCCACGGTCCGCGGCCGGGGCTTCGCCGTCATCGCCGCCTCGAAGAAGCCGCGCGAGATCGCATCCCTGCCATGGGGCCCATAGGGCAAGGTCTGGAAATAGCGGTCATAGTGGTACTTCGCGTTGACCTCGAGCGCGAAGCTGCTGAACAGCACCATGTTGTGCCGGATCACGATCGGCATGATCGTCGAGCCGATATAGGTGCCGACGCTGTACAGCAGGTCGACCTTGTCGAGGTCCATGAGCTTCGTATAGATGCTCGGCCCCAGCGCCGGATTGCTCTGGTCGTCGTAATAGTCGAGCACCACGGGCCGGCCCAGCAGCCCGCCTTTCGCGTTGATCTCCTCCTGCCAGATCTTGATGCCGAGCAGCACCCCGCGCCCGTTCGGCGCCTGGCTGCCGGTGAGCTGGTCGCTGAAGCCGATCCGGATCGGCTCGACCGCGCGCGATGGCGCCCCGCCGCCGGCCAGCACCGAAACTGCGACCAATACCGCCAGCACCGCCAGCCTATGTCGATTGACCATCGCCTCCCCCGCTGCACGCCACGCCGCGCGGCTAAGATCGCGCTCTATGCCGGGTCGTCCGGCGCGCGCCGCCGTGCCCCGGCTTGTTCAAGCAGTTGCTCCAGCATCTCATAGGGCTGCGCGCCGACGGCGCCGTAGCCCCCCGCCACGAAAGTCGGCACCCCGGTCACGCCATAGGCGCGCGATTTGGCCCAGTCGGCATCGACCGCGTCCTTGAAGCGGCGATGCTCCAGCACATCGCGCGCCGCGTCCGCCGGGAGCCCGACCGACTGCGCGATCTCCACCAGGATCTCGGGATCGCCGATGTTGCGCGCGGCGACGAAATAGGCGCGGTAGAGCGCGTCGTGAAGTGCGGCGCCGCCCGGCCGCGTGTCCGCCCATTTGCCCAGTTCCTGGGCAAGCCGGCTGTTATAGGTGTGTGTGCGTCTTCCGTAGGGCAGGCCCTCGGCGTCCATCAGGCGCTTCATGCGGGCGTACATCGCCTCGGGATCGATGTCCCGGCCGGCATAGAGCTCCGCCATCGAGCGCCCCTCGGGCGGCGTCTCGGGGTGCAGCGGAAAATGCACCAGCACCGTCTCCACGTCGAACGCCCGCTTCAGCTTTTCAATACGCACGGTACTGAGATAGCACCAGGGTCAGACGTAATCGGAGAAGATCTCGAAAAGGAGCGCCATGGTCTCGGTCCTCGCGCGGCGGGAAGCCGGCGCGACATTCTAGGGCGGCCCGCGCGGCTGGCAATGGGGCGCCGCGTGGAGTGATGCCGCGGGACGGACGCAGGCTCCAGCTCAGGGCGAAGTAACGATATACATGTATTTGTCCGAGGGGCCGACCGGAGCGCCGCAGTGCCAAGTCACGACATCGCCTCGCTGAACGGCGTTGCGTAGCGTTTGGCCGGGAAGGAGCGAGAATTGCGTGATGGATTGGTCCCCGTGGCGAATGACAAAGTTCATCGGCATGCCGCCCGCGCAGGCGTAGAACCAGTTTGCGGCGCCGCTGCTCAACAGGCTGGAGCCGGCGTGCGCAGGGCCGGCAGCGGCGATCGCCAGCGTGCCGATCAGGATCGAAAGGAGAAATCGGCCCATCATGACCCTCCTCGCAGTCGAACGTTTGGCGCCATCGCAGCGCATCATGCGGTTCCCGCCGCACGTCCACGCGCTCGGCAACGATCATAGTAGAAACGTGGGTCCGTCGGGGTCCACCCCCATAACCGGCGAGGAAGATCGGCCCCAGCGACACCCGGCGTTGGGCCGAAGCGCCGGTGATTCCCTGTTTCAGCCGGAGCGGCTGGGGCTTTAGAATGCGGCGGCAAGGGCACGGGCGCGGCGCATGACGACGGTCGATCTCAACTGCGACATGGGCGAGAGCTTCGGCGTCTATGCCATCGGCGACGACGACGCCATGCTCGAGGTCATTACCAGCGCCAACATCGCCTGCGGTTTCCACGGCGGCGATCCGCTGGTGATGCACCGCGCGGCCACAGCGGCGAAGGCGCGCGGCATTGCCATCGGCGCCCATCCGAGCTTTCTCGATCTCTGGGGCTTCGGCCGCCGGCCGATCCTCGGCGACACGCCGGACGAGGTCGGCCGCTTCATCATCTACCAGATCGGGGCGTTGCAGGCGATCGCGGCGGCGGCGGGCCATCGCGTCACCCATGTCAAGATGCACGGCTCGCTCGCCAACATGGCCCAGGCGGACGACGATCTCGCCGACGGTGTCGCCCGCGCCATCCGTAGGCTCGACCGCGATCTCGCCTTTGTCGTCATGCCCGGACTGGCGACCGAGCGCGCCGGGATGCGGGCCGGGCTCAGGCTCGCGCGCGAGGTCTATGCCGACCGCGCCTATGCCGGGGACGGCAATCTCGCGCCGCGCAAGACGCCCGGCGCGGTGATCCACGATGCCGAGGCGGCGACGCGGCGCGTCCTGCAAATGCTCGACGAGCAAGCGATCCGCACCGTGGGAGACGAAAAGCTCCCGGTGCGGATCGACAGCATCTGCGTGCATGGCGACAATCCTGCCGCTGTGGCGATGGCACGCAGCGTGCGCGCCGCCCTCGAGGCGGCAGGCGTCGCAATCCAGCCGTTCAGCCGGTTCCTCGCGTGAGCCGCGCCGGAGCCCAATCAGCCGCGGCCGACGAAGGGCATCTTCGTCGCCATGATGGTGATGAACTGAACGTTGCTGTCGAGCGACAGCCCGGCCATGAAGACGACGGCGCGGCCCACATCCTCGAGCGCCATGCGCGGCTCGACGGCGATGGTGCCGTTCGCCTGCACGATGCCGCGCGCCATGCGCTCGGTCATCTCGGACGCCGCGTTGCCGATGTCGATCTGGCCGCAGGCGATGTCGTATTTGCGGCAATCGAGCGAGGTCGTCTTGGTAAGGCCGGTGATTGCATGTTTGGTCGCGGTATAGGCGACCGCGCCCGGGCGCGGCGCGTGCGCGGAAATCGAGCCGTTGTTGATGATGCGCCCGCCGCGCGGGGTCTGATCCTTCATGATGCGGATCGCCTGCTGGGTGCAGAGGAACGTGCCCGTCAGGTTGATGTCGACGACGCGCTTCCATTGCTCGTAGGCCAGGTCCTCGAGCGGCGCGGCGGGCGCTCCGCCGCCGGCATTGTTGAACAGGAGGTCGAGCCGGCCGAAGCTCTCCTTGGTCGCGGCGAAAAGCGTCTGCACCTGGGCGGGATCGGCGATATCGGTCGGGACGACGAGGCTGCGCGCGCCCAGCGCCCCGCCGAGTTCGGCGGTGCCCTCGAGCGGCTCGCGCCGGCGGCCGGCGAGCACCACCGTCCAACCGTCGCGCATCAGGGCGAGCGAGGATTCCCGGCCGATGCCGGTCCCCGCGCCGGTCACGAGGGCGATCTTCGCTTGAGCGGCCATGGTGCGATCTCCTGCGCGGTTGCAGCCGCTTCAGTGTCCAGCCGGTTTGCTGCGAATTCAACGCGGAAGTTTCACACGATCCCGTTATGGTGGCGTACGGGAGGTTGCCGCATGAGGGCGAGCAGGCGCGCGGGCTTCACGTTGGTCGAGCTGCTGGTGGTGCTGGCCATCCTGGGTCTGCTCGTCGGCATCGCCGTGCCGCAGCTCTTCAAATATTTCGGGCGGGCCAAGGAGGACGCCGCCAACGTCCAAATCGAAACCATCGCCTCGGGCCTCGACCTGTTCCTGCTCGATATCGGCCGCTATCCGACCGAGCAGGAAGGGCTGCGGGCGCTGGTTACGCCGCCGCCCAATCTCGCACATTGGAACGGGCCCTATCTCAGCCGACCGACCTTGCTCATCGATCCCTGGGGCCGGCCCTATGTCTATCACGTCCCCGGGCATGACAACGCGGCCTACGATCTCTATTCGCTCGGACCCAATGGCACCGCCACGGGTCCGCCGGACACCGGGACCGCTTCGGCCGACGCCGGGCGCTGACGCGCAGCGGCCGGGCCGACGCGCAATCTGCTATTGACAGTTGTAGATCGTGACGCTTCAATAAACTAACTATACATATTGATGACGGGCGGAAGCGCATCGATGACCGATACTCGGTCGCACGATCCAGCCCCGCCTCTGGTGCCGCGGGGCAGAGCCGCTGCCGCGTCGCGGCGGGGGCGTCGTATCGCGGTGCCGCCGTTGAGCGCGGTTGAACGCCGCGAACTGCGGCGGGGCCTCGGGGCTGCCGGCGGCTTGAGGCGGCGGGTGAGCGACCTGCTCGGCCGCTTCCTGTTGGCGGAGGTGGTCAACGGGGCGCTCGGCTCGCTCGCTCTCGACGAACTGCTGCAACGGTTGGTGGCGCTGGCGGCGGACACGCTCGATGCCGAGCGCGCGACGATCTTCCTCCTCGATGCCGTGGGCGACGAGCTGTTCTCGCGCGTGGTGCAGGGCGGTGAAATCGGCGAGATCCGCATCCCGCGCCGGTCGGGCATCGCGGGCGCCGTGCTCGCTTCCGGCAGCTCGGAGATCGTCGACGACGCTTATGCGGATTCGCGCTTCAATCCGAGCGTCGACGAGCACAGCGGCTATCGCACGCATTCGCTGGTATGCGCGCCGCTCGCCCGGCAAGAGGGCGACGTCATCGGCGTCATCGAGGTCCTGAACAAGCGCCAGGGGCCATTCGACGGCGCCGATCTGATGCTGCTCGAGGCGATCGCGCAGCAGGCGGTGGCGGCGCTGGCGCATGCCCAGGCCTTTGCGGCGGAGCGGCACGAGCGGCTGCAGGACCAGCAACTTCTCAAATTCGCGGAGGCGATCTCGGTCGAACTCGATCTCGATCAGCTCCTGGCGCGGATCGTGGCGGCGTCGGCCGAGCTTCTCGAGGCCGAGCGCGCGAGCCTCTTCGTCCATGATCCGGTCAAGGGCGAGCTGTGGTCGCGGGTCACGGCGGGCGAGCGCGTTGCGGAAATCCGCTTCCCCGACGACACCGGTATCGCCGGCGCCGCGTTCGCGAGCGGCGCCAGCATCGCCGTCAACGATGCTTACGCCGATCCGCGCTTCAATCCGGCAATCGACGCCCGGACCGGCTTCGTCACCCGCAGCCTGCTCGCCGTTCCCGTGGTCGATCCGGGCGGCAGGCCGACGGCGGTGCTCGAAGTGCTGAACAAGCGCGCCGGGGTGTTCACCGTCACCGACGAGCGGCGCCTGCGCGCGTTCGCGGCCCAGACCGCGATCGCCCTCCAGAATGCCCAGCTCTTCACCGATGTGCTCGCGCTCAAGAACTACACCGAGAGCCTGCTGCGCTCGCTGCCGGATGGCGTGATCACGCTCGATCGTCAGTTCAATGTGACGGACCTCAACGACGCAGCGCAAAAGATGCTCGGCCTTTCGCCCGGCGACGTCGGCGGCCGTTCCGCTTCGGTCCTCTGGGGCGAGGCCAATCCCTGGCTCGGCGAATCGCTCATCTATGTGGCGCGCACCGGCCGCGCGGATCATCGCCCCGATGTCGATTCCGGATTCGGCGCCGAGCAGGTCATGAGCGTGAACGTGACCGCGGCCCCGCAGAAGGACGCCACGGGCGCCCTCGCCGGCGTCACCCTCATCATCCAGAACATCGACCGGCAGAAGAAGGTCCACGCCACCATCACCCGCTACATGGCGAAGGAATTTGCCGAGCAGGCGTTGAGCGGCGACGCCTCGGCTGTGGCCGGGGCACCGGTCTTCGCGACCATGCTGTTCTCCGACATCAGACGGTTCACCGCGCTCGCCGAGGCACTGACGCCGCAGGGGACCGTCGACATGCTGAACGAGTATTTCAGCGAGATGGCCGAGATCGTGCAGCAGCACGGCGGGGTGCTGGACAAGTATATCGGCGACGCCGTCATGGCGGTGTTCGGAGCGCCCGTGAGCGGCCCCGACGATGCCGACCATGCGACCGCGACGGCAACCCAGATGATCCGCCGCCTGCGTGCGCTCAATCTCCGCCGCACGAGCCGGGGCGCAAAGCCGCTCGAGATCGGCGTCGGCATCGCCAGCGGCGAGATCGTCGCCGGCCCGGTGGGGTCGCCGGCGCGCCAGAACTACACCGTGATCGGCGACAGCGTGAATCTCGCGGCGCGGCTCGAAAGCGCGAACAAGCATTACGGGACGTCGGTGCTGGTGGCGCGCGCGACCGTCGAGCGCATCGTCGCGCCGGCACGGCTGCGCCGCGTCGATCTCATTCGCGTCAAGGGCAAGGAGGCGCCGACCGAGATTTTCGAGCTCCTCGACCATCACGACGATGCGACGCGCGCGCGCCTCGACGCGGTCGTGCCGGTGTTCGACGAGGGCATCCGCCGCTACCGCGCCCGCAACTGGTCGCGCGCGCTCGCGTGCTTCGCCGACGTGCTCAAGGCGTTTCCCAATGACGGGCCGTCGTGGGTCTATACCGAACGCTGTCTCTACTATCGCGACAATCCGCCGCCCGATCACTGGGACGGCGTGTGGACGATGAAGACGAAGTAGCCGCGCGCTAGGCCCACAGCTCTCGGCTCGCCAGCGCGGCGCCCGCGACGAGCGATTGCAGCTTCGCCCAGGCGAGCTGCGGATGAATCCGGCCGCCGAGGCCGCAATCCGTTCCGGCGATGACGTTCTCGCGCCCGACCACCCGGGCGAAGCGGATGATGCGGTCGGCGACGAGTTCGGGATGTTCGAGGACGTTGGTGGCGTGGCTGACGACGCCCGGGATCAGCAGCTTGCCCTCGGGCAGCTTCACATCGCGCCACACCTTCCATTCGTGCTCGTGGCGGACATTCCCGGCCTCGATCGAGAATGCGCCGGCGCGGACCTTGAGCAGGACGTCGACGATGGCGGCCAGCGGCAGGTCGGTCGAATGCGGCCCGTGCCAGCTGCCCCAGCAGATGTGATAGCGGATGCGGTCCTCGGGCAGGTCGCGCAGCGCGTGATTGAGCGCCTCGATTCGCACCGTCGCAAATTTCTTGTAGTCCGCGACGCTCGGCTCGGGATCGGTCATGTCCCAACTGTCGGGCAAGCCGGGGTCGTCGAGCTGCAGCACGAAGCCGGCTTCGATGATGGCGGCGTATTCGTGCTTCAGTGCATCGGCCAGCGCGTAGAGATATTCCTCGTCGGTCTTGTAATACTGGTTCTGGCGGCGGGCGAAACTGCCCGGCGCGACCGAAGTGATGAACCCGTCTTCGGCTTCCACCGCGGCCAGCGCGGCCTTGAAGTTGGCGAGATCGGCGCGCACCGCGTCGTGGCCGATATAACGGATCGGGCTGGTCACCATCGGCGGCCGACCGCTCGCCGTGCTCGAGGTGAGGAAGCTCGTGCTGTCGAGTTCGCGATAGAAATCGGCGAAGATCTGCCGGTCGCGCCGCCCGGCGATCGCCGGCAATTGCCGCGGCGACCCCGGCTCCCACCCGGCGAGCCGGCCCCAGGCATAGCTCTGCCAGGCGCCGTAATCGATGGCGCCGCGTGTCGCCTTGCCGAATTCGCCGTCGTTGATGACGTCGACGCCGAGTTCGGACTGCTTGCGGCAGATCGCCGCGACCGCCGCGGCGAGGCCTGCCGCATACGCCGCCTGGTCATAGCCCTCGCCCGCGACCTTGGCGCGGTTGAGGTCGAGAAGCGCGTCGGGGCGCGGCAGGCTCCCCGCGTGCGAGGTGAGGATGCGGTGCGTGCTGCGTCGCATGCGGATTTTCCCGATCGCCCGATCCTATTGCGCGGCGGCGCGTGCGGCGCGGCGGGCGAGCTTGTCCTCGGAATAGGTCGGCTCGAGGTTGAAGAGACGCTGCGCGTTGGCGCCGAGGATGTTGCGCTTGGCCTTCTCGGAAAGGAACGGCAGGTCATAGATCGTACTCGGCAGATCCATGTCCCAGTGCGGATAGTCCGAGGCGTAGAGGAGCTGCGTCTCGGCATTGATCATCTTGAAGGTCATCTCCAGCGCCTCGCGGTTCTCGACCATCTCCATGGGCTGGCTGGTAAAGAACATCTCGCGCATGTATTCGCTCGGGCGCCGCTTCAGGCCGGGCGCCTCGGACGTGCGCATCATGTACTCGTTGTCGAGCCGCTGCATCAGAAACGGAACCCAAGCCAAGCCGCTTTCGATCCACACGACCTTGAGC
>DATKQE010000087.1:0-5648 GCA_035532935.1 Allostellaceae bacterium
ATCCCGGCTACGGGGTCGCGTTTGGCGGTTTCCGGCGCGCCCATCACAACACCTCGGGGGCGAGCGAGACGATCTTCATAAACCGCCGCGCCCGCAATTCGCGCGTGACGGGGCCGAAGATGCGGGTGCCGATCGGCTCGCCCTGGCGGCTGATCAGCACCGCCGCGTTGCGGTCGAAGCGGATCGCGCTGCCGTCGGCGCGCCGGATCTCCTTCGCGGTGCGTACGACAACCGCGCGGTGCACGTCGCCCTTTTTGACGCGGCCGCGCGGGATCGCCTCCTTGACCGAGACCACGATCACGTCGCCCACCGTCGCCGTGCGCCGCTTGGAGCCGCCCAGCACCTTGATGCACTGTACGCGGCGTGCGCCCGAATTGTCGGCGACATCGAGGTTGGTCTGCATCTGGATCATAGCGCTTCGCTCCCGCCCGCGCCCGCCGCCCCTTCGAGCACGACCCAGCGCTTGCGCTTGGAGATGGGCCGGCTCTCCTCGATGCGCACCAGATCGCCGGTCTTGTGGACATTGTTCTCGTCATGCGCGGCATATTTCTTGGAGCGCATGATGAATTTCTTGTAGACCGGGTGCATGACGCGGCGCTCGACGCGGACGACGACGGTCTTGTCGCCCTTGTCGCTCACCACCACCCCCTGCAGGATCCGTTTCGGCATGTGTTCCGCTTTCCCTAGGACGTCTTCCGCGCGCGCTCGCCGATGATGGTCCTGATGCGGGCCATGTCGCGCCGCACCTGCCGCATCCGCGCGGTGTTCTCGAGCTGGCCGCTCGCCCTCTGGAAGCGCAGGTTGAACGCTTCCCGACCGAGCTGCTCGAGCTCGCCCACGAGTTCGTCGGCGGTCTTGGCCCTCACATCGGCGGCCTTCATGGCTGTACCGCCCCGCCCACGCGGGTGACGACGCGCGTGCTGATCGGAAGCTTCGCCGCGGCGAGACCGAACGCCTCGCGCGCGAGCACGGGCGGCACGCCGTCGAGCTCGAACATGATGCGACCCGGCTTGACGCGGCAGACCCAGAACTCGGGCGTGCCCTTGCCGCTACCCATGCGCACCTCGGCCGGCTTCTGCGACACCGGGACATCGGGAAAGATGCGGATCCAGACGCGGCCGACGCGGCGGATATGACGCGTGATCGCGCGCCGCGCCGCCTCGATCTGGCGCGCGGTGATGCGGCCCGGCTCGACCGCCTTGAGGCCGAAGGCGCCGAAATTCAGCGTCGTTCCGCCTTTGGCGAGGCCGTGGATGCGGCCCTTGTGCGCCTTGCGGTATTTGCTGCGCTTGGGGGAGAGCATGGGCGTTCCTTCTGATCCTCAGCCGCGCGCGGGCTGCGCTTCGGCGGCGCGCTTGTCCTGCGCCATCGGGTCGTGCGCCAACACCTCGCCCTTGAACACCCAGACCTTGACCCCGCAGGTGCCATAGGTGGTCTTGGCGGTGCCATAGCCGAAATCGACGTCGGCACGCAGCGTGTGCAGCGGCACACGCCCCTCGCGATACCATTCCATGCGCGCGATTTCAGCGCCGCCGAGCCGGCCGGAGCAATTGATCCGGATGCCGAGCGCGCCGAGCCGCATCGCCGACTGCACCGCGCGCTTCATCGCGCGGCGAAAGGCGACGCGGCGCTCGAGCTGCTGCGAGATGCCTTCGGCGATGAGCCGCGCATCGATCTCGGGCTTGCGAATCTCGACGATGTTGAGGCTCACCTCGCTGTTCGTCATCTTGGCGATGTCGACGCGCAGCTTCTCGATATCGGCGCCCTTCTTGCCGATGACGACGCCGGGGCGCGCCGAATGGATGGTGATGCGGGTCTTCTTGGCGGCGCGCTCGATGACGATGCGGCTCACGCCCGCCTGCTGCAGCCGCGTCGACAGGAAGTTCCTGAGGCGCAGGTCCTCGTGCAGCAGGTTGGCGTAGTCCTTGCGCGCGAACCAGCGCGAGTCCCAGGTTCGGTTGATGCCGAGCCTCAAGCCGATCGGGTTGACCTTCTGACCCATCAGGCCTTCTCCTCCTCCGTCTGCTCGGCGCGCTCGCGCACGACGACCAGAAGATTGGCGAAATGCTTCTCGACGCTCGCCGAGCGGCCGCGGCCGCGGGCGTGGAACCGCTTCAGCGCGAAGGCGCGACCGACGCTCGCCTCCGCCACGACAAGCCGGTCGACGTCGAGCTGGTGATTGTTTTCGGCGTTGGCGATCGCCGCCTGCAGCACCTTCTTCACGTCGTGGGCGATGCGGCGGCGCGAGAAGGCGAGTTCGTTGAGTGCCGCGCTCGCCGTCAGGCCGCGGATCGACTGCGCCACGAGGTTGAGCTTGCGCGCGCTGATATGGAGCGCCCGTGCATAGGCCGAGGCCTCGGTCTCGGCGAGGCGGCGGGGGGCGGATGGCTTGCCCATGGCTAACCCCGCTTCGCCTTCTTGTCGGCGGCGTGCCCGTAGAAGGTGCGGGTGGGCGCGAACTCGCCGAACTTGTGGCCGATCATGTGCTCGGTCACGAGCACGGGAATGAATTTGTGGCCGTTATAGACGCCGAAGGTGAGCCCGACGAATTGCGGGAAGATGGTCGAGCGCCGCGACCAAGTGCGGATGATCTCGCTGCGCCCGGAACCGCGCACCTTCTCCGCCTTCTTCAGGAGATAGCCGTCGACGAACGGCCCTTTCCACACCGAGCGAGTCACGAGCCTCTCCGTTATTTCTGGCGTCGCCGCACGATGAAGCGGTCGGTCGCCTTGTTGTGACGGGTCTTCTTGCCCTTGGTCGGCTGTCCCCAGGGCGAGACCGGATGGCGTCCGCCACGGGTGCGGCCGCCGAGGGGATGGTCGACCGGGTTCATGGCCTCGCCGCGCACATGCGGGCGGAAGCCACGCCAGCGATTGCGCCCGGCCTTGCCGATCGAGACGTTCTGCTGATCCGGGTTCGAGACCGCACCGATCGTCGCCATGCACTCGGCGCGCACCATGCGCACCTCGCCCGAGGACAGCCGCAACAGCGCATTGCCGGCGTCGCGCCCGACGAGCTGAACATAGGTGCCTGCGGCGCGGGCGAGCTGCCCGCCCTTGCCCGGCTTCAGCTCGACATTGTGGATGATCGTGCCGACCGGGATGTTGCGCATCGGCATGGCGTTGCCCGGCTTCACGTCGACGCGCTCGCCCGAGACGATATGGTCGCCCTCCTTGAGGCGCTGCGGCGCGAGCACGTAGGCGAGTTCGCCGTCCTCATATTTGACGAGGGCGATGAAGCCGCTGCGGTTGGGATCGTATTCGAGACGCACGACCTCGGCGGGGATGTCGTGCTTCTGGCGCTTGAAGTCGATGATGCGGAAGCGCCGCTTGTGGCCGCCGCCGCGCCAACGCAAGGTGATCCGGCCGTGATTGTTGCGCCCGCCGCTGGCGCGCTTGCCTTCGGTAAGCGCCTTGACCGGGCGGCCCTTGTACAGCTCACGGCGATCGACCAACACCAACTGGCGGCGTCCGGGCGAGGTCGGCTTGTAGGTCTTGAGCGGCATGGCCTCAGATCCCCGTCGTAATGTCGATCTTGGAGCCCTCGGCGAGGGTGACGATCGCTTTCTTGTAATCGGAGCGCGTGCCCACCCGGCCGCGGACGCGCTTGGTCTTGCCCTTGATCCGGATGGTGTTGACCGCGGTCACCTTGACCTTGAACAGCCCCTCGACCGCGGCCTTGACCGAGCGCTTGTCGGCGGTGAGCGGAACCCGGAACGTCACCTGGTTGTGCTCGGAGATGGCGGTCGCCTTTTCGGTGATCACCGGCGTGCGGACGAGATCCCGCATCTGCTGCCGGCTGAGGCCGATCGTTGCGCGTGGAATGTAACGGAACCGGCTCATGTCAGGCGCGCCTCCAGTGCCGCCACCGCATCCCGCGTCAGCACCAGCGTATCGCGGCGCAGGATGTCATAGACATTGGCGCCTTGCTGCGGCAGCACGTCGACCCGCGGCAGGTTGCGCGCGGCGCGGGCGAAATTGTCGTCGACCGCGGCGCCGTCGATGATCAGCACCGAACCCCAGCCCAGGCTGCGGAAGCGGTCGGCCAGCGTCCGGGTCTTGGTGGTCTCGATCGTGGCGCGGTCGAGCACGACCAGCTTGCCCTCGGCCTGCTTCGCCGACAGCGCCGTCTTGAGCGCGAGGCGCCGCACCTTCTTCTGCAGCGCGAATTCGTGGCTGCGCACCACCGGGCCGAAAATCACGCCGCCGCCGCGGAACTGCGGCGAGCGCAGGCTGCCTTGGCGCGCCCGGCCGGTGCCCTTCTGCCGCCACGGCTTCTTGGTCGTGCCCGAGACGTCGCTGATGCCCTTGGCCTTGTGCGTGCCGGCGCGGCGCTTGGCCAGTTGCCAGTTGACCATGCGGGCGAGAATGTCACGGCGGATCGGAAGGCCGAACACCGCATCCGACAGCTCGATGCTGCCGACCTCCTCGTTGTCGAGGGATTTGACCTGGGCCTGCATGTCACGCGCCTCCGGCTTCCGCAGGCGGCGCGCGCAACGCCGCCGGGAACGGCAGATCCTGCTTCGGCTTGCGCTTCGCCGCGTCCTTGACGAGGACCCAGCCGCCGGGAGCTCCCGGCACCGCGCCCGCGATCATGATGAGCCCGCGCGCGTCGTCGGCAGAGACCACGCGGAGATTCTGCGTGGTCACCCGCGCGTCGCCGTAATGGCCTGCCATTTTCTTGTTCTTGAACACCTTGCCCGGGTCCTGGCGCTGTCCGGTCGAGCCGTGGCTGCGATGCGAGACCGAGACGCCGTGGGTCGCGCGCAGCCCGCCGAAATTGTGCCGCCGGATCACGCCGGAGAAGCCGCGGCCGATGCTCGTGCCGGTGACGTCGACGAACTGGCCGGCGACGAAATGCGTCGCCGACAGTTCGGCGCCGACCTCGACGAGCGCATCGGGCGAGACGCGGAACTCGACCAGCTTCTGCTTGGGCTCGACCTTGGCCTTGGCAAAATGGCCGCGCATGGGCTGGGTGACGTTCTTCACCTTGGCCTTGCCGGAGCCGAGCTGCACGGCGGTGTAGCCGTCGGTCTCCAGGGTGCGGATCGCGGTCACCTGGCAGTTGTCGACCTTCAGCACCGTCACCGGCACGTGGTTGCCGTCGTCGGTGAAGAGCCGGGTCATGCCCAGCTTGCGCGCGATGAGGCCGGTGCGCATGGGCATCCCCTCAGAGCTTGATCTCGACATCGACGCCGGCGGCAAGATCGAGCTTCATCAGCGCGTCCACCGTCTGCGGCGTCGGATCGACGATGTCGAGCACCCGCTTGTGGGTGCGGATCTCGAACTGCTCGCGCGATTTCTTGTCGATATGCGGCGAACGCAGCACCGTGAACTTCTCGATCTTGGTCGGCAGCGGAATCGGACCCCGCACCCGCGCGCCGGTGCGCTTGGCGGTGTTCACGATCTCGCTCGTCGACTGGTCGAGAACGCGATGGTCGTACGCCCTCAGTCGGATGCGGATATTCTGATTGTCCATGACGTGTCCTTGGTCCTCGCCCCGGCCGCCGCCCGACGCGGCAGCGGTCGCGCCTCCCTATTTTATGATCTTGGCGACGACGCCGGCGCCGACGGTGCGGCCGCCCTCGCGGATGGCAAAGCGCAGGCCCTCGTCCATGGCGATCGGCGCGATCAGTTCCACCTCCATCG
>DATKQE010000088.1:0-2656 GCA_035532935.1 Allostellaceae bacterium
GAAGGCTTGCTTAGGCAAGTCCATGCGCCGCAGCTCGCCGTTCGGCAGTTCCATCACGGCGCCGACATATTCGGCAATCAGCGCCCGCGGCCACGCCCCGGCGCCAAAACGCGCGCGGCAGGCCTCGGCGACGGCGCTGAATGTCGTGCCGCCCGGCAACGCGCCGATGAATTCCGCCTGCTCGCGATCGGCAAATCGGCGATCCCGCCGCGAGAGCGCATCGAGGATCGGGCCGTGCCCGACACGCGGCAGGAGGATCGCCTTCGATGGCGCGACGGCGAGTCCATACGTGACAACGGAAGGTGCGGCGGGCTGCCCGGCGCCGTGTCGCGCCGGCGAGCGCCTGAAGCCGCGGTGGCGATGCGCGAATGCCTCGAGGCTCGACCGCGACGGCACGCGCGCGCCATAGACGGCAATGCCCTCGGCGTAAATCTCGGCGATGGTGAAGCTGCCGAGCCGATCTTCGACGAATGCCGCCATATCCGGGTTGCGTTCATGCCACGCCAGGGGCGCCGGCCGCTCCGGCGCAAGGCAGAAGTCGCGGACCTTGGCAAGCGGCCACGCGCGCGGACCGAAGCGATCGGCCAGGGCGACCGCGACCTGGGCGAAGGTCCAGCCGCGGCGGCGTCGCTCATCGACGAGACGCACCTGCTCACGATCGGAGAAGGGATCGGGGCAGCTCATCGGGCTGGCAGCGGCGTCACGCCGGCGCTTTCTCTTCGGCGCGCTCGCTCGCCTTCTGGCGCTTGCGCGCCTTCATCGTCTTGAGCGTGCCGATCACGCGGCGCGCATCGGCGTAGCTAAGAAACCGGATTGACGACACCTTGAAGAAGCGATGAAGCCATCGGCCGAGTGCCGCGTCATCCTGCGGCGCGCCCTTGTACTCGGAGAAGAGAGCGCGCATGAGGGCGACCTGGCTGGGCGACGTAAAGCCGGGCCGGACGCCGAATTCCGTTGGCGTGCCGCCGCGCCCGGTGTCGTCGAAGCCGAGCCGCCGCAACGTCGCCATCACGGCGTCGAAGCCGGCCTGGCTCAGGTCGCGGCTCGACGCCACGCCGCCATCGCGCGACAGCACGTCGCGATAAGAGTCGTCGTCGAGCCGAAGCGCCGCCTTCGCGACGTGGATCAAGGCAATCTGGCGCTTCGTTATGGTCGCCATCGTGCGCCTCCGTCAGAGGCGCCGAAAGTAGCCGACGACGCGGCCGATAACATTGAGCGAGGCGATGTCGGCCTTGGCCACAATGGTTTCGTGGGGGTAGAGCGGGTTGTCGCATGTGACGGCAAACGCACCGGGGCGAGGATCGACGCGCCGAATCAACAGCGCGCCGGAAAAATTACAGACATAGAGCCCGCCGAAGCGATCGATGGTCGTCTCGCGTGTGTCGACCGCAACCACATCGCCATGCTTGATCGTCGGCTCCATCGAGTCTACATCGACGCGCATCCAGCGCAGGCCCGGAAACATATCCTGCCACTCCGTGGACGGCACGATCATCGGCGCCCTGCTCATGATTCGTCCTCCGATGTGACGAGCGCCCGCTCCGACCAGGCCGCCGTCAGGTGGCCCGTGTCGAGCGCCGCGTCATCGCCCTCGGCCGCGAGCATGGCAAGCCGGATGGTCTTGACGACGCAGCGCAGGCCGCCGGGGTGCTGCGCGATGGAATGAAGAAAATCCTGTTCCTGTCGGCCGTCGATGCCGAACTCTGCCGCGAGCGCGTTCACGTCAGCGCGCGACGGCCTACGGAGCGTCACCCTCCAGCCTATGCGGCTGCTGGCCTGCGGCATCTGAGCAATCCGCTGCATCAAGTCCGGACTGCCCGCGAGCAGCATCCCGACCTGGGCGGTGTCGTGGATGCGGCGCAATGTTTCTAGCGCCTTGTGGCAAAGATGCTGGGCTTCGTCGATGATGAGCAATCCGGCGCTGCCGCGCAGGCGCTTCTCGATCTGCGATCGCAGCCGCCGAGCGCCTCCGCCATTCGGCGGCTGAATGCCGAGGGCGTCGGCCACCTCCTCGAGCATGGGAACGGTGCCAGAAGTGTCCGGGCTCATCGTCGCCAGAAACACGCTCGCGCCGGTGCGACAAATGTGTTGGAGCACCGTGGTCTTGCCGCTGCCTGGATCGCCGATGACGATGACCAGGTCAGCGCTGACTTGCGCATGCTCCGCCCGGCTCGTGGTCTTGACCGAAGCGGCGGTGCGGACGAAGCGGTGGCCGGCGCTGACCGTCGCCGGCAGCTTGTCCCGTTTCAAAAACCCAACGAGCCACGTGGCGATCTTGCGCGCGACGGCGTCATTGTCGCCCTCGTACCGCCCGACGATGAACTTCGACAAGGCGCCGGTCGAGACGTTCGCCTGCTTGGCGATCGTCGCTTGAGTCACGCCCCGCCCTTGCAGCAGCGACACCACTTGCTGCCGGATGGCTTCAACGTCGATCTTGGGTTTTTCCGGATGATCGTTCATAATGACCTCGCTAGAGAGCGGGCCTCGGCCCGCGGTGATGAGCGAGTGCGGCGGCGTTCCAGCGCCTCCGCACTCATCCCGCCTCGCGCTTCCTCTCCTTCAGTTTCGCAATGCCGCGCGCGGCCGATTCCTGAAAACTGTCGCTCCCGATCTTGCCCGAACCCACGGCCGACACCGGCTTGCCCGGCAGCGCGCC
>DATKQE010000089.1:0-4918 GCA_035532935.1 Allostellaceae bacterium
CTCAGCGCCGCAGCCGGCGCCAGAGCAGCATCGCGCCGACGATCAGCACGACGCCGAGCCACGACACATCGAACACGAAAGCGTCGCGCGCGATCGCGACGTGAACGGCCGGCGCGCGCAGGAAGGCGAGGAAGGATTCCACGTGCGATGGACTCCGGGAACGGCGGGTTCGGCCAAGCTACACGAAAAGGCGCGATCACCCAAGAATCGGCGTAGGATCGGCGCAAGGGAGGTTGGCGAATGGCGTCGATTCACAAAGAGGTTCTGCTCGAAGCCAGTGCGGCCAAGGTGTGGGCCGCCGTGCGCGACGTCGGCAATGCGCACCGGCTGTTCGATGGCGTTCTCACCGACTGTCGTCTCGACGGCGATTCTCGCGTCGTAACCTTCGTCAACGGCATGATCGCGCGCGAAAAAATCATCGACATCGACGATGCGCGGCGGCGCGTGGCCTACGCGGTCACCGGCGACCGCTTCACGCACCACAGCGCCTCGATGCAGGTCTTTCCGGAATCGGGCGAGCGCTCCCGATTCGTCTGGATCAGCGATTTTCTGCCGAACGACCTTAGCGCAATGGTCGCGCCGCTCGTCGATCAGGGCTGCGCGGCCGTGAAACGGGTGCTCGAGCGCACGCCGGCGCGGTGAGCGGAATCGGCCGCCGCGGTTCGGTCGTCATCCCAGCCGCATGAAAATCGGAAAGGTTTCGAGCAGCCAGAACGAGAGGCGCGAGAGCTCGCCCGTCATGATCGCGACGCCCATGACTACGACCACGGCGCCGGCAGCGATCTGCAAGACGCGGCCGACGGGCGCAATGCGACGGAGCGGGCCGAACATGCGATCGGCGAACAACGCGGTGAGCAGGAACGGAACGCCCAGGCCGAGCGAATAGGCGCCGAGCAGGACGACGCCCTGCGAGACCGTGGCAGAAACCGCGCTCATGGTGAGGATCGCGCCGAGTACGGGTCCGATACACGGCGTCCAGCCGAAGGCGAAAGCGAGACCGAGCACGAAGGCGGCGAGCGGTCGGCCCGCCGGCAGGTCGAAGCGCAAGCGCCAATCGCCTTGCAGGAAGGCGGGCGTGACGACGCCGATCATCAGGACGCCGAACAGGATGACGACCGCACCGGCGACCAGGTTGGCCTCGTAGCGGATCGCGAGCAGCAGCCGGCCAACGGCGGTGGCGCTTGCGCCGAGCGCAATGAAGATGGTCGAGAAGCCGCCGACGAAGAGCAGGCTCCGCCGCAAGGCGGCGACCCGGTCGCCCGTGCCGGCAGCGAGGCGATCGTAGGGCTGGCCGGCGACGTAGGAGATATAAGCCGGCACCAGCGGCAGCACGCACGGCGTGAGGAACGAGATCAGGCCGGCACCGAAGGCCGTCAGCAGGCCGAGCATCGACAGCTGCGCGATCATGGGTGCCCGCCGGAAACCGCTGCGTGCTGCCGGAGCAGGTCCCGGATCTGCGCCATCATCGCGGGGCTGTCCCATTCGGCCGCACCGAGCCGACGGGCAATCTCGTTGCCGGCGCGGTCGATCAGCAATGTCGTCGGCAAGCCCGGCGTGCCGATCGCGGTCATCGCGCGGAAGGACGGGTCGACGTAGATGCCGAGCGACTTGATGCCGAGCTGCCCATAGAACAGCTCGACGACCCCCACGCCTTCGCGATCGATCGACAGCGCGACGACTTGGAAATCCGGTCCGCCCATTTTCGCCTGCAAGCGATCGAGGGCGGGCATCTCCTTGCGGCAGGGAACGCACCATGTCGCCCAGAGGTTGAGCAGCACCGCGCCATGAAAATCGGCGAGCGTCATCGGCCGGTTGTCGCCGTTCATGAACGTCAGCAACGGCACCGGTCGCGGCGTCGTCAACGACACGAGTCGGGCGTCGTCGGCCGCGACCGCCGGCGCAGCGGGCGGCACCGGCTGCGCGGCGAGCGGCGCCGGCGACCGGCTCCACGCCTGCCAACCGACGATACCGGCCGCCGCGAGCGTCAGCACGCCAATCGCGCCGACGAGCGCCGAAACGTTGCGCGACGTTCGCCTCATCGTCGCAGCCTCATGCATCGCCTCCGCAGCCGTCCGAGAGATTCCACACCTCGGTGACCTGTCGGCCGGTGAAGCCATGATCGCGGATCAACAGCTTCGCGAGCCCGCCATAAGCCTGCCAACGCCAGCATTTGCAGCAGCACGGACCCTTTTCCGCCGAATGCCGCATCGCGAAGGCGTAGGCGGCTTGCTGCGTCCCGTGGAGCTTCACGTCGTAGGTCGCCATCATCTTCTGTGCGAGACCCGCCTCGATATCGTAGGGATCGGGTGGAATCTCCTTCACCTTGGCGTATTTCCTGAGGCCGTGGACCTGCCGGATATAGCGCTGCAGCGCCATCGGGCTACAGCACGAGCCTTGCAGGCGCGCGGAGGCCGGCATTTTGGCGATCGAGTTCATAAAGGACAGCGAGCACGAGGAATTGCCGTGCTTGCTCAAATAGGCGAAGCGGGCGGCAAGATCGCCCATCGTCGCGTCGTTCGCGGACGCGTCCGCCGCGGGCAGCCCCGTCGCTATGACCGCCAGCATGGCGAGCGTCTGGCGTCGTGACATCGGATTCATCGCATGGTCTCCCGATAGGGTTGGGTCACCGCATCATCCCGCGCATCATCGCCGGCATGCCGTCGCGGACGAAGCCGTTGAGCTCGCGCGCGTGCGCGCGAATCACCGCGACCATCGCCGGATCGTCGCTGGTCTCGGTCACGGCAATGCCTTTCGGCGTCGCCGCGAGCGTCCGCCGGTAATCGGCGCTGTGCGCGAACATCGCCGGCACGCTGCGGCTCATCGGATAGGGAAAGGCGCGCTTCGCGTCGAGCCGCTGGTACATGTCGCTCACATGCGCCTGGATGATGGCGGCGGTTTGCGGATCGTCCGACTCGGTGACCGCGTGGATGCCGCTCGGCAGCTCGGTCACGGTGCGGCGAATTTGGCTGTGGCGCGCGAACAGCGCCATGCCCGTGCGCATCGGACCGGCCATATTGCCGGAGCCCATCATGTCGTCCATCCCGCCGCCCATCATGTCGCTGGATGGCGGGTTCGCCGGCGCCGCCGCGGCTGTTTGCGTGCGAAGGCCGAAGAGACGTGCGACAGCCACCGCGACACCGCCCGCGACGGCACGAAGCAATGATCGACGTTGCATTGTTTTGCTCCACTGTCAGAAGGTCATGAACACAGTCGGCTTGCCGCGCTGCGGAACGGCGTAGACCGTCAGCGTCCCCTGCTTCGGTGTCGTCATACCGGGCGCGCCTGCCGGCATGCCGGGCAGCGTGATGCCTTTGAGCGGCGGCCGGTCCTTGAGCAGCTTCTCCACCGCGGCGACGGGTACCAGCCCGTCGACCGCATAGCCGCCGACAAAAGCGGTGTGACAGCCGGCGAGCTTCGGCGGAATGCCCGCCTTGCGGCTGATCGCGGCGAGCCTCTCCGCCCCGGCCGAGTTGACGGTCACGTCGAAGCCGTGCCGGCGCAGATAAGCGACGTAATCTTCGCAGCAGCCGCAACTGGGATCGCGATAGATCGTGACCCGCTCGGCGGCATCGGCGGCCGGGGACCACAGCGAGACGACCGTCGCGGCAAGCCCCGCACCAAGGACGGCGCGCCGTGACAGCAACGCATCAGACATCCACATTTTTCATCCACTCCCTGCGCCGGTCGCCGGCGAGCGATCGCCGAAGCCGGGCGCAATCGCGTTACGCTTCGAATGTGCGACACGCCGCTTCCGCCGACAGCGGATGCGACGTTCAGACGGAACGCGGGGAGCGCGGTGGGTGGGGTTCCGGGCGCAACGACAGGCCCGGCATCATGGCGTCCGGCAGGGCGGCGACGATCGCCGGCACGACGGGCTCGACGACGGCGGCGGTCGCGGGAATCGCCACCATGGTCCAACAGAAGCCGGCCGGGCAGGAGAGCGCCACCGCCGCAGGGCTGCTGGCGCACGCCGGACATCCATTCATCGGCGGCACGACGATGGCGGTCGCGGACGGTCCCGCGGCCGGCGTCGGCGCGATGCGCGCGCCAGCGACGGCCTGGCCGGCGAGGCCCATGCCGAGGACGACGAGAAGCGCAACCGCACGAACGCGGGCGAATTGGAACACCGCCATGGAACGACCATAGCATCGCCGCCCGGCGGCTCCAAGGCGGGCACCTTGCCGCATCACTCCTCGCCCTTTTTCCGCATCAGGAATTCGCGACCGATCTTGACCAGCGGCACGCCGTCGTACTCGACGATGTCGGCGGTGGCGTAGGTTTCGGTCCACGAATCCGGCAAGTAGGAACCCGTCCCCACGACGTCAATCGGCGCCTCGGCGATCGACATGGCGCGGCACTTGGCCGGCGTGAAGCCCGACGACGCCACGATCTTGACGCCCGAGAAGCCCGCGCCGTCGAGCCTTGTGCGCAAATGCCAGATCGCCGCCGCCGAGACGCCGGTGCCGATGAGATAGCGCAGCTCGACCTCGGTGCGGTAGCCGCGGATGGCATTGGGCGCATGCTTCTCGAGCACGGCGTAGGAACGCGCCACGTCGAGCTCCTCGATATAGCGGCCGCCGTGGGTGTCGAGCCGCACGGCGAGCTTGCCCTCGGCCGCGAGCTCGGGAAAGCGGCGGGCCACGGCGAGCGTGTCGGTGACCTCCTTGCCGAAATAATCGATCAGCACGGTCAGCGGCTCGTTCGGGAACGTTTCGCGGAACATCTCGGCAGCGCGCAATGTCGAGCCGGCGTAGCCGATGAGCGCGTGCGGCATGGTGCCCTTGCCGAGGGCCTCTCCGAAATAATGCGCGGTGGCGTCGGTGGCGTTGCCGACGAAGCCGACTGCGCCGGCCTCGCGCTTCGCGGCGGCCGAGCCGACCGACGCGGCATAAGCCATCATCTCGGCCATCTCGGCGCC